>CANBDX010000011.1 GCA_947367315.1 uncultured Bacteroidales bacterium | reverse complement strand
ACATAAACGCGAGCGACTGCTGATTTACGTCTTCCAAGGGCGTTTACTACTTTCATGCTCTGCTTAAATTTCGTTTAAAGTGATTGTTTTTGGGTTCTGCGCCTGGTGTGGGTGCTCGTTACCTGCGTAAAGATACAGGTTGTTGAGAAGCTTCGCACCAAGACGGTTCTTAGGAAGCATGCCTTTGACAGCCATCCTTAAGACTTCAGTAGGCTTCTTTGCCATAACCTCCTTAGGAGTAGCGAAACGCTGTCCACCTGGATAGCCAGTGTGGCGAACGTACACCTTGTCGGTCATCTTCTTGCCAGTGAATCTTACCTTGTCCGCGTTGAGAACGATGACATTGTCACCGCAGTCCATGTGCGGAGTGAAAGACGCCTTGTTCTTACCACGAAGAACGAGAGCAAGTCTGGCAGCAAGACGGCCTACCACCAAGTCGGTAGCATCGATCACAACCCACTCCTTCTTGATATCACCTGCCTTGAGGGATACCGTTTTGTAGCTCTGTGTGTCCATCTTGTACATTTAAATGGTTAATACTTAATAAATTTGCGATCCCTACACTACATAGGGGGCGCAAAGATAGGAATAATTTTCGGTTTGGCCAAATTTTCCCTAAAATCATTGTTTTGATGGACAAATAGAGCACCTGCTGCAGAACAGGACAGCGCACCAATCAGAAAACCACAAGAACCGCGTGCCTCCTAATGGCGGCACGCGGTTCTTATAAAATACATATTTCATATCTATTGCACTTTCATTATATAGAAAGCACGTTAAGCACATTGATAAGTTCGCGGTCGATCGGCTTATCTATGCGGATGGCCTTGTTGAAAGGCACATAAACGATCTGGTCGTTCTTTACACCCACCATGATGTTGCGCTGTCCGTCCTTCAGGGCCTCGATCGCCGCGACGCCCAGACGGCTGGCAAGGATACGGTCGTTGGCCGTAGGGATTCCTCCGCGCTGAAGATGACCGAGGATGGTCACGCGGGCCTCGAATTCAGGATATTCATGCACCAGACGGTCTGCATAATACTGTGCTCCGCCCGTGCCGTCCTTCTTGCTCTCGGACACCAGGACAATCGAGCTGTTCTTGCTCTTGCGCACTCCCCTGCCGATGAATGTTGCAAGCTGGTCCACATCCGTCTGGTCCTCGGGAATGATGGCGGCTTCCGCTCCTGTCGCTATGGCTGCATTCTGCGCCAGGAAGCCTGCATCGCGTCCCATCACCTCAACGAAGAATATACGGTTGTGGGAGTTGGCCGTATCGCGGATCTTGTCCACGCAGTCCATGATGGTATTCAAGGCCGTATCGTAGCCGATAGTCGTATCCGTTCCGTACAGGTCGTTGTCGATGGTGCCTGGAAGTCCGACACAAGGAATGTCATACTCGGAAGCTATTACCTGTGCGCCTGCGAGGGAGCCGTTGCCTCCGATAACGATTAGTGCATCAATGCCATGTGCCTTCATATTCTCATATGCCTTCGCGCGCCCCTCTTCTCCCATAAAGCCCTTGCTTCGTGCTGTCCTGAGGATCGTACCTCCACGGTTGATGGTCCCGCTGACGCTCTCGGAAGTAAAGTCCTTTATTTCATTATTGATAAGTCCCTCCCATCCTCTGTATATGCCTTTTACATTCCATCCGTTATAAATGGCAGCCCTTGTCACCGCCCTGATTGCCGCATTCATTCCCGGCGCATCACCTCCTGACGTAAGCACGCCTATAGTCTTTATCTTTGCCATGTCTTTTGAATTTTAACTGGTGCAAATTTACAAAATTCGACTGGAAATACACCGCACAAAGGGACCGTCAGTACAAAAAGCACACAAAAAAGCGACTGACGGTATACGAAACAGCTCAAAAACGCATAAAATTCGGACCATCAGTCACTTTTTCCGCAATTTCTCTGACTGATGGTCTTATACATTATATTTTTGCAGAATATCTTTTCAGTTTGTAATTTTGCAGTTTGTATGAACATCGGTAATATAGAATTAGGAGAAAGGCCGCTCTTTCTTGCGCCTATGGAGGACGTGACGGACGCGTCCTTCCGTTTCATATGCAAGGAGTTCGGTGCAGACATGATGTATACCGAATTCATATCATCTGACGGGCTCATCCGTGACGCACGCAAGTCCCTCGAAAAACTCGTGACATATGATTACGAAGGCCCTATTGGGATTCAGATCTATGGAAACATCCCCGAAGCCATGGTCGATGCGGCCGTGATGGCAGAAAAGGCTGCAGAAATAACCTCTCAGTTGGAAAGTGTGAAAGGAGTTCCCGGAGCCGGACATGGAGCGGATCTGGTAGACATCAACTTCGGTTGCCCGGTAAGCAAGATCGCCCGCCGCGGAGCAGGCTCAGGAATGATGCGCGAGCCGGACAAGATGGTGGAGATCACGCGCAGGGTAGTGGAAGCGGTGAAACTGCCCGTGACGGTAAAGACGCGCCTAGGCTGGGACGAAGATTCCAAGATAATAGTAGAACTGGCCGAAAGGCTTCAGGATGTGGGCATCCAGGCCCTGACCATCCACGGACGCACGCGTTGCCAGATGTACAAAGGAGAGGCAGACTGGACGCTTATAGGCAAGGTGAAGGAAAATCCCCGCATGCATATACCTATAATAGGTAACGGAGACATCAATTCTCCGCAGAAGGCGAAGGAATATTTCGACCGTTACGGGGTGGACGGCATCATGATAGGCCGCGCGACATATGGCCATCCTTGGATATTCAAGGAAATCCGCCATTATCTCCAGACCGGGGAACTGCTGCCCCAGATGAGCGTATGCGACAGGGTGGACCTGGCCAAAAGACATCTAGCCAAATCTCTGGAGATCAAAGGAGACAGGGTGGGAGTACTGGAAATGCGCCGTCATCTTTCATGTTATTTCAAAGGCCTTCCGGACTTCAAGGAAACGCGTCTGAAGCTGGTGACGCTGAACGACCCTCAGGAGCTGTATGCGACATTGGACGGAATAAAGGAACGCTGGGGAGACTTCGAAGCCCCTATGGCAGGAAACATATATAACCTATGATAGACAGAATTTTACTTTTTCCATATTGGCTGATCCTCAAGGTCAGGCACATGATGTATGACTGCGGACTGCGCAAGGCCACTTCCCCTGAAGTGCCCTCGATATGCGTGGGCAACATCACGGTAGGCGGAACCGGCAAGACTCCGCATACAGAAATGATTCTCAGGACACTTCTTGGGGACGACGAGTGGGGAGGCAGGAACATAGCAGTGCTCTCGCGTGGTTACAAGCGCAAGACCAAGGGATTCCAGCAGGTGGTTGTGGGCGGAACTGCAAAGGAATACGGAGACGAGCCTATGCAGATCAAGAGCAAGTTCCCGACGGTTACTGTAGCCGTGGACAAGTCCAGGAAGGAGGGCTGCAGCTTCCTTTGCCATCCGGAAACGGTGCAGACAGCCCGAAAGGCAAGGAAATGCAGATTCAAGGATTTCCCGAAGGCCGATCTCATCATTCTTGACGACGCATTCCAGCACAGGGCGATAAAGCCGAAGGTGAATATAGTGCTCGTGGACTACAACAGGCCTATATTCAAGGATCACCTGATGCCTTTCGGAAGACTCCGCGACCTTCCGGAAAGAATTGCAGCCGCCGACATAATCATGATTTCAAAATGTCCTGCAGGACTGAATGCCTGGGAAAAGAGCAAGTGGGCAGAAGCGCTGGGACTCCACCAGTATGACGGCTCGGAATGCTGCGGCACAAGGAAGAACGGCAGGAAACAGCATATTTTCTTTACAAAGATTTCATATGATACTGCTGCAGCTGTTTTCCCTGAAGGAGATGCGAGATATCTTTACGCAAAAAGGCTTATCCTGTTCTCCGGCATAGCAAACGACACTCCTCTGCAGAACTTCCTGTGCAGCGACTACAAGATCGTGAAGCACTTTAACTTCCCTGACCATCACAAGTTCTCACAGGGCGACATCCGCAGCATAGCCGACACAGCTAACGCATTCCCGACTTCCGTAGTCATGACTACAGAAAAAGACTGCCAGAGAGTCCGCGACTGCAAGAACGTCCCCAGCAATCTGAAGCAGCGTCTTTTCTACATGCCTATAAAGACTGAATTCCTCTCGGATGAAGACAGGGAGAAATTCAGATTCACTCTGAAGAACTGTCTGAGATAATTTCATTCTGCACCTCGACAGAAGCCTCGTGGATGGCATTGAAGACAGCCTTGATGAACTTTTCATCGAGACCATATTCCTCACCCTTTTCCACTACCTTGACAAGCACAGCATCCCATCTTGAAGTCTGAAGGATGGCCACATTGCTGGCTTTCTTGTACTCGCCTATCTTACGGCTTATCTTCATTCGTGAAGCAAGTGCATATAGGATATTTTCATCTATCACATCTATCTTGGCTCTGAGCTGGTCGATGTTCTCCTTCCACTCCGGTGCATCGGAATCGTTGTCCTTTACCTTTATCTGATTGTAAAGAAGGTCGCTGAGCTGATCTGGAGTAAGCTGCTGCCTGGCATCGCTGAGCGCCGCAGAGGGGTTGCAGTGAGACTCGATCATCAGTCCCTCGAAGCCAAGGTCCAGAGACCTCTGGCTGATCTCGCGGATATATTCCCTGCATCCCGCCATATGGCTCGGATCCACAAAGAACGGAAGTTCCGGATAACGGCTTCTGAGCTCGACTGCCACCTGCCACTGAGGGTCATTCCTGTACTGGATCTTGTCGAATGTAGAGAAGCCTCTGTGAATAACTCCCAGCTTCTTTATGCCGGCACGGTTGAGACGCTCCAGCGCTCCGATCCACAGGTCGAGGTCCGGATTCACAGGGTTCTTTACAAGGACGGGGATGTCCGTATCCTTAAGTGCGTCTGCAATCTCCTGCACGAGGAAAGGGTTAGCCGTGGTTCTGGCGCCAAGCCACACAAGGTCCACCCCGAACTTGAGACATTCGAACACATGCTTCTCGCTTGCAACCTCCGTGGATATCTTCAGGCCATATTCCCTTTTCGCCTTCTGCATCCATCTCAAGCCTTCCGCCCCAACTCCCTCAAACGAGCCCGGATGGGTTCTCGGCTTCCATATACCTGCACGGTATACATTGATGCCAAGCTCCCTGAGACCCTTTGCAGTCTCCATCACCTGTTCCTCGTTCTCCGCACTGCAAGGTCCGGCTATAACGCTCGGACGCGGCTCGGTAAACATTCCCCATTCGTACAATGGAGTGATGTCAAGTTTCTTTGTTGCCATAGTTTGTCTATATCAGGTTTATTTATATCAACGTATAATTCTTCTTATCCGGTTTGCTTCCTCGATAAGGCTGCGCACCCGGGCTTCGTCCCCCTCGGCGATAGCCTCGCGGAACTCGTTCATCTTCTCGATATATGTATCCATCACATGCAGGATATTATCCCTGTTCTGTGAAAGGATAGGAGTCCACATATCCGGGCTGCTCTTGGCCAGACGCACCGTCGAGGAGAATCCTCCTGAGGCCAGGTCGAATATATGCTTCTCATCCTTTTCCTTGTCCAGCACCGTGAGAGCAAGCGCGAACGAAGTCACATGCGAGATGTGCGATACATATGCAGTATGGACATCATGATTGGATGAATTCATGCATATCGTCCTCATATTGAGCACATCATAAAGGCTCTCCACCTTTGCCACCGCATCAGGACAGGAATCTTCCGCGTCACATATTATGCATGCATGTCCGTCAAAAAGCCCTGACATCGCAGCCCAGGGACCGCTGTACTCAGTTCCGGCCATCGGGTGCGTCGCCACATAATGACGTCTTGCCGGGTGATATTTTACTCTGCGGGCAAGTTGTTCCTTGGTAGAGCACACGTCTATGACCACCTTAGCTGTAGCCTTTCCTGGTCCACCATTCTGACCGGCGGCAAATCTATCCAGCACCTGGGGCAACATCTTCACTGCAACTCCCACAGGCACTGCCAGCACAACCATGTCGACCTTCTCCACACACTGGTCGAAATCGGTTATCCTGTCCACAAGCCCGATCTTCAGGGCCGCAGCGGCATTCACCGGCTCCGACTCCACCCCTATAATCTCGCTGGCAAAGCCCCTCCGCTTGAGGTCAATCGCCATCGAACCGCCAATAAGGCCCAATCCTATGATTCCTACTTTCATACTCTCAATCTAACATTTTCGCAACTAATTATCCTCCAGACACTTACCCCGAAAGACCTGCTCCATCTGCCGCAGGTCTTTTATGCGAAGTGACTGAATATTAACGCATTATGTGATACGCTACTTTTTCCGCTGCGCGCTTCAGCACTTCAGGTTTGGCGCAAAGGGATATGCGCACATAGTCCCTGCCGTTTTTTCCGAATATGAAACCAGGGGTTATGAACACTCCGGCTTCATATAATATCATGTCGGACAATTGTTCGCCGGCGGACTTTCCGACCGCAAGCTCATGCTGATCCTCCGCCGGGCCTGCATCTTCCTGCAGTACGGAACAGCGGGCTCTGCCATTCCTGCCGGAGCAAAGCAAAGCGGACGAATCCCCGACCTTGCCCCAAAGGAACATTCCGGAAGAATTACCGTCGTATTCCACTCCGAGGATATCAAATATCTCCCCTGCCAGCAGCCTCCTGCGGGCATATTCGGCATTCAGCCGGGCAAACCACTCCGGCCCTCGGGCCAGAGCCTCCACCGCAGCCTCCTGCAAAGGTCTGAACATTCCGGAATCCATCTGGCTTTTCACCTTGAGTATCTGGGCTATGACTTCCCTGTCCGCCGCCACCATGCCGATTCGCCATCCGGCCATATTGTGGGCCTTGCTGAGGGAATTCAGTTCCAGGCAGCAGTCCATGGCACCGGGCTGGGCCAGAATCGAAAGCGGGCTGTCGTTCAGAATGAAACTGTAGGGATTGTCATTGCAGATCAATATCCCATGACGTCTTCCGAATTCCACAAGACGCTTATACAGAGCCTCCGAGGCCGGGGCTCCCGTCGGCATGCCCGGATAGTTGGTCCACATTATCTTCACACCGCTCAGATCCATCTTCTCCAAGGCATCGAAATCCGGCTGCCAGCCGTTTTCCGAAGTCAGGTCGTAAGGTATGATCTCAGCCTCCACAAGTCTCGAGGCAGAGGAATAGGTCGGATAACCCGGGTCCGGCACCAGCACTTTGTCACCCTTGTCCAGAAAGGCAAGGGAAATCAGAAGAATGGCTTCCTTGGAGCCGACAAGGGGCTGTATTTCGGTATCCGGGTCCAGTTCCACGCCATACCATTCCGAATACCAGTCCGCAAATGCCTGCCTCAGCTTCGGGATACCGACATAACTCTGGTAGGCATGATTGCCGCTTTGACGCGCACATGAGCACAAGGCCTCCACAGCCTCAACAGGAGGCATTCCGTCAGGAGAGCCTATCCCGAGATTGATCACAGGGTCCTCGCCCTTGACTGCGCGTTCCGCATTCATGGAAGCTATCTCCTTCAGCTTCCTGGAGAAATAATATTCCTGGACTGATTCTGTCCTTTTTGCCGGTCTAATAATCATCTCTTTTAAATTCACATCCGGAAAAACGGGTAGTTTTCCGGATAACTCTCACATTTTCTGCTTTCCATCCGGGAAAACGGGTGCTTTCCCGGACAAGACTATATCGCTGAAACGTATTCTCCTAATATATTAAGGTCTTCCATAAGTGGACGTACCGCCGCCAATGCCTGTTCGTAACGGACATAATCGTCGAACCTGATGTCCACATAGAAGAAATACTGCCACTCCTGTCCGGGAATCGGAAGAGACTGGATCCTCGTCAGGTTCATCCCGTAGAACGAAAGAATCGTAAGGACATGAGCCAGAGAGCCAGGGGTATGCGGAAGCGTGAAGCACATCGACGATTTGTTCACCCTCGTCCTGTCCACCTCCAAAGCATCATCAAACACAAGGAACCTGGTGAAGTTCTGCTTATATGTCTCTATGCTTTCCGCAAGGATCTCCAGGCCGTAAAGGTCAGCTGCAAGGGTCGAAGCAACAGCTCCCACACCAACAAGCCCCTCGGAAGCCACCTCGGCCGCACTCTTGGCCGTATCCTCCGACTCCACAAGCCTTATCCAGGGATAATCCTTGAAAAACTCACGGGTCTGGTTGATGGCCATATAATGCGTGCGCACCTCCTTCAGATCCTCTATGGACTGCCCCGGAAGAGCCATCAGGTTCTGCTGGATACGCAGGAACACCTCTCCCTTTATCTTGCGGTCATACTTCCTGAGCAGTTCGAAATTCGGCAGGAGTCCTCCCGACACCGTATTCTCGATAGCCATCACTGCCGCATCGGCCACACCGTCGTTCATGCTCCTGTAAAGTCCGTCGAACGTAAGGCACTCCACTATATCCGGCACTATATGGCCATGCTCCTTATAGAAAAGCCTTGCCGCCTGCTCATGAAAGCAGCCCTTTACTCCCTGTATCGCAATCTTCTTCATATATTCCGCTAAGACCGGGCGCGCTTTCAGTATAAAACTGTACCCGTCATATTTTTTAAAAAAAGCTGTCCGGCGCACAGACACCGGACAGCATAAACATTTCTATATAATCGATACGCAGACGTCCGGTCTATCCCCTTTTCTGGAAATAGAAATAATAAAAACCGAAGCTGCTAAATCGATAAGTTCCCATAACGGTCACAAATATACAATTTTTTGATGTAAACCGGATTATACGGTCATCATTTCCTTCTCCTTTGCCGCTACCAGCTCATCAACCTTCTTGGTGAAAGCGTCAGTTTCCTTCTGGACAAGCTGCTCATACTCCTTCTGAAGATCCTCAGGCATACCTTCCTTGTTGGCCTTCTTCAGAGCCTCGATAGCATCACGACGAGCGTTGCGTACGCTTACCTTGCCGTTCTCTCCGGCTGCCTTTGCCTTCTTGAGGAGCTCCTTACGACGGTCCTCGGTAAGAGGCGGAACAACGCAACGGATGCTCTCACCGTTGTTTGAAGGAGTAAGACCTATGTTTGCGTCAAGGATAGCCTTCTCAATGACAGGAATCATCTTCTTCTCCCATGGCTGGAGCATGAGTGTCTTTGCATCAGGAGTAGTCACCGAAGCTACCTGAGGGATAGGCGTAGGGCTGCCGTAGTAGTCCACCATCACGTTATTGAAAACGAGAGGGTTTGCCTTGCCGGCACGATATGTCTTGAGTTCCTCGTCGAGGTGTGTGACAGCGTGCGACATCTTGTCCTTTGCACCTGCCAGAATTTCTTTAGCTCTTGTAATCATAGTATTGTTGTATTGATTATTAATCATTTAATTCATATGCCCGGGTGGTGGTTTCAAAAACTAAATCCCTCCCCCTCCTTCGGAGCGGGCCCCTCCCGTTCACAAGGCCACGGGCGGCCATGGTTTTTGAAACCACCACCCGGGCATCATTATAGATGTCTATACGTGTACTAATGTACCGACCTTCTCGCCCTTTACGAGTTTGGTGAGGTTGCCCTTCTGATTCATGTCGAACACGATGATAGGCATGTTGCCCTCGCGGCAGAGCGCGAACGCGGTCTGGTCCATCACCTTGAGACGGTCTTCGATAGCCTTGTCGAAGCTCAGTTCCTCATACTTCACGGCATTCGGATCCTTTTCCGGATCTGCAGTATATACGCCATCCACGCGAGTACCCTTGAGAAGCGCGTCCGCACCAATCTCCAAAGCACGGAGAGCCGCACCTGAGTCTGTCGTGAAATACGGATTTCCAGTACCGCCTGCAATGAGAGCTACTCCGCCCTTTTCCATCACAGCCACAGCATCATCCCTCATATAGTATCTTGCGACAGGCATCATAGGAGTCGCCGTGAAGACTTCCGCATCGACACCCGCGGAACGGATGGCCATAGCCAGACCGAGAGAGTTGATCACGGTTGCAAGCATACCCATCTTGTCTCCGTTCACCCTGTCGAAACCTTTTCCAACGCCCTGAAGACCTCTGAAAATGTTTCCGCCACCGATGACGATAGCGACCTGAAGGCCGTTCTTCACCGCAGCAGCCACCTCTTCCGCATAAGCTGCAAGCCAGTTCTCGTCAATACCCTTACCGGCAGGGCCTCCAAGGCTCTCGCCGCTCAATTTCAAAAGAACGCGTTTATAAGTACCCATGTCCTGTGTGTTTTCAAATTTCAATCAAACAAAAGTATCGAATTATTATGAAACTTCCAAGAAAGAATATATCTTTGCATGGCTTTAGAGCATATTCTGACCGAATATTAACTATAAAAGAATATAAAAACATCATGGCACTTTCTTCAATTACCAAGAAGCTTATCATGAGTATAAGCGGACTTTTCCTTATCGTGTTCCTCCTTCTGCACATGACAATCAACTTCTTTTCAGTGATTGACACATTCAACGGCACATATGGAACAGCCGAAGGTCTCTTCCAGGCAGGTTGCGACTTCATGGCCCTCCCTATCGTGACTATCATGGTTCCCGTGCTTGCAGCAGGTTTCATCGTACATATCCTCTACGCCATCATCCTCACTGCCGGCAACATCAAGGCACGTGGCGGTCTGAAGCGTTATGAGGGCGGAAGCAAGGGCAAGGCAGAGTCATGGGCAGCAAAGAACATGCTCCTTCTCGGAATCATCGTTCTCGGACTCGTAGCGTTCCACCTCAACCACTTCTGGGCAAAGATGCAGCTCCTCGAGTTCCAGGGACATCATGCAGAGAACCCATACGATCTCCTCAACGCAACATTCCAGAACTGGTGGATGGTAGTTCTCTACATCATCTGGTTCGTGGCCCTCGGTCTTCACCTCTGCCACGGATTCTGGAGCGCATTCCAGAGCCTCGGTCTCAGCAACAAGATCTGGGAGAAGAGACTCACATGGATCGGTTATGCTTTCGTAGCGATCATCGTCCTCGGCTTCTGCGTAGTTGCAGTAAACGCATTCTGCCAGGTGAACGGCTGCTTCGCATGCTGCGGCTGCTGCTAATCTGAAACGACATATACGAAAAGTGGGTGGCTGAATCAGTCACCCACTTTCTGTTTTAAGTCATCAATTCCGGCTTTCTCATATTTCCCGGGTCCTGTCCATGAGCCATGAAGCCACATCGGAAGGGAGATATGGTGCAAGGGTGGCATACACACGGGCATTGTAGGCATTGAGCCAAGCCACTGCTTCCGGTCCGAGGAGTTCCGGAACCACTGCAGAAGTATCTATGTGACAGCAGGTCAGAGTCTCGAACTCCAGCCAGTCTCCGAACTGGGAAGTGCCGGCCTCACGGCAGAGGAGCATATTCTCATGGCGGATGCCGTGCATGCCTTCGCGATAGAGCCCCGGTTCATTCGAAGTGACCATTCCCGGCAGAAGAGGCTGAGGATTATACTGATAGCGGATGCTCTGCGGGCCTTCGTGCACACAGAGATAATAGCCTGTTCCATGACCTGTTCCATGCCCGAAATTGAGATGATGACGCCACAGGGGCATGCGTGCAAGTGCATCAAGCTGATGACCTGTGGTGCCCTTTGGAAAGACAGCCATGGAAAGGTCTATCATACCCTTGAGCACAAGAGTGTAGTCTTCGCGTTCGAGTTCCGTACATGGCCCCATAGGGACGGTGCGCGTGATATCAGTGGTGCCGGTCAGATACTGTCCGCCGGAGTCCACCAGATATAGTCCGCATGGGCGTATGACAGCAGAGCCCTCGCGAGGGGTCGAGTAATGCGGCAGTGCGGCTCCCGGACCATAGGCAGATATGTTTTCGAAACTGTTTCCACGATAGCCCGGGATCTCGGCACGGAAGGCGGTAAGGCGCTCGGAAGCCTCCCATTCCGTGACTTCGCGTCCGGATGCAACTTCTGTATCGAGCCAATGGAGGAACCTCTCCATCGCCACTCCGTCATCGATATAGGTCTGACGCAGATTCTCTATCTCCGAAGGTGTCTTCACAGACTTTTCAAGAATCACCGGAGAAGTGCCGTATATTATGCAGTCTTCAGGATAAGAGTCCTTTATATAAGTGGCCACATGATGATTGAGAGTGGAAGGATCTGCAAATAGACGTACCCGGGAGGTCTCTCCGCTGAAATCCGACAATGCGAAGAACACTGCCTCATAATCCTCTATATCCACCCCGTCAGCCACAAGTTCGCTGAAGCTGTCCTCTGTGTCAGGATCCATATCAGCCATAGACTTGCGCACAAACCACTTCACGTAATCCTGGCTCACAAGCAGGTATGAAATCACCAGCGGATTATATTCTATATCGCTTCCGCGAACATTCAGCATCCATGCTATTTCATCGAGGGACGAAAGCAGCACCCTGTCCATCCCGTGCAGCAGCATCCATTTACGGAGCCATGATATCTTTTCCGCACGTGGTATTCCTCCGAAACATTCCACATCAAGGGTAGTCACCGGGGACACCGGCACCGAAGGTCTGTCTTCCCACATCGCATCAAGCATATCTGGCACATCAGAAAGGCGGCCGCCCTCTCCGACAGCGGCAACCAGTTCCTCCGCCGCACTCACACTCTGGCAGAGACCGTCCACGGCCACCGTCTTCACACCCCTGGAAGCCAGCCAGTCAGGAATGCTGACCGAATCCGGCATGCGGGTCTTATGAAGTTCGACTCCTGTTCCTTCAAGCTGCTCCAGAGCCTGGATGAAATAACGGGAATCCGTCCAAAGTCCTGCATGATCATGAGTAACCACAAGGTCACCGGCCTCACCCGTAAATCCTGAAAGCCATTTCACCTGCTGCCAGCGTGGAGCCGGATACTCGCTTGCATGAGGATCCGAGCCACCTATCACCACGGCGTCCCATCCGTTGTCACGCATTATCGCCCTGAGGTCGTCGATTCTGTCTGAGTATATATTTTCCATTCTGCAATATTACTGAATTTAGCCGAAAAATCAAATCATACGATATCGGAGATGATGCTGTCCGAGATGAAGAAGCGGGATTCGGGAATCCGGATTACCATATCACCTGAAGCCTGAAGTCCGGCATGTGCATCGGTATCGGAAAGTCCATCAGAAGAAGAGAGTTCAACCAGGTTGCCGGCGGCAAGGGCTTTTTCAAGGGCTTCGGCAGATGCATGAGAGCGGAGGAAGGAAGCGTCCACCCCGCGGGATGTGCGAAGCCCGAGCATTATGCGTTCCAATGCAAGCTGCTCCCCGGTCAGGACCTCGGACTCCTCCACTGCAGCAAAGTCTCCCGAGCAGGCAGCCCTCACATATGCTTCCACATCAGCCGCATTCCATTTACGGACCGGAAGGCCACGGGTTCCGGCCGGGATTCCATGAGGACGGAAATCCTCGTCCGGGAGCCCAGTCACAGCATAGCTATGCGCTCCTGGGCCAAGCCCCACGTAGGGAACATGCCTCCAGTAGGCGCTGTTGTGGCGGGCCTCGAAACCCGGCTGTGCGAAATTGGATATCTCATAATGATGGTAACCGGCCTTCCCCAAGGCCTCGCAAAGCATTCCGTACTGTCTCTCGCAAAGCTCATCCGAAGCCTCAGACCATTCTCCTCTTTCGACAAGCCTTGCCAATGCGCTGCCCGGCTCAACAGATAGCTGGTAAGAGGATATATGCCGCGGAAGCATTCCTCGCAAAGATATCCCCAAGGCCTTGTCCAGAGTCTCCCGCCATACATCGTCCGAAAGCTGAGGAAGCCCGAAGATAAGGTCTATGCTGATGTTCTCCACTCCGGAATCCTCAAGGATATTGTAGGCCCGGCGTGCGGTTCCGGCATCATGACGTCTGTTCATGAAACGGAGTATGCCGTCGTCGAAGGACTGCACTCCCATGCTGACGCGGTCCACTCCCATCTCCAGGAGGCCCTCCACATATGCATGCCCCTTTTCTACAATATCTTCCGGATTGACCTCGACAGTAAACTCCTCATATGGGCAGTCCCCGGCCACAGACCGCAACGCATCCACGATACGCCTCAAAGCAGAAAGAGGCAGCACCGACGGGGTGCCACCTCCTATGTATAATGTGTTCACATCCTTCCTTATCTCCGATGCGCGGACAAGGGCTTCGGCAGCCACAGCCTCGGCATATTCTTCAAACAGAGACTCCTGTTTCCTGGCCTCTTCAGCCTTGCTGCACCTTGAAGCGACCTCGGAATAGAAGTCGCAATAGGTGCAGAAACTTCTGCAGAAAGGTATGTGGACGTATATCACCGGACTATCTGAGCATCAGTTCAGCCTCTCCGAGCTTGGTCTGTGTCGTATAGGCCTCAACTGTATATATTCCCTTTGAGAAAGAAGCTATCTCGTTGAGATAGATGCCGAGCTCCACCTCCTTGCCCTGATAATCCACCTCGCGTGATGCAGAGCAGATAAGTGGCTCCCCGTTGAGTTCAAAGGTCTTCTGTGTGCTGTTGGTAAGAAGCACTCCGTCCGGTCCCTTTACCCTGATATACACTCTGACAAGTCCTTTAGGAGCAAGGTCGTTCTCAACAAGACTGAGAGTAGCTATCATCCTCTTTACCCTGCTGCTGCGGTCTGTCTTCTTGTCCGAAGAATTGAATGCCTCAAGCTTCAGGCCACGGGCCTTGATCACCGATCCTACAGCCACCTGTCCGGTAAGGTCCTCTATCTTCTTGCTCAACTTCTCGGACTTCTTGCGGCTCTCGGCAGCCTCACGACGTGCAGCCGCAGCATCTGCCGTAAGCTTCTTGTTGAGAGTGTTCAGGGAATCGATCTGGACAATGTAGTTCCTCATGATGCTCCTGAGGGTACCGAGTTCCTTCTCGTACTGGCGGATCTTGCTGCGGTTCGTAGCTTCTGTCTTCTTGATGCGCTGTATAAGCTGGGAGACTTCTTCACGCGAAGAGTCGAGCTGAGAGTTTATCGTATCATAGTCTGAAGAAAGCGAAGCATAGTCGTTCTGAAGGTCTATCATCTGAGCTGTCAGCTCTTCCTTTTCAATAGTGAGTTCCGTCACAAGCTGATTCTTCTGATACCAGATGTAGGCAAGCGCTCCTGCCAGAAGCACTGCCACCGCGGCAAGCGCGTACATGATTTTCTTAAGATCCATATGTTTCTGTTTGGATTGATTTATGTCTTACCAGTCTGCAAAGATAGCAAAATCTGTGATTTTATGTATATTTGCCAGCGGATACGCAAATCCGCAGAAGTGAAACACTACAATAATGACGCCATGAAATATTTCGTAAGATCTGTCAAATACTTCATCTACTTCTCCCTTCTCTGCTCGTTTATTGTCTATGCCCTTGTGCTTACCGGCATGGCAAGCGGCGACATCAACGAAATCTTCGAAGGAGGCTACAACGCCATATGGAAGATAGCTGTTTTCTTCGCACTTGTGGCAGCAGTATATCCTAAATTCGGATTCATAACAAGAAAGATAGAGACAGACAGGAGCTGGGATGAAGTAAAAAGCACAGCCGTCGAGTATCTCAAGGCTGCGCGTTATGTTGTCGAAAATGAGAGCGACGACACCATCACTTTCAGATTTTCCAGCATGACCGGAAGGCTGACCAAGATGTTCGAGGACAGGATCACCATATCCAGGACCGGTGCAGGCATCACCATGGAAGGCCTCAGAAAGGAAGTATTCAGGATGGCATCCGCCCTTGAATACCGCCTCGGTTCAAACGAGTAATCTACTTTCCGGCATTGAGCATCCTGGCCGCTTCTTCAAGTGCGCCATAGAATTCCTCGCCGAAATACCGTTCTATAGGTTCACGTAAAAACTCATATACGCGGATCTTTTCTTTTTTACCCTTGGCAAAGGCATCCTGGCAGATATGCCAGCGGTGGAGATTAAGTGCACGTGTGCCGTTGCTCAGAGGAGTGATCCGGATAGGATAGAGCCAGCATGATATAGGCTTGCGGAAATCTCCCTTGCCCTGGAACCAGCAGCGCTCCATGGAGCAGAAGCAGTTGCCCTCCTCATCGAAAAGAGTATATGCACATTCCTCGCTGCCCGGCACAAGAGGCGTCACCATATCCCCGTCCATATCGATTTCATAGAAACCTTTCGCAGCAACAGCCGCACGTCCCTGGTCGGTCATTATCGGAGAGAATATGTGGTAGTTCTTCTCAATGGCCTCAGCCTCGCATTCTTCCATCGGGGCTCCACTGTCTCCTATCACGCAGCAGCAGCCCTTGCACTTCTCATAATCGCATGCAAAATATTCGGTGAGGATTTCCTCCGACACCAGACAATCATCAATCTGTATAATGGTTCCGTGATACATGTTTGTTCTTATTTGGCAGTTACTATATACTCCACTCTGCTTCCCTTGCCAAGGGACGACAGGAGCGCAATGACATCTTTTCTGGTTATGGAATCTATCTCTGCGGCATAGCCCGTGTATAGATCCTTCCCGTCCAGATACCTTCGGGAAATCATGGCGAGCCAGAAATCCGGATCGTTCTTCTTCAATTCGACGCTCTGCTTCAGCGATGCCTTATACACGGAAAGCTCAGCATCCGAGAACTCCAGCGACTCCATATCCTCAAGCACAGAACGCACGACTTCAAGAGCCTCCAGAGGGGCTTTACGTACCGTCCCCTTTGCAAAGCCTTCTGCAGATGCTTCGCTGAGAGAAAGCAGCACATTGAACCGCTCCTGAGGATATTTCGTGCACTCGTGAGAAATACGCGGACACATACCCATCCCGACAACAGCACGTGCAATGCATTTCTTCAGAACCATAGATGCTATCTCGGCGAGATAGAAATTATGTGCAGTGAGAGGCGTTGGAGCGGACATTATCATATCCATGCTGTCCATATTGCCATCAACAGTATTTGTGGATACTCCGGAAATAGGCTGATAACGCACTACCGTGCGAGGGAAAGCCCTGTCGGTCATCTTGAAATTGCCTGCATACTGCAGCAGCAGCTTCTTGAGCAGCGACTCGTCCACATCACCCACAAGGATGAGATAACCGTCATTCATCTTATCCGCCTGCGAGGCGAAGAATTCGTCTGCCCTGACGGCGAATGAAGGGGCAAGCATTCCCTTAGTCTTATATGGGGAATATATATAGTCCGGGCACATTATGTTGTCCATGGCGGCAATCCTTCCGCCCATGGTCCCCTTCAGTAACTCCGGTCTCAAAGACTCGTCGAATACATAGCGGCAGAATGCGTCGTCATCGACTTCGCGGTCATTCATCACAGCAATCAAGGTCTGAAGAAGAAGTTCCATCTTGTCATCAGGAACCTGACCGGAAAGAATGGTATTGGACACATTTACCCTGGCATTCAATGTCATTCCCTGCTCTCTGAGGCTGTCCCTGAAGTCACGCGCCTTCATTCCCCCTATTCTGCAGCAGTCCAGGAAATCCGACATATATGCACCCTCACCTGGCTCAAGACCGGAAATGGAAGCATATCCTCCGTTAAGAGACAACGAATAGAAAACCTTGTCCTTCACAGGGAGAGCCTTGAATATCACCTTGAATCCATTGGAAAGAGTCCACATGGTACCTCCCGACATATGTTCCGTCTTTGAACTCCTGACCTTCAACTTCATATCCGATGCCGCAGGAAGCCTGAGGGAGTCAGCCACGGCCTCCTCCTGAATGTCGGTACGGGGATTGTCCCACACGGATTCGAAAAGTGCTCTGATATCATCACACGAATACGGATTATCCTTCATCCGGCATTCCACGGTAAGATTCCTGTCGCGGTCAATAGCAGCTGAAGCTATTGAATTGAAGAGCTTCAGCCTCATGTCGTCCGACATGGATCTGGTCGCATGAAAGTTCATCACATCCTGATGCGATGCCAACGAAGCGTTATACAGAAAGGCGGCAACGCATCTGTCCACATATTCGGTATTGTCGTGCAGACTGGATGAACCTGCATTCAAGTATTTCTCGAAATATATCTTCTCGGCGCGTCTGACCTCCTCGGCTGTAGTCCCGCCGGCTTCTATTCCTGACATCACATGAGCCACAGCAAGAATGGCATCCGCAAGATTGTCGGGAGATACTGTGACTGACACAGAAAAAGACTCGTCCGAGAAAGACGACACGACATCCTTATATTCATATGAAACATCAGCCACAGATTTATTCCTGCTTCCGAGATAAGTCCTTATCTTGTCTGTCGCGACAATACCAAGCTCCGATATGAAGCTTTCAAAAGTGACGGGCTGCACCGTATTCATGAATTCCTCAGGAGTGCGAGGCAGGCGCCATGAAAGCTTAAGGGTGGCCAGATTGCGGACCGGATCCTCGCAAACCTTATATACAGGTTCCTTGACTTCCTTCCATACGTATCCCGGACGCTTCTGCGATGGGAGCGCAGGAGTCATGTACGACATCAGTTCCAGCTTTTTCACCACTTCCTTTACATCAACATCTCCTGCTATGACCAAGGCCTGGTCAGAAGGTGCATACCATCTTCGATGGAAAGTGTCACGGCTCACGCTTACGCGGTCCACCATATCCAGCAGCATCAGGAGTGCGGAATCCAGGACCTCCGGCTTCGAGAGCACAAGATCCTCGAAACGGAAGACCGTTGCATCGTCTGTCACTTTCACGAATCCGTCCTTTCCTGTAGTCACACCGTGGCGCGCCGAGAAGACCTGAGGGGAACGGTCCGACATACGAGGAAGCACATCGAGAGTCTCCTGAGCCAGGTCAAGGGCCTTGGAGCCGTCCTGGTCCTGAGCGGTCGCCCTTCCCGTACGCTGTACAAGGGCAAAGTCAGCCATCCCCTTGACAGACTTGTTATGCACCACAAAGTACTCTGTGCCGTTCTTGAGGGTCCCCCTTGCAATGGACTTATCTGCAGGAAGCTTATGAAGATTCTGTGCAATAGCTCCGACTGAATAAACCATCAGAGCTACAATTAACATAATCGTACGTATCTGATTCATTTTCACATTCTTTTTATATTGGATGCAAAATTAAAACATTTTTTCTATTTTTGCAGTTTGGGTAACAATGATTGATAATCTTAAACTTTTTAAAATAATTATGAAGAAGATTTTTGTTTTGCTTGCTGCGGTTGTGATGACCGCCGGTGTAGTGTCTGCACAGGACATCAATCAGGCTACAGAAGCCTATAACAACGGAGCCATGGAGCTCCAGATGGGTAACGGCGCAGCTGCCCTCACCAACTTCCAGAACGCCCTCTCTATGGCAGAAGGTCTCGGAGAAGATGCTGCTGAACTTACAGAGAACTGCAAGACCGGTATCATTGCAGCAAACATGGCTATCGCAAGAGCTCTTTACAACTCGAAGGATTTCGCAGGAGCTGTCGAGGCTTTCAACCAGACAAAGACAGTAGCAGAGTCATACGGCAACACTGAGATGGCTCAGGAGGCAGCTGACCTTGCAAAGAACAGCCAGATGAACATATACAACACTGCAGGTGCTGCTGCAAAGAGAAGCAAGGACTATCCTACAGCTATCGAGAACTTCAGCAAGGTAATCGAGATGGACCCAGCTAACGGTGCTGCGGCTTTCCAGCTCGGAGACTGCTACTACAGAAGCAAGAACTTCGCTGAGGCTGAGAAATACTTCCTCGTAGCCAAGGAGAACGGCCAGGAGAAGAACGCCGTTCCAAGACTTGCAAACATAGCTCTCATGCAGGCCAAGGCAGCCATCAAGGGAAAGAAATATCAGGAAGCTTACGACTTCGCCAATACATCTCTCGGATATGACGCATCTTCAAACGCATACGAGACTGCAGGTGATGCTGCAAAGGGTCTGAACAAGACCGCTGAGGCTATCTCCCTCTATGAGAAGGCTCTCGAGGGTGCAAAGCCAAAGGCTGCAAACCAGATCAAGTACAAGATCGCTACCGCAGCTCAGGAAACAGGCGACAAGGCAAAGGCCATCGAGTATTATACAGCAATCGCAGGCGACCCTAACTTTGCGGAGTTCGCAAACTACCAGATCAAGGAGCTCAGCAAATAATGAGAATGCTTGAACTGCTTGCTCCGGCAAGAGACATCACTATCGGCATCGCGGCAATCGACTGCGGTGCCGATGCTGTGTATATAGCCGGACCACAGTTCGGGGCACGTCAGGCAGCGGGAAACTCCGTGGAGGACATACGCCGGCTGTGTGAATATGCCCACAGGTTCGGGGTCAGGATATTCGTGACCCTCAACACAATACTTTACGATTCCGAGCTGGAGGACGCCTACGGATTCATGCTCCAGGTACAGGAAGCCGGAGCCGACGCTATCATTGTTCAGGACATGGCAGTCATTGAAATGGCACGAAAAGGCATAGGCGGAAGGTTCGAGGACCTGCGCATACCGCTTCATGCCTCCACCCAATGCGCCATCCGCACACCGGAGCAGGCCCGTTTCCTCGAAAGCCTCGGATTCTCAAGACTTATCCTCGAGAGGGAACTTTCTTTGGAACAGATCCGCGCCATCAGGGATGCTGTCAGCTGCGAACTGGAATTCTTCGTGCATGGAGCATTATGCGTATGCTACAGCGGTCAGTGCTACCTCTCGGAAATGATTGCAGGAAGAAGCGCCAACAGAGGGGCATGCATTCAGGCCTGCAGGTCGCTCTATGACCTTGTGGATGCATCCGGAAAGGTGCTGGTACGCAACAAGGCCCTGCTTTCCCTCAAGGACTACAACCTCCGCTCGCGCATCGAAGACCTTGCGGATGCCGGAATCACATCCTTCAAGATAGAAGGCAGGCTCAAGAACGAGTCTTATGTGAGAAATGTGGTCAGGGACTATTCCATGGCTTTGGACAGCCTGACGGAAAGATGTCCGGACAAATATGAAAGAGGGGCTTTCGGGAAGGTATCAGGCGGATTCCAGCCGGACCTGGACAAGACTTTCAACCGTGGTTACACTGAGCTTTTCATTGACGGGAAGCGAGGCAGATGGGCTGCAATGGATGCCGCCAAATCCATGGGAGAAGCCATAGGGACCGTAACCTCCGTCAGCCGCTCAGGCGTGGAAGTAAAACTGCACAAAGGAGTTACCCTTAATAACGGAGACGGATTCTCATTCGTCGCCAGAAACGGAAAGGTGGAAGGCTTCCGCGGAGACGTATGCTCGGGCGGAAACATAAGATGCAGGACGCTTCCTTCACTTTTCACAGGAGCACAGCTCTACAGGAACATCAACGCTGCCTTCGAAAAGGAAATCGAAAGGCAGGCATGCGTAAGAGAAATACGTGCCGGGGTGTTTCTAGGGTTCAAGCCTTCGGAAGACGGATGGTGCCTTGAGGCAGCCGCCCGTACGGAAGACGGAAGGACTGCGGCTGCAATTCTTGATGCAGGCAGTCAGAAGGCAGACAATCAGGAAAGGATGCATGCAATGCTGGGAACACAGATCGGCAAGAGTTCCGGCCATTACAGGTTCACGCTTGAGGCTGTGGAGGCCCCTGACGGTCTTCCCTTCATGAGTGCTTCTGTGCTTAACGGCATAAGACGCACCCTGGCAGAGAAGCTTGAGGCTGAGAAATGCAATGCAAAGCCTCTGCATAATGTTTCTCTGGAAAACCCTGCACGAATGCCATTCCCAGGCCATGAGGCCAGCTACAGACAGAACATTTCCAACAGGATTTCCGAAGAAGTCTATACAGCTGCCGGTGCAGAAATATCAGGCAAGGCATACGAGCTCGAACATCCTGCCGGAGCCGAACTCATGCGCACAAAATACTGCATCCGCCACGAACTCGGCATATGCCCTGTCCACCAGAAAGGAGGCAGCCACAATCTCCCGGCCCTCTTACGCGACATAAAGCCGGACACTCCTCTGTTCCTTCTGAACAACGGCCGGCGCCTCGCCCTTCACTTCGACTGCAGGCGGTGCGAGATGACGGTGGGGTGTAAGCTGTCTATGCAAATACAGAATCCAAATCTTTCGACAGACGAAAAAAACCGGAGATAATCTTCTCAGACTGCGCCTTACGTGGTCTTGTACCATTTGTATAGGCCCAAAGCTGCTTCTGGTTTATTCCGGTAATCTTCTCTAATGCAGCTAACGTAAAGATTCCAGCCTTTACATAATAGTTCATCAGACTAAGAGCATCTATTACATATTCTATTTCATATTCGCCATCCATGAATTCAGGATATCGGAAACCTTCTTTCAATGCCGTTTCTTTATAAACAGTCATCTGTCTGAGCATGTCTATTTTAGCCTGTTCTATCGTCTCTCCCATACCTGAAAATATTTCATCCTTGCAATACACACTGTATGTACCGTCTTCTGCCCGTTCAATTATAGCTATAATCTGTTTCATATACCTTATTTTAACCCCATTTCCTTCCTCATTTTCATCTCAAGCCCAAACCCTATTTCTTTGGAACCATGATATGGCACAGGATATATTCTTGTTCCCTTGCGATAGATGACATGACTACCTGTCTGTCGAAGAACTTCCCATCCGTGCGCTCTGACTAGCCTGTGAAATTCCGTAGTTTTCATCTTACAGGTAAGATATAGCAAAAGTAGTGATTTTTCTATTATATACACAATATTTAAATAGAATATTTACCTCTTTTAATACTCCACCACTTCGAAGGTAAGGTCCACGTCGCCAAAATGTCCGACAATGTTGCTGTTGGCTTCTATCCATCGGCCGGAAAGCTGCCCACGCCAGACGATATCGTCGCGGGAATTGAACGGCAGATTTATTTCCAGGCCATAGCTCTTGGAGGCTATCCTTACAAGGGCCGTGCATTTCCATTCTGTCCTCGTGCCTCCGTCATCCTCTGTAATCATGAATGCGCAATGGGTCATCTGCTCCGGCCACTCGGTCACCAGAACGGCGTTGAACGGCTGGGGCTTTCCCTTCTGGCTTCTTTTTACAACAATCATGAAGTCTGTTATCAACGGATTGTAGAGCTTGAGCTCCGCCTCTGTGGATGCGGTAAAGTCCTCTACAAAGCCGGTCTTGACGAAGAACTCCGAAGCTCCGGCAAACCAGGAGTCGTAGTGGCGGTTCATGGTGAAGTCCTTTAGCACAAGGCTCTTCAAAGGCCGGGACGGATCTGTCCTTGTCATAGGACTCATCGAAGGAGACACTATGATGACGCCGCCGCCTTCACCCCATAAGGGATCCTCTCTGCGGAGCATTTCCAGGGTCTTGAATCCGGCATCGGAATTCCTGTTCACCACCCATACCGGAGTCCGGGACGCCATTTCCTCATCGACGAGAATCTTTTCCAGGGTCACGGTCCCGGTTTCTGAGCGTACAAGTCTGTAGCCTTCATTCACCTCAGAGTTGTCAGACGGATCAAAGGTGACTACCGGGAGAGACTCACCATCCCACAGATCGGAATATGGCCAGTATATCTGGACGTCAGAAGTCATCAGAGCCTCAAGATACGTTTCCGGATCATCATCCGTAAAAGCAGAGGTCCTGGTAGCGACTGACGAACGCATAAAATCGCTGATAAGGTCTTTCAAAGGTCTGGGATAGTCTTTTCCGGACTTAACCTCAGTATCCCCAACCCCTTTTCCTGGAAGATGAAAGAGGTCGCGCATTGTGTATTCTTCATCATAACCGTTGGAGGAGGATGCAGACACGGCATCATATACTTCCTGCAGATGGCATGATTCCATTGGAAGAGATGCCAGCATCACTGCCACTTCTTCGAGAGAGACCAAAGGGGATTCAGATTCGGAAAGATGTCTGGAAATATCATCATCAAGAACTTCGCAGGACACCGGGATAAGCATAAGCAAAGCAATTGGAATAATGTGTTTCATAATTATATCATTTACTTCTCCACAAAGTTCCCGACAATTATCCGTGTAAAAAAAAGTTACACGTTTATCTGCAGTAAACGCCACCAGAGAGATCTCCAGCGGCGTTTACACCTTTAAAATTTATCTTATTTCAAGGAAAAATACGTTAAATTTCCGGACATTAAGCTTTCGATGCGGTGACGAAACGGTCTCTGTCCGAAAGATCCCTGACCACCTTCACATCAGCAAATCCAGCCCGGCGGAACACCTCGGCAGTTTCTTCGCCCAAGGCTTCATTAATCTCCACCATGATGAATCCGTCTTCCTCCAGAAGAGCCTTCGCCCACTCAGCTACCGCTCTATAGAACACAAGCGGGTCATCATCCGGCACGAACAGGGCCATTGCCGGTTCATGGTCCAGGACATTGGACCTCATCAGAGCCTTCTCGGATTCCATGACATATGGAGGATTGCTGACGATGATATCGAACCTGCCGAGTTCTGAAGGAGGAGATTTCAGAACATCCGCCTTCAGGAAAACGGGAGGCATAGCTCCTCCTTTGCGGAGTTCATCACCGAAGTCCTGTGATGAAGCTACGGCCAGGGCGCCGTCTGACAAATCAACCGCCGTCACCTGAACCCCGGGAAGTTCCAGAGCAAGAGTCCATGCTATGCATCCGGATCCTGTGCACATATCAAGAACAGTTATGCCGGAGTCTCCGGCGCTTTCCTGTCCGAATGGCGAAGAAGACATGCCACCTCCGGCTGGGAAGTGTCCGACCAAAGGGAGGACGGGGGTCTTCGGAATCATCGGACAGGAAAGCACAGTCCTGCAAAGAATCTCCGTCTCGGGACGCGGAATCAGGACATCAGGAGTGACGCGGAACTCACGGCCGTAGAAATAAGCCTTGCCTGTGACATACTGCAGAGGCTCCCCTGCAGCCATTCGTCCGAAAGCTGAAAATGCAGCTGCAGCATCATCCTGCGAAACTTCATACGCCGGCTCCACTATATGGGTGTGACGTTTTGTCCCAAGATGGTGTTCCAGAAAAGCGAAGACCATCTCCCGCGCCTCCCTTTCGGGATACAGCACAGAGACAGTCTCTACACCTTTATATATTATATCCTTCAGCAACATCACCATTCTTATTCAGATCACGGACATCGTCACAATCACTACGACGGCACTCTTATGAATTTTCAATGACAGTTGTAAGGAAGTCGGTCATGGAGAGGCCTGCTGCACGCACCATCTGAGGCACAAGAGAAGCCGATGTCATGCCAGGAATCGTATTAACCTCGAGGAAATACAGCCCGTCCTCTGCCGAGATGTAATCCACGCGTACAAGGCCGGAACATCCCAGATGGGCATATATCTTCTTCGAAACAGTCTGGATTTCATCACGAAGGATGTCCGGAATCTGAGCTGGACATATCTCACGGCTGCGTCCGTTATATTTAGCCTCATAGTCAAAGAACTCGTTTTCGGTGATGATTTCAATAACAGGCAAAGCAACATTTTCGCTACCATTGAAATAAACTGCACATGTGAGCTCACGTCCCACTATGGCACCTTCAGCCATGACGGTCTTTCCTTCCGCAAACGCAGCCTCCACGGCCGCATCGAAATCCTCCACCTTCTTCACCTTGGTCACTCCGAAGCTGCTGCCTCCGTCCGTAGGCTTCACGAACATCGGAAGTCCGAGCCTCTCCACAGCCTTCTGTGCCAGTCCTTCAGTACTTTCTCCCTTCCTCACGAAGATGTCATCCGCACACTTCACGAAATCCACATCCTTCAGATAGCTCTTGCACGAGAACTTGTCGAAGGTGATTGCCGCAACAAAGGCATCACATCCGCTGTGAGGCACGCCTATCATCTCGAGGTATCCCTGCATGAGACCGTTCTCTCCGGGAGTTCCGTGCTGCATGATATATGCATAGTCGAACTTGACCTTTTCTCCTGCAACTACTACTGAAAAGTCGCATTTGCATATCCGCGGGCGTTCCGCCTCGGCTATTACCACGCGCTCACATCCGCCACGTCTGTACGCCCTGAGGTACCATTCACCGAAACGCGCGAATATCTCATACACATCGTATCTTGAGGCATCTATCTGAGACGCTGTAAACTCTCCGCTGCGCACCGAAACCTCCCACTCGGAAGAATCGCTGCCATAAATAACTGCTATAGATTTCATTTCCTAACTATTCAAAAAAGTAACTTTCTTCGTCCTCAGCCTTGACAGCCGCATCTGCATCGCTGCCGTCACAATCCAGATTGAGGGCTATTCCTGGAGGGGCGATGAACCTGTCTGTCTCATACACTCCGAGCGAGCCGTCCGCAATCACTTTCTTCATGAAGATTCCCCAAATAGGAAGCGCCATGTTCGAGCCTCCTCCCAGAGCAAGGGATTCGAAGTGGACCTGACGGTCTTCCGCTCCCACCCAGACTCCTGCCGTAAGCGAAGGGGTGTAGCCGATGAACCATCCGTCGGACTGGTCATTGGTGGTACCTGTCTTTCCGGCAATCTCTCCCTTGAGGCCGTATTTCGCACGAAGCCTGACACCCGTACCGCTGTTCACGACTCCCTGCATCAGGTTTGCCATCAGATATGCGGTATATTCGCTGACAGCCTCACGTCTGGTATTGGAGAACTCTCCCAGCACATTCCCCATGCTGTCCTCTATCCTCGTCACGAAAACAGGAGATATGAACACACCTTTAGAAGGGAATGTATTGTAAGCCGACACCATTTCATACACATTGAGGTCAGCCGAACCCACGCAGAGGGAATATGTCTCGTCTATGTAGCTGCCCACGCCCATCTTCCTCATCATGTCCGTCATGGCATGAGGGCCGTACTGCTTCATCAGATATGCAGAGATGTTGTTGGAGCTTTTTGTAAGTCCCCATTTCAGGGTCACGGTCTGTCCGATCCACTCGTCCTTGTCCGTAC
Organism: uncultured Bacteroidales bacterium; assembly: GCA_947367315.1. GTDB lineage: Bacteria > Bacteroidota > Bacteroidia > Bacteroidales > UBA932 > Cryptobacteroides. The sequence continues at coordinate 15,833 of CANBDX010000011.1, read as the reverse complement.
TCTTGGGAGTCCATGTGGTGTCGTTCACAATGAATGTCTGCGGCACGTTCACAACCTTGTCGCAAGGACTCATGCCCTCCTGCATCGCAAGCGTATAAAGGAAAGGCTTGATAGTGGATCCCACCTGCCTCTTTCCCTGACGCACATTGTCGTACTTGAAGTAGCGGTAATCCGGACCTCCCACATAAGCCTTTATATGTCCTGTGCCCGGTTCGATAGCCATGAAGGCGGCGCGCAGATGCGACTTATAGTATCTGATGGAGTCGTCAGGAGTCATCACCGTGTCGATATGACCCTTCCTGTTCCATGAAAATACCCTCATCTTCACAGGCACGTCAAAGCTTTTCCTGATCTCCGACTCGGACGCACCGTTGTTCTTCATGATGCGGTAGCGGTCGCTCCAGCGCCTTGCCTGCTTCATCAGCCTCTCCACAATCTCCGGCTCGACGTCATCCGAGAACGGCTTGTTCCTCTTCCACCGGAGGTCTCTCCAGAATGTCTTCTGGAGATCTTTTCCCAGATGCTCCGACACTGCTTCTTCAGCGTATTTCTGCATCTTGTAATTGATGGTCGTATATATCTTAAGACCGTCCCTGTCCAGGTTATACTTGCTGCCGTCTGTCTTGCGGTTCTTGTTCAGCCATCCGTAGAATGCGTCGTCGGCCCATAGAAGCGAATCCACCACATAGTCTTCGCGGTTTGAATACGAAGACCTCTTCGGCTCCTTCGCATTCATCGTGCGGCGGAGCATGTCGCGGAAATACGGAGCGAGACCGGCATTGTGGTCCTGCACCTTGTACGAAAGGGTGATCGGAATCTGCTGGATGGAATCGCGCTGCTGCTCCGTAAGGAATCCGGCCTTCTCCATCTGTGAAATCACGAAGTTTCTTCTGGTAAGGGATTTTTCCGGATTGATGGCAGGATTGTACCTCGTAGGCTTGTTCACCATGCCGACGAGGGTAGCAGCCTCTTCCACGGTGAGGTCATAAGGCACCTTGGCGAAGAAGGTCTGTGCCGCCGCATTGATTCCATATGCGTTGCTGCCGAAGAATACGGCATTCATGTACATGGTCATGATTTCGTTCTTGGTGTAGCTTCTCTCCAGCTTCACGGCAGTAACCCATTCCTTGAGCTTGATCCAGACCATCTTGAGCTTCGACAGCCCAGGAATGCTGCTGCTGACATCCTCACGAGGATAGAGGGTCTTGGCAAGCTGCTGGGTGATGGTACTTCCTCCTCCCTGACTCGAGTCTCCTCCGAGAAGGGTCTTGAAAATCACACGGCCGAGACTCTGGAAGTCGATGCCCGAATGCGAATGGAACCTCACATCCTCAGTAGCTATGGCTGCATCCACCAGAGCCGGCGAAAGTTCCTCGAAACTTACATATGAACGGTTCTCTATATGGAACGTGGTGAGCACCTCGCCGTCTTCCGCAATAACCTGCGTCGCCAGACGGGTGTCCGGGTTCTCAAGATCCTCGAAGGAAGGGATGTCGGCAAAAGCCCATACGGTGGCGATAAGCGCAATCACCAGGACAACCGGAACCGTGAACAATATCCAGAACCACTTTACTATCTTCTTTTTTGCAACGTCTTTCATACCTATAAAATATTAAAAAATCGTCACCTATAGGTGACCCCGCCGCACAGGCGGGTACAAAGTCACAAAATTAGCAACAAAATTTGGAAATTTGCCCGGTTTGTGCCTTACTTTGCACTTTCTTTTTGAAAAAGAGGACATCATGAGCATGAAGGAAGGAAAGAATCTAGTGATAGTCGAGTCACCGGCAAAAGCCGGAACGATACAGAAATTTCTCGGAAACGGATATACGGTCAAGTCCAGTTTCGGACACATACGAGACCTGCAGGATAATGGTCTCAGCATAGATATCGAAGACGGTTTCAAGCCAGAATACGTAATACCTTCGGACAAGAAGAAGGTGGTGGCAGACCTCAGAAAGGAGGCGAAGGCGGCAGACATGGTCTGGCTTGCATCCGATGAGGACCGTGAGGGAGAAGCCATCTCATGGCATCTTTTCGAGACCCTCGGTCTCAACAAGGAGAACACCAAAAGAATCGTCTTTCACGAAATCACCAAGCCGGCAATCCTGAACGCCATAGAGAATCCGCGCGAGATAGACATGAACCTCGTGGATGCCCAGCAGGCACGCCGCGTGCTTGACCGTCTCGTCGGTTTCGAACTATCGCCGGTGCTCTGGCGAAAGATTCAGCCGAAGCTCTCTGCAGGACGTGTCCAGTCCGTTGCTCTCAGGCTTGTAGTGGACCGCGAAAGGGAAATCCAGGCATTCGCCAGCGAGCAGTATTACAGAGTGGACGCCATCTTCCATCCGGAAGGGACTCCTGAAAAGACCCTCGTAAAGGCGACCCTTGACCGCAGATTCCCTGACATCGAAAGCGCACGCGGATTCCTTACCAGATGCATAGGCGCCAGCTTCAGCATATCAGACATAGAGAAGAAGGAAGGCACAAGGACTCCGGCCGCCCCGTTCACGACCTCGACCCTCCAGCAGGAAGCGGCCAGGAAACTGAGGATGTCGGTAAGCCAGACGATGAGCATCGCACAGAAGCTCTACGAGCACGGATTCATCACCTACATGCGTACCGACTCCACCAATCTCTCTGGCCTGGCTATCGGAACTGCAAAGACATTCATCTGCGACAACTTCGGAGAGGAATATTCAAAGACCAGACAGTACAGGACCAAGGCCAAGGGAGCCCAGGAAGCACACGAAGCCATAAGGCCGACTTATATAGAGAACACTTCCATCGAGGGCACTCCGCAGGAAAAGAAGCTGTATGAGCTCATCTGGAAGCGCACCGTAGCCTCACAGATGGCCGACGCAAGGATCCTCAAGACAGACATCAAGGTGTCAAGCGACAAGGGAGAGGAGAAATTCAACGTACAGGCAAGCCAGGTGCTCTTCGACGGCTTCCTCAAGCTCTACATGGAAGGGATAGACGACCAGCAGGACGACGAGATGGTGATTCTTCCGGAAATGCATATAGGCAACATCATGCATGAGGAAGGCATCACGGCGGAATGCCGTTTCACAGCGGCACCGGCACGTTACTCGGAAGCAACCCTCGTAAAAAAGCTGGAAGAGCTCGGAATCGGCCGCCCATCGACTTACGCGCCTACCATTTCCACCCTCACCAAGGGCAGAGGATATATCGTAAAGGGAGACAAACCGGGCACAAGGCAGCCGGTGACCAACCTCGCCCTCAAGTCTGGAAAGATCATCGAATCGTCGAAGACCGAGACTGTCGGAGCGGAAAAGGGACGACTGCTGCCGCAGGATATCGGGGTTATAGTGACCGATTACCTTGTGAAGAATTTCCCTCAGGTGCTTGACTACAAGTTCACAGCAAATGTCGAGGAAGACTTCGACAGGATAGCTGAAGGAGAAGTGCCTTGGAACAGCCTTCTGCAGGAATTCTACGGACCGTTCCACGGAAAGGTACAGGAAACCATGAGCAGCAGGGAGTACAGCAATGTCAGCCGCGAGCTGGGAACGGACCCTAAGGACGGACTTCCGCTTGTGGCACGATTCGGTCAGTATGGACCTTATATCCAGAAAGGTGACGGAGAAAGCAAGCAGTATGCAAGCCTCGCTCCCGGACAGCTTATAGAAAGCATAACCTTGGAGGAAGCTATAAAGCTTTTCGAACTGCCACGTGTTGTAGGAAATCACGAAGGCATCGAAATCATATGCACAAAAGGCCGTTTCGGACCATATATCAAATATGGAGATAAGAATGTATCACTCCCGCGCGGCACAGATCCTCTGAAAGTGGATCTCGCCACATGCATACAACTGATTTCCGACAGTCTCAACAAAAAGTCCGGAGAGGTTATTGCTCACTACGAAGCATCTGACATTCAAGTCATTAACGGAGCTTATGGCCCTTATATCAAGCACGCCGGAGCCAACTACAGGATCCCGAAAGGGACTGACCCGGCAACACTTACAGAAGATAAGTGCAAGGAGATAATCGAAGGCTCTAAACCTACAGGACGTAAGAAAAGAGGGAAATAATACCCATGAAAACGTAAATTTTCACCATGAAGATTTACGTTTTTTAAATATAGTGACTATATTCGCAGTCATAAACTTATAAAACGTAACTTATGTCTAATTATCAGATCGATCACATCGACCAGAAAATCCTTTCTTTTCTGGTCAAGAACGCCAGAATGCCGTTTTTGGAGATTGCACGAGAGTGTAACGTATCTGGCGCTGCCATCCACCAGAGGGTGAAGAGACTTGAGACCAACGGAGTGATCACTGGTTCGCGTCTTCTTGTGAAGCCGCAGGCCCTTGGCCTGAATGTCTGCGCATTCGTTAGCGTCTCCCTTTCGGAGGCCAACAAGTATCCCGACGTAATTGAGTCATTCAAGAAGATTTCGGAGATCGTGGAGTGCCATTTCGTAACCGGAAAATATGCCCTCCTGATCAAGCTGTTCTGTTTTGACCACGACCATCTGATGCAGATTCTCCTCAACACGATCCAGAAGATCCCTTACGTGCAGCAGACAGAAACCCAGATTTCTCTCGACCAGGCGATCGAACGTCAGGTATGGGTAAAGGAATACCAGAACACCAGCTTCTCCGCAAGCGTAAAGAAAAGAAAGGAAAAGAAAGAGAAGGAAAAAGAAGAAAAGGCAGACTAACGCATGCTCATTATTGCCTTGGCAAGGACAAGGTCATCCTGAGTAGTTATCTTGATATTGAGCCTCTCCCCCATTGTGTAGGAGAGGCTTTTTCCATACTTCTCCACCACTGAGGCATCATCGGTAAACGCCGTATCGAAAGGCTGTGTATAGGCGTCTTTCAGAAGTTCCGAATGGAAGACCTGAGGAGTCTGGGCTCCCCAGAGCACCGAGCGGTCCACAGTTTCTCCCGGCACCGCTTCCAGGACCTCACCGTTTCTGCGGAGCACCTTCATCGTATCCACGCAAGGAACCACGGGGACAAGAGCCTGGACATATTCGGCCTGTGCGAACATATCTGCCACAAGGGCAGGGGTCACAAGAGGACGCACCCCGTCATGAATCCCTACCACAGCCCCCTCCGGGACCCTTTCGAGCGCATTCCTTACGGAATGGAAACGGGTGATTCCTCCCTTTACTATGACCTGTGGACAGATGAAGTTGTGAAGGATGCAGTAATTCTTCCAATACGGGATAAAACTTTCAGGAAGGACTGTGACGACAGATATGCCCGGACATGCTTCCAGAAACACCTCGATGGTCCTTTGAAGAATGGCTTTCCCGTCAATTTCAATAAACTGCTTCGGCACTTGGGCACCCATTCTGGTTCCGCTTCCGGCCGCCATTATCACAATATATTTTTTTCTGTCCATAAGGAGAATTATTTGTGACAAATTTAACTTATTTTTTGTAATTTTACGGCCTATTTGTAAAACCGGAAAATAAGAACAAAAAATATGGGATTTTCATTCTTGACTCAAGAGATAGCAATGGACCTCGGTACAGCCAACACAGTCATTTTCCAGAATGACCAGATCGTGCTTGACGAGCCGAGCATCGTAGCCATTGACAACAGCACAGGCAAGGCCATAGCCCTCGGACAGAAGGCGAAGCTCATGCAGGAAAGAGAGAATCCGGGCATCAAGACGGTGCGTCCGATGAAGGACGGCGTCATCGCTGACTTCAACGCAGCGGAGATGATGATCCGCGGATTCATCAAGCAGGTGAACAGCAAGCGCAAGTCGCTCTTCACCCCGAACATCAAGATGGTGGTGGGCATTCCTTCCGGATCCACTGAGGTGGAGATCCGTGCGGTGCGTGACTCATCCGAGCATGCCGGAGGACGCGACGTGTATCTGATTTACGAGCCTATGGCATCGGCCCTCGGAATCGGCCTTGACGTAGAGGCACCTAAGGGCAACATGGTCGTGGACATAGGAGGAGGTACCACAGAGATCGCCGTGATTTCACTCGGTGGCATCGTGGTGCAGGACAGCATCAAGGTGGCAGGTGACGTATTCACCAACGATATCCAGCAGTATCTCCGCCAGCAGCACAACATCAGGGTTGGACAGATCACGGCAGAGAAGATCAAGATCGCCATCGGAGCCGTCCTCCCTAATCTCGACGAAGAGCCTGAGCCATTCTCGATCACCGGTCCTAACCTCATGACCGCACACCCTGTGCATGCAACAATCACATATCAGGAGATCGCACACTGCCTCGACAAGTCGGTGGCCCGTATCGAAAGCGGTATCCTCCATGTGCTTGAGCAGACACCTCCTGAGCTTTACTCGGACATCGTGGAGAACGGCATCCACCTCGCAGGAGGCGGTTCTCTCCTCAGGGGACTCGCAAAACGTCTGAGCGAGAAGGTGAACATTCCGTTCCATGTAGCCGAAGACCCGCTCAGGGCCGTTGCGCGCGGAACATGCCTCGCCTTGAAGAACACCGAGAACTACACATTCCTCATGAGATAAGCCTTGAAGAAAAGCAATCTCATAAGCAACCTGATAACTGCAGCTATCTTCATAATCCTGGAGATAGCTGCATTGAATATGCTCAACAGCAGCAGTCCCATCCAGAGATCGTGGTTCGCCAAAGGCGGCCATATAGTCATGGGATCCCTTTGGGGCACGACCCAGGACATAAAGCACTATTTCTCCCTCAAGGAAAAGAATGACGCCCTTGCTATGGAGAACTTCCGCCTGAGGGAACAGATGCTGGAGATGGAAGCAATCATACGCGACAGCATCCGGGTATCGAAGATCCGTCCGGACGGCATTGCCGACAGATACAGATACACCCCGGCTACCATCGTCAAGATAAGCAACAACACCCAGCATAATTATCTGATAATAGGAAAGGGATCAGAAGACGGCATCACAGAAGGCTCGGGCATCATCACAGGTAGAGGAGCAGTGGGGGTTATCGATGCGGTCAGCGACCATTACGCTTATGCAAGGTCATTCAAGAATCACGGAATGAACATAAGCGCAAGACTCGGAAGAAACGGGGCGGTAGGTCCTGTGAGCTGGGACGGGCATTCAAATGACGGAGCTCTGCTGAGGGAAATTCCGCACCACGTGGTATTTTCTCCTGGAGACACCGTCTATACCAGCGGTTACTCTTCCATATTTCCGCCTGACATCCCTATCGGAATCACAGGAGAATCGAGGATCGTGAACGGCTCCACCTACGAGATACAGGTCAGACTGTTCGAGGACTTCGGAGCCCTCCGCTATGTAACAGTAGTGGAAAACATCGGAAGGGATGAAATTCAAAGACTTGAGAGGAACAGACGATGAAAGCAGCCCAGAATTTCAACATACTCTATATCCTGCTGGTCGTATGCCAGATAGTCCTGTGCAATTATTCTCCGCTGGGACCATATATCACGCTCTCCATGCTTCCGGCAATGATTCTGTGCCTTCCGCTGAAGAACAGCAACATCATGTGCATGCTGATAGCTTTCGCAAGTGCTCTGGCAGTGGATTGGATGTCGGAGGGAGTGCTGGGACTCAATGTGGCTGCACTGCTTCCTGTAGCCCTGACAAGAAAGACGGTCATCCGCATATTCCTCGGAGAAGACCTTATAAACAGAAGCGAAATGTTCACATTCAGGAAGAACGGTGCGGTAAAGATCTCGGCCGCCATCCTGACGCTTTACGCCATATATCTGGGAATCTACATATTCCTTGACGGAGCCGGCACAAGACCTCTGTGGTTCGATCTGACAAGATTCGGAGCCTCGCTTGCCACCAACTGGCTTCTGGCCCTCCTCATTACGGGAATCCTTACACCGGACGACAGAAAATAAAGGAGGCCCCGCACAATGAAGTTCAACAGAAAAAACAAGCTTCTCATCGGGCTGTGCACGGCTGCTGCAATCATAATCATCAAGCTGTTCTGCATCCAGATCATCGACGACAGATATAAGATGGACGCCGAGAACAACTCCATGGTCTATTCCATAATCTATCCTACCCGAGGCATTATCCACGACAGGAACGAAAAGATTCTGGTAGGCAACAAGGTGGCTTACGACCTTCTGGTGACTCCGCGCGAAGTCGAGGAATTCGACACACTGGCATTAAGCAAAGTGCTGGATGTAACACCTGAGTTCATCAAGGGAAAGATGGACGATTACAGGAAGAACCGCAGAAGGATAGGATGGCAGTCGGTCATCATGATCAAGCAGATGCCTCAGGAGACCTACATGAAGTTCTCTGAGGTGGAGTACAAGTTCCCGGGATTCCGCGGTCAGGCCCGAAGCATACGCGAATATCCTTTCAATGCAGGAGGAAATCTTCTCGGATATGTTTCAGAGGTAGATTCCAGATTCATAGAAAAGAATCCGGAATACAAGGTTGGAGACTATGCCGGAAAGACTGGCATAGAGGCGGCAAGAGAAAAGGAACTGCGCGGAGAGAAAGGTTTTAATATCATGCTGCGCGACTCCCGCAACAAGATAATGTCACGCTACCAGGACGGCGAAAGAGACAAGGAGGCCGTTCCGGGCAACGACATAACCACCACCATCGACGCCGAGCTCCAGCATTACGGCCAGATGCTGATGAACAATAAGGTGGGAAGCCTTGTGGCCATTGAGCCATCTACAGGAGAGATACTCGCGATGGTATCCAGCCCCGGCATAGACGTGGACATGCTCGCAAACATAGGTCAGCATTATGGAGAGATCGCTTCCAACCCATATAAGCCTATGTTCAACAGGGCCGTGCAGGCACCCTACCCTCCGGGTTCGGTATTCAAACTGGTGAACGGTCTCATAGGTCTTCAGGAAAAGGTCGTAAGTCCTAACACATATTACCCTTGCAGGATGGGTTACCACTTCGGCAAGAACAAGCTCGGATGTCACGCGCACAAGTCTCCGATAAACTTCGAGGAGTCGATAATGATGTCCTGCAACGCATATTACTGCTACATCCTGCGCGACCTTCTCGAAAACAGGAAATACGGCTCCATCGGGGAAGCCATGGACAAATGGAAGGAATATGTCCAGAGCTTCGGATTCGGACAGAAGCTGGGCAGCGACTTCCCTTCCGAGCTGGGTGGCTTCATCCCGGATTCCAAATACTACAACAGGGTCTATGGCAAGGGAGGCTGGAAGGCAACGACTGTGATTTCATTGTCCATCGGTCAGGGAGAAATCGGCTGCACGCCGCTCCACCTCGCAAATCTCTGCGCCACCATAGCCAACCGAGGATTCTACTATATCCCGCATATCATCAAGGATTCCGAGCACGTAAGCATCGACCCTAAATACAAGGAAAGGCACTACACAATGGTGGACACCACCCACTTCCCGAAAGTAATCGGAGGAATGTACAGGGCGGTGAACAGCGGATTCGGCTCCGGAGGAACTGCCAGCATTGCTGCCGTGAAGGGCCTGGACATATGCGGAAAGACCGGTACGGCGCAGAACCCGCACGGACATGACCACTCGGTATTCATCTGCTTTGCACCTAAGGATGACCCGAAGATAGCGGTTGCCGCATATGTGGAGAACGGAGGTTTCGGTGCCACATGGGCAGCACCTATCGCATCCCTCCTTACTGAGATGTACCTCACAGGGGAGATCAGCAAGGAAAGGAAATATCTTGAGGAAAGGATACTGGAAGGAAACCTTCTGGACAGGGTAAAGGTTAAAGGGAAGAAATGATTTTGAGAGACATGATGCAATGAGAACAGCAGGAGGATACAGATCAAGAGGACTGGGCAAGACCATCGACTGGAGTCTTGTCATCTGCTGGCTGATAATGATTCTTATCGGCTGGGTGAACATCTATGCCTCGGTACATTCTTCCGAACCTTCATCCATCTTCGACTGGAACAGCCGTAGCGGAAAGCAGTTTGTGTGGATGGCCTCCGCGCTTGTAATCGCCCTGATAGTCCTCTTTGCAATACCCCCGCGGTTCTATGAAGGATTCTCGGTACCTATATACATATTTGTGACAGGCCTGCTTGTGGCCGTCATATTCCTGGGAATCGAGGTAAAGGGATCGAGGTCGTGGTTCGAATTCGGTCCGATACGATTCCAACCGGCCGAAGTATCCAAGATCGCCACGTCGCTGCTGCTGGCTACATACATGAGTCAGCTCGGCTATAGGATAGGCCGCATGAAGGACTTCATAATCACAGCCCTGCTTATCCTCCTGCCGATGGGCATCATAGTCATGCAGAGTGAGACAGGATCGGCACTGGTCTATGTCGGATTCATATTCATGCTCTACAGGGAGGGACTCTCCGGATGGCTGATTTTCATGATCGGAATGGCCATCCTTACATTCATTCTGACTCTTACGGCTTCACCATTTGCAGCTATCCTTGTACTGATTTCCGTGGCTTCGCTGTGCATATGCCTGTATTCCGGGAAGTTCAGATGGTGGCTCTTCCTATGCGTACCTCTCATCATCCTCTTCGCCTTCCTTCCTCAGCTGATGCAGATGCTGGTGGAAAAAATGGTGGATGCCGAGACTATTGCAGCCATTGCAGATAACGTAGAGGGAGTGGAAATGCCATTCATAATGAAGATAGAGCCTTTGCATGTACTGCTTGGGGCGACAGTTCTGTCACTGCCGTTCGTGGCGTTCCAGGCTTTCAGGGAAAGGAATACCTTCACACATCTTTCAATAATCTCGTGCCTGGCGGGAATAGTGCTGGTCTTCTCCACCAATTTCCTCTTCAACGACATCCTCCAGGACCACCAGAGAAAAAGAATCGAGGTACTCCTCGGAATCAAGGAAGACCCTACGGGCGTGGGCTATAACGTAAACCAGTCCATGATTGCAATCGGATCCGGAGGTCTGACCGGAAAAGGATACCTGAACGGTACCCAGACCACCTATGGATTCGTCCCTGAACAGAGTACGGACTTCATTTTCTGCACCATCGGAGAGGAATGGGGATTCCTTGGATCAGCATTCGTGATCCTTCTCTACGTATTCCTCATATGGAGAATAATCAGCGATGCCGAACGGAGCAGGGAGGGCTTCACCCGCATCTACGGCTACTGCGTGGCCTGCTGCATATTCATGCACCTTTTCATCAACATAGGCATGACTATAGGACTCATGCCTGTAATCGGAATTCCTCTGCCGTTCATAAGTTATGGCGGCTCATCCCTGTGGGGATTCACCGCCATGCTCTTCATCTTCATCGCCCTTGACAGAAACGAGAAGAAGTATTTCTAAACAGCTTCTTATTCTCCGAAGAGGTATTTATGCTGCTCCGGAGTAAGGGTATCGATTTCGCAACCCCAGAAGGCCAGCTTTCGTCTTGCCACTTCCTGGTCCACTTCCAGAGGAACGTCATTCACCATAGAGCCCGGTTCGCGGGAAATGGCATTGCGGTTATCCACAAGGTATTTCGCGCTAAGGGCCTGGATTGCGAACGACATATCCATGATCTCAGCAGGGTGTCCGTCACCCGCAGCAAGATTCACGAGACGGCCTTCCGCTATGATGTATATCTTGCGGCCGTTCTCCAGGGTATAGCCTACGATATTTCTGCGGGCCTGCTTCACCTCCGTGGCAATCTGGCTCAGTCCAGCCACATCTACCTCGCAGTCAAAATGTCCGGCGTTGCAGCAGATAGCCCCATCCTTCATCACGAGGAAGTGCTCCTTGACGATGACTCCGTCGCAACCTGTTACAGTCACGAAGATATCTCCGATACGGGCTGCCTGTTCCATCTTCATCACCTTGAATCCGTCCATCACGGCTTCCATTGCCTTGATAGGATCCACCTCGGTCACTATGACCTCTGCTCCAAGACCCTTGGCACGCATGGCCACTCCCTTTCCGCACCAGCCGTAACCGGCCACAACCACGTTCTTGCCGGCCACGATGAGGTTGGTCGTGCGGTTGATGCCGTCCCAGACAGACTGACCGGTGCCGTAGCGGTTGTCGAACAGATGCTTGCAGTCCGCATTGTTCACAAGCATCATAGGGAACTTCAGAGCCTTGGCCTTGTTGAGCTGCACAAGTCTGAGGATACCTGTTGTGGTCTCCTCACAGCCTCCGATGACGCCAGGAATGAGATCTGCGTACTCCGTGTGCATGAGGTTCACGAGGTCACCTCCGTCATCGATGATGATGTTCGGACCTACTTCAAGTACTCTTCTGATGTGCTCCTCATATTCCTCAGGAGTCGCATCGTACCAGGCGAATACATTCAGTCCGGCCTGCACGAGGGCGGCAGCCACGTCATCCTGAGTGGAAAGCGGATTGCTTCCTGTCACATACATCTCCGCACCACCCGCAGCGAGTACCTCGCAAAGGTATGCGGTCTTGGATTCAAGATGAACGGAAAGAGCCACCTTGAGACCCTTGAATGGAAGGGTGGCCCTGAATTCCTCTTCCAGAGAGTTCAGAAGAGGCATATGATGTCTTACCCAGTCGATTTTCAGTCTGCCGTCCTGCCAGAGCTGAGGATTTCTTATTTCGCTTGCCATATCAGTTACTTAATTATCGGGCGCAAAGATAGTCTTTTTAATGGATAAATCCATAATTCTGACGGTATGGGGCATGGCAATCCGTTGTCAGCAGGAAAATCCCCATACGTCATTGCCTGACCCGCCACGTCGTGGCAATCATAAACAGGCCATCCCTTAAAGGCGTACATTCGCATTCGCTGTCAGAGAAAAAATTTTGCGAATTACAACCATATGGGTACTTTTGCAGGAGTAAACTTTGAAAATATGGGACTTTTGACAGGAAAAGTTGCCCTGGTGACCGGGGCTACAAGAGGAATAGGACGGGCTATCGCCCTCAGATATGCATCTGAAGGCGCCGACGTGGCATTTACCTACAGGTCTCAGCACGAGGCTGCACAGTCGCTGAAGGCTGAAATCGAAGCGATGGGCGTACGTTCGAAGGCATACACTTCGGATGCAGCTGATTTCGCACAGGCTCACGAGGTAGTGGAAGATGTGAAGGCGGAGTTCGGACGCATCGACATCCTCGTGAACAATGCGGGCATCACAAAGGACGGACTGATGATGAGGATGGATGAAGCGCAGTGGGATGCTGTCATCGACACCAACCTCAAGTCAGCATTCAACTTCATCCATGCATGTACTCCGATAATGGCAAGGCAGAGATGCGGAAGCATCATCAACATGTCTTCCGTTGTGGGAGAATCCGGCAATGCCGGCCAGTGCAACTACTCGGCATCAAAGGCCGGTCTGATAGGACTGGCAAAGTCCATCGCCAAGGAAATGGGGCCAAGAGGAATCCGCGCCAACTGCATCGCTCCGGGATTCATCTCCACAGACATGACCAGTGCACTGCCTGAGAACCTGCGCCAGGAGTGGGAAAAGCAGATCCCGGCTCGCCGTGCAGGCACACCGGAAGATGTTGCCGGCGTGGCGCTGTTCCTTGCATGCGACATGTCCGCATACGTGACAGGCCAGGTAATCAGCTGCTGTGGCGGAATGAACTGCTAGAGATGGGCGCAGGCCGATTTGTAAGAGCAGCGCTGGATATTCTCCTGCCGCGCACCTGCGCTGTCTGCAGGCGCAGGCTATATCTGCACGAACACCATATATGCATGAACTGTCATGCAGACCTGCCTCTAACCCGGTTCTGGACAATGGGGCATAACCCTATGGCCGACCGCTTCAACGCCCTCCTCCAGGAAAAACTGGAGGTATTCATCCCATATGTACACGCAACTGCGTTGTTTTTCTATAAAGAAGACAGCAAATACCGGCATATCCCTCAGCAATTGAAATATCATGGCAACACCGCTATAGGCAGACACTTCGGAAAAATGCTTGGAACTCGACTGATCGAATCAGCCGAATTTAAGGACGCAGACCTCATAGTGCCGGTGCCGCTCCATTGGATCAGAAAGTGGAAAAGAGGTTATAATCAGGCTGAGATACTGGCCCAAGGCATTGCCATGGAAATGAGGATTCCTGTCAGGACCGACCTTCTCAGACGTATCAGACGCACGGCCACACAAACAAGGCTCGGCATAGAGGCCAAGGGAGCGAACGTTGCCGGAGCCTTCCTCGCAACCATAAAAAAGCCTGACACCATCAAAGGCATCAGGCATGTAATTCTTATAGATGACGTTTTTACTACCGGCAGCACAATGACTGAGTGCTTTATGGCGCTTCGGAAGGTCCTGCCGCCGGAGGTCCGCATCAGCATTGCCACTTTGGCTTTTGTGGGAGAGGCGTAAAGGCAGCGCGTGTAATGGTTCGAGCGGATCTGTCCACAAAAAGGGTATATTTAGTTGACAACGACCTTATACATTGCATTTGTATTGCATTTGTATTGCATTTGTATTGCATTTTACGGTATATCATTATATATTTGTAATATAAATAACATTAACTATGGGACAGTCAACATTATCAATCAGAGTAGATGATAAACTAAAGAAGAGTTTTGATGAACTCTGCAACGAAATAGGCCTAAGCAATTCTGCTGCCGTGACTATCTTTATGAAGGCGGCTGTACGAGAGCAGCGCATTCCTTTTGAACTGCGCACAGAGACCGAAGATGAAATCCGCGCGAGGGGTCTTGCTGCATTTCACAAGTTGAGAGCAATTGCACAAGAAAACGGAGTTGCTGGAATGAGTCTTGAGGAGATTAACGAGGAGATTCGATTGGCTAGAAGGGGCGAATAATAATGATAAAAATTTACGCTGTCATTGACACTAATGTGCTAGTATCAGCACTACTTTCGCGATTCAAGAACACAAGTACAGTCCAATTACTGCAGTTGTTGATTCTTGGAGACATTACTCCCATATATAACGATGAAATCATGGAGGAATACCATAATGTATTAACTCGACCAAAGTTTGGTTTTCCTGACACTATCATTGACGAAACCCTTGAAGTCATCAAGAGGTACGGTATCAATTCTTCTAGAAAAGAATCAAACGAAGTATTACCTGACCCTAAAGACATCGTATTCTACGAGGTAGCCTTATCTATAGATGACTCATACCTTGTAACAGGCAACACAAAGCATTTCCCAAAGAAGCCGTTCGTAGTCACTCCTGCAGAAATGCTCCAGATCATCCACGAGATGAAATCGCCAAAGAGTGGCTTACTTTCAGAACCAACCGCAAAATACGGCAATAGATAGGCTCACCGGGAAAACCCTGTGTTTGTGATTGAACAATCTTAAGGTATCTTTGTAATCTAAATCAGAGATACCTTATTTTATGAAACAGGAAGAGTTGATGCTGTCATTAGCAAAGTTGATGTTCCCATCGGAACTGCTTGATCATTTTTCATTAGTACATATCACCGAGACTCCTACCGATGTTGTATTCCATCTGGAGGAACGTGATGTTCTTCAGAACCCTCTTCCTGGTCACAAGTATGATAAGAACGGCTTTTATGAATCAGCTCGCATTAATGACTTTCCCCTTCGTGATCGTCGTGTGACATTGAATGTAAAGCGTCGCAGGTGGATAGACCGCACTACCGGCAAGAGTGTGGGTAATACTTATGAACTGACCGCAAAAGGAACACGGCACTCTAAGGAGTTCGCTGAGTTCTTAAAAAAAATATTTGGATCAGTACCCGATCAGTGCCAGGAGTCTTGAGAAACATTATCACATTGATGGTGATCAACTAGAACGTCAATACAAAGACCATCTGAGCGGTTATCGTGAATGGGAGACTCAGGAGGGTGTCCATGCTGAACGGTATCTTATATTCCCGGAGAACATAGGTCCTCGTTTAAGCATTGACGAGACAAGTCTCAGTGATGGTGAATTATACACTATAGTCACTAACAAGGATGCACATGGTGGCAAGGGTGCGATAGT
>CANBDX010000010.1 GCA_947367315.1 uncultured Bacteroidales bacterium | reverse complement strand
AATCTATATTGATTATCAATAAGTTACATTTTCAAAAATCGCGTTTTTCGGTAAATTTTGACCCGTTTTTGACCCGGGACAGTTGAGAATTTTGCTTTCTCAACAGGCTGTTTTTCAAGGTCTTTTGACCCGAAAATGACCCGTTTTTGACCCGATTTGGATGCCTTATTTATGAGGCGCCATATTATTTTTTAGAGAGGATGTCCAGTAGTTGTTTTATCTGGGCGTCCTTCTCTTTTATCTGGGCGTCCTTCTCTTTTATCCGTTCATCGAGAAGTTCGATCTGGGCGCGAAGGACATCCGGAGAGTCGGAATAGTAATGGCGGTTGTCGATATGATTGTTGCAATTCTCGTTTCCATTAATAACTACAGACGCAGTATTCATCTGGCTGCTTCCTACCAATGCAGAATGATCCCACTCTGCATTCTCCAATATCTTAGCAAGGCGGTCTGCCGGAAGCAATCTGCCCCCCTTCTCTACTTGAGACAAAAAGGCTTGACTGACTCCTAGGTATTCAGCCAACTGAACTTGCTTAATTTTATTCTTTCGTCTAAACGTTTTAATATCAACATTTTCCATATCAGCACACAAAATACTCTAATTATTTTTTGCAAAAACACTTGCTGTTTAACGTTATATTTGCTTATATTTGCAGAAAATTAAAGCAGTTATATAACGCATTGCAAAAGTATTGCAAAAACTAACTAACAAAAATAGCAAAAATTACTTATGGCACGCTCATTCTCATTCAAAAAAGGCTGGAACCAGCTGAAACACGTCGATGTGAAGGAATGTCAGGGCAAACTTATGGAAGCCCTCAGCCTCACATCCACCCCTCCGTTCTACCAGAGGCTGAACGGCAAAGTCGAACCAAAGGTTACCGAAGCGGAAGCCATTGAAAGGATCTTCGCCGAATATGGAATCACCGAAGTCTGGGGAGAAGCATAGAGAGCTGTCGAGGCGCGAGCATCAGGTTGCCGAACTGATAGCCTGGGGTGCTGCCAAGAAGGAGATTCCGGAAATGCTGCAGAAGTTGTATGGCGGAGTGCAGATATCCGTCCGCACTGTAGAGAACATCTGCCGGAATATCTATGAGAAACTCCATATTAACAAGGCCAACGAACTGTCTGCCCTATGGTTCTGCAGATACTATGGAGTCGATGAAGATCTTTCTCCCATCAAGCAGCTTCGCAACACAGCTTATTCTATCCTCTTTCTGATCATAATGATTCCGCAGATATGCAATCTCGATCAGGCTCTCCGACCATCACGCACAAGAACCGTACGCACCGAGCGCGTACAAAGAAGAAAAGACTGACACACTAAAACATTACGATTATGGTAAAGCAAGACTTTCTGAGGGCAATGGAATGTATCTATGAAGCCTGTATGAAAAACTGCGATCCTGACAGATGTTCAGGACGGATCACTGAGATGGTCATGAACGTAACATTGAAGCCAAAGCTTCATGAAATTGCCATATCCTGGCTATCTCCAGATATGTTGAAAGACATACAAGAAACTGGACTCGAAGTCCGTTTTCATCGTACAGACTCAAATGATGGGATTCTCCCTATAATAAAGATAGGGCGAGATTTTGTCAGAACCTCTGGTGATACCGTCGCAACATACCACAATGTGTCAGCAGAAACGATCTTGAATTTTGAAAACACTAAAACATCAGAACAATGAGACTCATCACCTACACAACGAAGAATGCTCCGCATGTCAAGCCGGAGAAGAAGACAGCAGCCAAGACCTTCATGGTCTTCAGAAGCAGCGGTATCATCCAACTGAACCTGGCTCTTACAAAGCTGCTGAAGATTCAGGACGGAGCGAGGATCGCTCTCCATCAGGATGCACAGTATCCTTCAGACTGGTACATCTCCCTTACCGATAAGCCGGAAGGATTCAAGGTAACTATGCTGAAGTCAAAAGGCTGCACAATCCAGTCCAACCAGCTTGTGGGGCTCGTAGCCGCAAGTGTATCTGTAAATAAGGACAGCGCTGCCCCCCCAAGTCATTCAGAATTGATGTTGAACGTTACCCCAAGGAAAAAGAGCTTTATGGTCTCTGCACTGCTAAGGTAAATACAAGGATGTAATATGGAACTATCTAAAAAACATATGGAAATGATCCAACTTGCATTAAGCAAGCATATCGAAGATCTTGAACTTGATGTAGACCAGTTAACATCCGAGGATCTCCGGGTAGAACTGCAAGAGTTCCGCAATCTCCGTTCTCAAATAGAGGATCTTATTCTCCGACAATGACCTTTGTAAGTATCATATAGCCCGGTGTGAACCGCGCACTCATAGGTTAGGTTTTAGTACACGAGGCGGACACCTACTGGATAGTGGTGAAAGGTCAGCGATCCCTCCGCCTCAAACCGGAAGCATAGCCCTGTATATGGTAGCAGGAAAGGTACACGCAAGACTGTGATGTTGTTTGACATTCTGGACCTCAGTCTTGGCTCCACCCTCCTAGGACCTAGCCGGTTCGAGTCCGGCTGCTTCCGCTACGAAGAAGTTCTTTGACATAATGGAATTACCGTAAACTTGCTTTTTAAAAACTAATTTTATTATTTTGCAAAATTATGAGAGTAATTGTGGAGCATATTACTTCAGCAAAGCGCATAGATTGGCTGCAACGGATAATGGAAATACGTTCAGTCAAATGTGAGATGGGAGATACTTTAACGATTTCGTTTGGGAATATCAGCGTAAACGAAATCAGCCCGGAGCATGTTGTTTCATTGGCTTGTCTGGTAGAATACTTTTACCAACAAAAGGTTAGAATCGCTCTTGA
This sequence comes from uncultured Bacteroidales bacterium, assembly GCA_947367315.1. Classification (GTDB taxonomy): domain Bacteria; phylum Bacteroidota; class Bacteroidia; order Bacteroidales; family UBA932; genus Cryptobacteroides. The sequence goes on along the minus strand of CANBDX010000010.1, from coordinate 39,844 downwards.
CACAAACACTGAGTGCGGGAAATATTTCTTTGACGATTTGTGCTTACGAGAATATTGGGCAAATCGTCAAGATTATTTTCCGGCCAGAAATAATATGATTCTGAATTTATGGCATGTCAGAGAGGGCCAAATTGAAGCACATGCCAGGCGTATTACAGACTACCTTAAAAAAGGGAACTTAAGACACAAAGACCTCAGTGCTGTAACAAATAGTCTACATGAGGCGTATTATAACATAGTGGATCATTCGAGATCAAACAGCAATGCCTTCTCGATGATTAGTTATAATACGAAGACAGAAGTTTTAAATGTTGCCGTATGTGATTTTGGCATTGGAGTTGCCCAATCTGTAAAAAACTTTGATCCAACAATAACAGATGACAAGGCAGCTCTTAAGAAAGCATCAGAAGCAAACTTTACCGTCCGTTCTGCGCAGCATAATGCAGGGATGGGATTGTATAATATTAGATGCGTATGTACGGATGATGATGATTTGTGGATAATAAGTAACAATGCAGCTTTGCGCTTGACAAGCGACAACGAAAGAGCGACAGATTTGGATTTTGAATTTGGAGGATGTCTTCTTACGTATAGTGTATCCCTTTCTCACTTTATTGACGAGGAGACTTTGGACGATTTTAATTGGTATTTGGAGGAATAGATATGACAATAGTTATCAAAGATGCTTTAGGAGGGAGAACCTTTCCTGACGCAGGAGCTTATATCTACGATTTGATGATGGCAAACATTGACTCAACAGATTCATACGTATGGGATATGGTAGATGTCTCTGAACTGCCTTCAATGTTCTTGAACATGTGCCTCGGCAAATTCGTCAAGGAAAAAGGACCTGATTTTGTTAAGAGTCGTGTTCGTTTTAAGAACATCAACAAGTCTCAGGCTTATAGAATTGTTGATTATGTAAACAAATTATCAGCAGCTCAATAGCAGTAATGCTGCAAGTTTTCAAGCGGTAATTCCATTATGGGATTGCCGCTTTTTTTGTGGATATCAGCCTGTACTTTACTTGGCAGTGGGTGCAGGTGCCAAGTTGAAATCAGATAAAAAAACCGGGGGGGGGAACTCCCACAACCTATTGAAATATGCCTCTTATAAAGAAGGACTTTGTTGACAGAGTTGTCGACAGGTCAAAAGCCGATGCAAAGGATCTTGTTGAAATCATTGCATCGTTTGCCGGAAGCGAACCGAGAAAGGAAGGTGCAAGCTACAAGACTGCCTGCCCTTCATGTGGATCAGAACACTCTCTTGTCATCACTCCTGGCAAGCAGGTGTTCAAGTGTTTCAACTGTAACAGTCTCCAAGGAAAGACACCGTTGGACTACCTCATGAAGGGACAGTCCATGTCATATACCGAAGCGATAGAATGGCTTGCCTCCTACTACAACATGGTAGTGGAATACGAGGAGCCGGCACGAAAGACCTCTGCTCCGAAGAAGAAAGGCAAGACCTTCTGTGCCCTTATGCTGGAGGACTCCGGACTGACTGTTGCCGACGTGACAGCTACCATCAAAGATGACAGCCAATATAAGCGTCCGACCTTTCACCCCGGTACCATCAATTCTCGTGGCGATATCGATGAATCCGGAGACGACGCGATCATCAGATATTATGATCTTGAGGGGCATCCTATAAAATATACCATCGAGGCAGACAAGACCACCAAAGAACGGGAGTACTACCGCGTCCGCTATCAGTTCCCATCAGAACATACCGACCGCAACGGCAAGGAGATGAAATACCGCAGTCCTTCCGGTGCGCCTACATTCGTATATTTCCCGCAGAAGATTCGTGCCCTCTATCAGGCAGCAAAACATATAACGACACTCTATATCCAGGAAGGCGAAAAGAAGGCTGAAAAGGCATGTAAACACGGTATTGACTCCGTAGCCGTGAGTGGCATTCAGAACCTTGGCTACAAGGGCTCACTTCCGGAGGAAATCATCAAACTCATCGAAGTATGCAAGGTCAGAGAGGTCATATTTCTTCTGGACTCAGACTGCTTTGACCTGACACACCATATCAAGGTTGACGATCCTATCGATCGTCGACCTAAAAATTTCTTCTATGCCGTCAAGAACTACAAGGAATACTTCAACAAGCTCAAGAACCGCGAGCTCTACGTCGAACTATATTTCGGATATGTACTCAAGAATGAGAAGGACGACAAAGGCATCGATGATCTTCTGACCAACACACTCAAAGGCAAAGAGGAAGTTCTTCTCAAGGACATCACCACTGCCAAGAATGAGAAGCATCTGACCGGCCAATATGTCAAGCTGCATAAGATCACTACCATCACAGACTCCAAGCTGCAGGAGATATGGTGTCTGCACAATAACAAGGAATTCTGTCAGAAGTACATCGAGCAGCTGAAGGATCTTCCGGAGTTCACCATCGGCAAGCGCCGCATGAGGTTCAACGAGAAGGGCGAGCTGGAGAGTGCACAACCGGTCGAGCCGGATGAGCAGTTCTGGAGCGTCATCAACAAGAAGGACGGTACCATAGACTATAATTTCTGCTATACAGGAGCGGAACTGTTCCTGGAACACCGAGGCTTCTTCAGATACAAGAGGCTGAACGGCGAATACGACTATGTCAAGGTCGAACATCCGTTTGTCCGCACCATCAAGCATGTCGAGGTCGGAGACTATGTCCGCAGCTTCACGAAAGACTGTCTGCCGAAACAGATACTTGAGATGCTCTATCGCGGCGGATCACAGTACCTCGGTCCGGACAAACTTACCATGCTGGACTACTTTGAATATATTTCTGCGCCGTCACACAGAGGGGTGCAGCGTTTCTATTTCGCTGACAAATGGTGGCAGATCACATCAGAGAGCATCAACACCTCCGACTATTCCCAGACGCATTTCCATATATGGGCCGAAGACCGCAAAGAGTTCAATGCCCCAGAACTTCAGCCACTCATCAAGGTCAGCACATACGAGGACGGATATCGCTATGAGGTAACGGAAGCCGGCAAGCGCTGCCACTTCCTGCAGTACCTGATCAACGCATCCAACTTCACATGGCGCAAGGAAGCACCGGAGCCGGAGGAGCTGGCCGACAATGCACAGCACCTCATCAATAAGCTGGCGGCATTCGGGTACCTCGTGGCATCGGTCAAGGATAAGAGCTGCTGCAAAGCTGTGGTCGGAATGGACGGCAAACAGTCGGATATCGGAGAGTCGAACGGACGCTCCGGTAAATCGCTTTTAGGCGAAGCAGTCAAGGTCATCTCCTGCACCAGGCATTACAACGGAAAGGAATTCTCGACCTCCGGTACCCGCTCGTTCCTCTGGGACGGAATCAACGAGAAGACCAAGTGCGTCTTCATCGACGACTGCATGAAGGACTTTGACTTCGAGATCCTTTTCTCTCTGATCACCGGTGAATGGCCGGTCAATCCTAAAGGTGAGAAACCATATATCCTGCCGTTCCAGAAGTCTCCGAAGATCTATGTCACCACCAACCATACCATGAGGGGCGACGGATCTTCCTTCATCGACAGACAGTGGCTCATCGCGTTCAGCGACTACTACAACGACACTCACAAGCCTATAGACGATTTCGGAGTACTGTTCTTTGACGAATGGGACTCCGAGCAATGGAATCTTTTCTGGAACCTTGTTGCACAGTGTGTCCAGATATATTTCCGTTATGGATATGTGTCGGTACCGGGCGACCGTCTTGAGAAAAGGAAACTGCAGGCGGAGATCGGAGACGAGTTCATTCAGTGGGCTGATGAATACTACAGCGACGAAAGCAAGTTCAACACCAGGCTTACCCGCAAGGAGATATATGATGCTCTCCTGGAGTACGTCGGGCCGAACCGCAGGCAGTTCTACACCACGCAGCGCTTCAGCAAGTGTCTGTTCAAATGGTGCAAGCTTCGTGAATACATCTTCAATCCGCAGCTGTATGATCCTATCCATGGAGAGTACATCAAGAAGGATGATGACGGACGCGGCAAGAAGACTGACAAGAGCAACGGAACCGAGTACTTTACAATCGGCGATATGTCGTTCTATTCGTCTGATGCCATTCCGAATTTCTCTGAGGAGATTAAGTCGGACGACCTGATTGATTTGGAGCTAGAGATGTATGCATTTGCCCATGAGGAAGGACTCGGCATGTAAGTTCTTGTAAAATCATGTAAGACATTCAAAAATGCCGGACTACACGCCATTTCTTCTATACACAGACCAGCAGATCCAGGATTTCCGCAGACGGTACGCAACCTTCATCAGCCAGAAGGGACAAGCCTATGCGGACTGGATCAATGGTCTTCCTGTATTTGAGCCGGTAGATTATCTTCAGCGCGTTCCGGACCGCAATGTTGCGCCTGTAATCGGCATGCTCTGCCACCTCATGGACCTCGGCAAAATCAATATCACCTTCACGGACCGCGCCTGCCGGCTGTATCGAAATGCCAGATCGGAAGAAGAGTACGAGGAATGGCTGGATAAGCACACCTTGCGCCGAAAAATCCTCCGAAAATGAAACATTTTGCTCCGAAAGTTGTATATATACATACAGCAATCAGTAACGCAAAAAGTTACGGGAGTATTGCAAAAAGAAAATAATTTGTAAATTTGTGGGCATTATGAACACGCTTACATTCATAAATACAGACAACTTTGACGAGGCTGTAACTTCTTCTGGTAACAACGAAGAACAGTATGGTCAATTTATCAGTTTTATACAAGGTCAAGATACGGAACTTCATGTGCATTATAACAATGCAACAGGAATAACGCGTTTGGGTGGAGCATGTAGAGGAGACCATTTCTTTCACCATCTTATTGGAGACTACTATGGCATTCTCAAAGACACCCTTGTTCAAGCAATTAACAACCGAACTCGTGAACGCAATTACTTCAGGTTGTACTCCGAACTATTGGAAGATTCAATAACAGAAGAAGAATTCAATAATGAGCTTCAGCGTAATTGTGATGACTATATCATTAAACTACAGCACAAGCCATCATTTGAAGAACTCATGATTGCGTTAAATGCGTCCAAAGATATTATGGATATAACTTCTGTCGAAGATATGCAGACTGCTTTCTCGTTTGCTCCAAAAGAATTGAATAACCTTCTTGAAAAGTAGAGTTATGGGAGTGTTCATCAAATACGGAGAGACAATCGAGGGAAGCGCCGTTGATTTCATTGTCCGCGCATGGTATAAAAATGGACCAGTAGAGCACCCCATTACCAAAAAAGTGATGTGTAGATATACTACTGACAGGAACTCACTAGGTACAATAAAAAAGCCCTATCCTACTCCTACCGATGAGGAAATCAAGGCTGCAACACAGCACTACCATAGAGAGCTCGGAGATCAATTGAAAGCTGATGCTCTTGAAATTTTCACCGAGGGTTTTAAACCCATCAAAACCAATGTAAAAGAGGGCATATCTGGACGGCACGGAGCTCAACTGGCTAGTACCTCTGTTCATACCATAGCATCCATCAAAACGCCATTGAAGATTTACGACAATCTTCTAGGACATTCGGCTAAAAAAGAAATAAAAGGTTAAGAGATATGAAATTATCGGTTTTTACTTTATGTGATTACGCCCAAAGTTCGCTTGGCAAACTCACAATAGTTGGAGCTTTCAACAGAATATACTCCGATCAATTCCCGTTTGCATATCGTCAGGGATTCAATGTCGTTGGAAGAATTGTGTTTACCGAATCGTACTACGACAAACTCAATATAGCATTTACGGATCCTGATGGAAACGATGTACTGCCTCCCGTATGTTCAGATCTAAAGCTCGAACCGCAGATAATTGGAAGAGAATGTGCCTTCGATTTCAACTTAGCATTTAATCCTGTGCTATTTCACAAACCAGGCGTTTATAAAGTATACTTATCGTACGGGAATATATCTGAATCGTTGACCCTATATGTTGACGAGACCTCTAAGAAATGATAGTTACCCTCCCCTGCCGGGAGGGATTTTTGTTATGTTTAGGAAAGAAACTTATCCTAAGTTGTCACAAGTCTGATGTAGCTCTAAGGGATGCGTAGTGAGGATTTGCGGTGGACTTGTGCGGCAATATGGACAAGTCTGAGAAGTATTTTCATAGGTTGTATAACAAAAGGGGAATCCGAAACGGACTCCCCTTTTGTCGTTAGAACATCTTCATAAGAAGAAGGATAAGTGAAGCAACTTTACTTAAAAAGTTCAAACAGTTCACAACCTCATTAAGGTCGATGTGGATTTTCAATTCAATGTCCATATCATTACACTATTTTAATTTATTATTATTTTTTATGTTATATTAACATATCTAACTCTCCCCCCCCAAAAAAAATTAGGGTGGAGTGCACCTTTTTCAGGTTGTTCCATTAACAAACTACCGTTTATAAATAGTATTGTAAAGAGAAAAGTTGATGTTTGGGAAAAGATTTTGTCATAAGTGACAGCGGGGTTTGTTCATGTCCATGGCGCGCAGGGTAAGGGATTGGGGCGCCTTGTTAAATGATCTTGTCAAATCTGAAGAATTGCCCTCCTGATTTCGCCGGAGGGATTTTGCGAGTTCTAGAATAAGAATTATAACGTCCAAAAATCCGCAGATGATGGGCATAATATCGCCCATAATGCCCATAAAATCGAAAACTTCGGACATTACTCCAAGTACGCCAAATGCTATGTTCAAGCACAGAAGGATGATTAATGATTTACGTTTCATTCCAGCAGTTTTTATAAAATATATTTTTATAAAAAACTGTAAACTCGGAAGGACAGAACGATAATTTTCTAGATTGTTATTGCTTTTCAAAAAATAAAGGCTACCTTTGCTCTTGCTCACTATCAATACGAACTTTTCTATTTGCGGCAGCCTCATAATCGAGGATACTTACAATAGAAATATAAACTTTCTCCAGCCAGGGCGTTGTGTGCGAAAGCAGCAACAGGTCTTTGCCGCAAGGTATTGATTGGTGAGCAGCCCGTAACGGTTGGAGATTTTTAGTTATAATTAGTTATGCTCACCACTAATTCAACTACTGTCAGCACCAAGACGCTGAAGGCAGCACAGGAATGTCTTGGACATCTTACCGAAGGAACAGGCGCCATCGTGGCCGAGTTCAAGGCACTGCAGATGATCGCGGAAGATACCGGTCTGCCGCTCGATGGCCAGATCATGAGTGACTGCGAACAGATGTTCATTGCCATCAACCGCCTCATGTACGACCAGCAGAGCAAGCTCAAGCATCTGCAGATGATGAAGAAGGTCGGCGATCTGGCCGAGAAGACTGTCGGCAATCTCCGCAGGCAGCATGCCGGAAAGACCGGAAAGAAGCAGGAATCCACATTGTTCAACCAGGCAGTATAAGGAGGACCGGCTATGGCAAACGAGATTCAAGCACTGCCTCAAGCAGATCCTGCATTGGCCGCTGTTCTGCAGCTGGCACATCAGACCCACAAGGCATTCACCGCGTGGAGAGACACGCACCCGAATGACATTTTCTTCAGGTCGCACTGGGATGAGATCGACGACATCGACAGCGGGATGATCGACATCAAGTGCGAGATTGCAGCTCTGATCGGCAACGACCTTGTGGATCATCTGCAGTAAAAGTACGGGCATCATATTCGTGACATCACGAAAATGTTTATCTTTGTCGAAAACAACGCATTATGTTCGCAGACGAATTCAAGCATGAGGTGGGAACCTATCTGACCAAGCAGGCAAAACTTCTGCTTGGCCATCAGGCTGCGATCAATGCATCCACCTACGAGAAGAAGACTGGCAGGCTCACCAGTGCACTTGCCTCGGCTCCTTCCGGAAGCGGATTCAATGTGACAGTCAAATACCCTCTTCACATCCGTTTCCTCGACATGAAGAAAGGTCGTAAGGGCAAGAAAAAGAAACGCTACGCACCGATTTATAACAAGTATGTGTATGGTTATATGCGCAGCGACATACGGAAGAAACTCAACGAAATCATACCTGACATCATGGTGCGTGAGTTTGAATCGACACTAATAAAACTATGACGATATGGAAACAAGGGAACAAATGGAGGCACGTCTCAGGATGGAGATGGAGATCCGCAAGGAAATCGAGGCAGAACAGGCAGCTGAAGCGAAGAAGAAAGAGAAAAAGAAGACCGCAAGGCTGTATTTTATCGGATTGACCGTATTGCTGACTATCTGGATGCTTGGAGTTTGGTTGTTGGTATCGATTGAACCCGCCTTCTGGGACGCCCGACCATTTTTGATTTATTTAGCCATACCTGGATTGATTGTTGTCTATACTTTTGTTTTCTTCGGCATAGACTCCATCTTCATCCGTTTCTGACGGCCCCAATTCTGATAGAAAGGACAGCTTCGGCTGTCCTTTCTGAATTTTACAGCCTGATATACTTTTGTAAAAAATCACAAGACTATGTCAGTACAGAATGAAATCGTAACATTTGAAGCCAAGATACAGCTTGACGAAAGCAGTGCATCCAGGCTGACCGACGGGCTGAAAGATGCCACCGCATCATGTCAATCCCTGAGCAGCGCCATCAATGCTACAAGCAAGGCAATGGACAAACTGCGTGCAGAGGGCAAGGAAAACACCGATGAGTTCAAAAACCTCAAAAATCAGTTGGACAATAACAAGCGCTCCCTGAAGGATGCACAGAAAGCAGCCGACCAATATGCTGCCGCGCTCGGCACTAACAACATGTCGATGAAGCAACTCCAGCAGCAGGCCAAGCAGCTGCGTTCCGCCCTTAACTCCATGCACAAAGAAGCAAATCCTGCTCTCTGGGATAAATACCAGAAAGAACTCCGGGACACCAACAACAGGATGAAAGAGCTGAAAGACGGCAGCAAGAACTCAGAGGAAGCCACTGGCAGTCTTGCAAAAAACATCGTTGGCAAATTTGCCAAAGTTGTAGGAGTTATAGGTGGTATTGTAGCGGGAGTACTTGCCATAGGCCCGGCCGTTATTGATGCTATAAACATGACTCAAAAATGGGGCGACAAAGTCGGAGAAGTTGGCGCCGGCATGAAAGCGGTATGGGGTCATGTAGTCTCACAAATCTCCGGCTGGAACAAAATCACAATTCAGCAGATAAAGGAAGTTTGGGAAACCGCCGTAGAGGCTCAACAACTTCGCGACGGTCTTTTTGAGAAAAATAACTCCCTCAAGATTGCTGAAGCGGAGGCAAGAATTGCGATTGCCAAAGAAATGAAGATCGTCAATGACTCCACCAAGTCCGCCGAAGAACGCCTTGCCGCACAGCAAAGGGTGCTTGACATCGAACTCAAACTTGCTGAAACACGTAAAAGCATAGCCGCTGACAGTCTGAAGGCTGCGGAACTTGACATCGAACGATTAGGCATGACACCTGAACATCTGAGATTCCTAGTGGATAACTACAATCAGAACCAGGAGATCATTGCCAAGGCGACCGAATACCTTAAAAAGGAAGAGGAGCTGAATGACCTGAGAGCCGACCAAGCCAAGGCTGCAGAAAAGTCCGAAGGCAAAGGGACTGATTCCAAGCAGTTCAAGGAATGGGAAAGAATAAAGGGTGAAGCTGATGCTCTTGAACAAAGCCTGAAGTCTTCATGGACATTGGAGTTACAGGGCGTGATGAACATCCTGAAGGATTACGAATTAGGCTGCGATGAACTGATAGAAGCCTATGTCAATGCCCGTGTCCAGCAGATTGAAGCAGATGCTCAGTATCACGAGGCTGAAGCTCAGCAGGAAAGAAAGCGCAGCACTCTGATTAAGCAGATGACAGAGGAAGAGAGAAGACGTCAGGAAAAGGCATACGAAGATAAAATCAAAGATGCAGACAAGGCATACATCAAGCAAATGACCGATCTCAAAAACTCTCTCGCTAACAGAAAGATCACAGAGGATGAATTCCACGAGCAGTCGCTTGCCGCAGAAATGGCATACCTCATACAGAAGAAAGCCATTAACGAGGCATATGGAAAGGATGTAGTTGGTATAGATAGTGAAATTGCCGATCTCAGGCTCAAGGCCGGTATCCCAGCCGGAGACATCGACCGCTCAACTACAGACATGTCGGTTTCCAATGACCTCACGAACAAGGGTCACGCCACAATCGGAACGACTCCTGGGCTAAAGACTTTCCAATCGGAGATGGCTGCGCTGGAAGCCCTGCATGAGGCAAAGATGATCTCTGAGGAAGAGTACCTTACCCAAAGAAACGAGTTGATCGAAAAATATAACCACAAGCAGAACGAATCGGATATTGCCAGCTGGGAAGAAGTATGGGAAGGAAAGCTGCAAGGTACCATGCAGGTGCTTGACCTGATGAACCAGGCTGTCAGCTCGGCCAAGGAAGCGGATCTTGCTACCTTGGATGCCCAGATGCAGGCCGAACTGGCTGCCGCCGGTGACAATGCGGAAAAACGCGAAGAAATCGAAGCCCGCTACGAGGCCAAGAAACTTGACCTGCAGAAGAAATATGCGGATGTGGATATGGGTATTCAGATTGCACAGGCCACGGCAGCGGGTGCTCTTGCCATGATACAGGCATGGAACGCAGCCAAGGGCAATCCTGTCCTCGCAGGAATCATAATGGGCTTGATAGGAGCCACAACGGCTGCTCAGATAGCTACAATTGTAGCTCAGCGTGAAGCGATCATGAACTCCACCGCAGGGTCTTCTTCACGAGGAAGCTCAGACGGTTCGGCATCCGTTCGCAGCGTCACAGGATACTCTGAAGGCGGATATACAGGCGACGGAGGAAGGCTTGAAGTCGCCGGTGTCGTGCATCGCGGCGAATACGTGGTTCCGCAACCCGAAATGCGTGATCCCGCCGTAGCGGCCATGGTCGCATCCATCGAAAGTCGCAGACGCAGGCGCACATCGGCAAACGCACTGCCTGGCTTTGCAGAAGGAGGATATACCGGTTCCGTTGCCGGGGTCGGCAGATCCGAAGACCTTCTCAGGCAGATACTCGGAGCCATTGTGGCCGGCAATGCAAATCCGACTCCGGCATATGTCGTGCTTTCGCAGCTTAACGCAAAGCAGGAGACCCTCGATCAGTTCAAGAAACAGACATCATTAAGAAGACCATGAAACTATCTGTAGAAAAAGGCAATCTAGTACTCCCGTCCGACCTGCATTTCGAAATGAAGATAACTCACCCTTTCTTCTCTGAAGAAGGGGCCGCAACAATACCGGTGTCCATACCCGGCACTGTTGAGAATTTTGCGATCCTGGATTATCCCGCAAGACTCGGTCATTCATCTCCGGTGACAAAGGAGTATCCGGCCACACTCGCACATGGGATCTTCCATATGTCCGGCAAGCTATTCGTATCTTCAGCCGGAGAAAGCGGAGTATCCTGTTCTTTTGCAACAAAGGAAAGCATACTGTATTCCGACATGCAGGATATGATTCTGAAGGACATATTTGCGCAGATTCCCGTGATGCAGTTCGGAAGTAAAATGGATGGGAATGTCCATGATGCATTGTCGATAGAATGGTGCAACGATGGTGGCTGGATAGGGGAAAATATGGGCACACCGATCAAAGGCCTCACAGCGTTCCCCGTGAAGGTGGATGACGACGGGTACGGACTCTCCGTACTCAATGACCCCGGAGAAGGAGGCGAACTGGTCCATCTGGAACGTACCGGCACGGACAAGGACGGCAACACAATGACATATCCTATGTTTTTCGGCCTGACTCCGTTTATAACACTTTGGGGAATGCTGGACACGCTATTCGAGCAGTGCGGATACGAAGTCGTGGAGAACTGTTTCAGAGAAGAACCCCTGTCAAATATCGTAGTCCTTAATAATTGCGCCGATGCATGTGTGAACAATTCCATCTATCCCAAGGACATCGTGCCGGACATAACAGTGGGCAAACTTCTGATCTGGCTGAAAGACAAGTTCGGTGCATTCGTTAGGCTTGACGGCAACCGCATAGAGATCAGAATCATGGAGCAGTATATGAACATGACTCCAGACATGGACCTGACGCCGTTTGCCGGCAGAGACGAAACCGTATCCTTCCCTTCCGAACGGCATCTTGTCCTCGACTGTGCAAAGGACCTTGAAGGAGCCGCGCCGCCTGAAGATCTAACCATCAGTGAATTTATAGATCTGTATGATACTTTCTGGGTTGCGCCCGTGCGTCCTGAAAACACCTTAAGCCTCATCAGCGAGGGAAGGCTGATGTATGACCCCGTCATGTCTCCGATAGATGGAGCCATACGAAAAGGCACCTTCGTCTCGATTATCGGACTGACCATGTGCTCCCGTTCCGGATCTACGGCTTTCCGTTATGAAGGTCCCGGCTTGGGAGAGAAGGATGAAAGAAAGACTGACGACCAGTTTGTTCCCATGGTGATTGACAAGAGCCGTCAGCTTCTTCTCCCATATATCGGAAAGCAGGCATACCTGCATACGGAACAGAATGCTGGCGAAGACACCGGTCATTCTCAGGATCTGATGGTCTGCTGGAAGGCCATGGACCATGTTACGGGACGTCTGTTCGGGACCACGCAGACATATATTTACAACGAAGAGGTCTGTTCCGCGCCTTTCCCGCTTACACCTGACGGGCTGTATCACATGTTTTGGAAAACCTACAACCGCATGCTGCTTGCATCGGCCCAGGAAGTCGAAGTGGAGCTAAATCTCCCAGTCAGTGCCATTGCCGGTATGGATCTGACCGTTCCTAAGCTGTTCAAGGGACAACGCGTCCTCGTCAAGGAAATCAACGTGGAAGTCTCGGAGAATGGGGCAAGATGCGGAAAGTGTCTGCTGCAGCTCATACCAGGTTATCTCGACAAGATTAATGATGGAGATATTTATTCTTCCGATTCTCTTAAGTGGAAAAATGTCGGCATCCCTTCAATGCGAGGGGTTGATGGAGAAATCACGCCGACCGACGGCCAGCCAAACTGGATTATCACCCCAAAGGATCCACCGTCCTATTTCGGTGAAAGATCTGCGGAAAGGACGCGTACGGGCAATATAGTATATTTCGACGGTACCTCAGCATCCATATCATGGAAGGAATATTGCATTGCTGTACCGAAAAGATAGGTGTCCTTTATGAAATCGTAAGCGGATTATAAATTTGTCGGAAATGAAATATTATGGCAAATCTTGAATCCGACATATCAGGAAAGGTCCTGTACTTTTACGAAATGCCCCCTATAGTCATCAGCGCTCCCATCGGCACTCCTGTGAGGTTTGTTCTCGAGACCGATGACAAGGGAGTCCTCCTCGACGAAATCTACTGGCCGGACTTCAGCGGCAAGGTGGAGATAGACATCAAGGACATTGTGGCCAATGAGCTATATCTGGAAGTTCCTCCGCTCAACGAGCTCGTAGAGCAGGCGTCAATCTTTAAGGTGTTCCATTATGATATCGGAGAAGGTGAAGAGTCTGGTTCTTTCACGGTTAATGGCTATTCGAAGCATGCAGCCACGAGGGTATCAGACATTAACGAACTACGGATTCCGAAAGATTATGTGCTACCGGTTACAGCTACCAGATTCTACCCTCGACTTGTCTTCTCATTGCATGATGCTGTATATGGAGCAGGCATGACTTTATGCGAGTTTGAAGAGACACCCTCAGGCGTGGGAGCAGGTACTGTTCTTTGCGACTTAGGCACAGTCTCCTTGCCACATAAGAACACCGTCAGAATGGAGTATGTCGTAGGTGGCTTGGACAAAGGCATCGAGCAAATCCTTTCTGCCCCCGTGTTCGAGATCTGCGACGGACATTTCGAGCAGTACCTGTTCGCCAACAGATACGGAGGGTTCGACAACATCGCCATGGACGGAGTCCTGGAGTTCATCCCGGAGATGTCTTTTGAGACAGGATTGTACAACGGCACAAACGAGCAGACACAATCAGATGCAGAATACATCTACTCCCAGAACAGCGGCCATCTCTCACGGAAGACTATCGAAGTGATGAGCGAGCTGCTATGCAGTTCTCAGATTTACCATCTTGACAAGGACAGGAATTTCAGACGCATTGTGATCCTTGGTTCCAACCTTGCATCCAGGTCTGATGCATATCTGCATTCATTCACATTCAAATTCAAATATGCCGATGATTCGCGCCCGCTGTCATTGAAAGGCAAGACATCAGATACATATGGGCTTCGTGGCGGAGAATCGTTAAATACAGCAATATACGCCCTTACAGATAGTCCTATGATTATCCAGCATAATAGAAACAACTTCCCGCTCGTCACTGTCACAGACAAAAACAATCAGCTTGTAACCGTAGCAGTAAAGCACGTCGATAATAACACCGTCGAGCTGACCTGGAACGGAGACTTATCCGGATACGCATACATCAGATAACATGGCCACACGTCACATATATACAGACTGCGACTTCAACAATAACGAGTTGAAGCGTTTCCGGGTGGAGAACCTTCCTGCTGACCCGGAACCTGCTGATGGAGGCATCTACTATAATACGGAAGCACAAGAGTTCCGGAAATGCGTCTCGGGCGTTTGGGTACCTATGTCGGAAGGAGACGGTTTTACGTCGGGAGGAAGCACAGAAGCTAACGTGCAGTCAGACTGGTTGGAAAATGACTATTTATCAAACACATATATAAAGAATCGCACTCACTATATTTCCGGATTAGTCATAAGCAGCGCCGGAAGTAGTAGCGTCGGCTCCTACGCCATTGATGGTGTCGTCAGACTTTGGTTCTATGGTAAAATGTACGAAGTTACAAAAGGAGGGCAGGTAACATTGAACTCTGGACCTCCAGTCACGGCATCACTTAACGAAGGATACATTCTTACTATATCTGGCGTGTCATCATATATAGCAACCTATCCTATCGTAGTCGTAACAAAAGTCGTCAAACTTAACGATATTTTCATTCCGGACACCATTGCGAGAAAAGAGGACATTCCTGCTGCATCTTCGGCTGAATGGTACAACATACATACTATTAGCTCTGGATCAGACGGCCAAATAACACCAACGTCAATTATCGAGAATTTCAATGATGTTCTTCGTGATACCTCAAAATACCGGATGGTACTGATGAGATTTCGCAATGTAGATGGGGGTGCTTCCAAATCATGGCGCATACCGATGTTTTCCGGAACATGGGACAAAGACACCGGAGAGCTCAAGGGAGAAGAATCCTCCAGCAGAATCCCATGGAGCATGACATGGTGGCCGATTACAGGAAGAGAAACCATATGGTGGGAGGACCGTTTGTACATCGAGGATGTCCTCAATCTGGCCACTAAATATAAGGTAAAAACCGGCCACTATGTTTTTAAAAATTCGAACAGCACAAGAATGCTCGTAGGATGCGCGGTTTTCAAAAAGATGGAGGACGGACTATGGCAGCGAATCAGCAACATAGGAAAGGTCATGCTGCGCCTTAATAGGAGTCTGAATGTGGAGTACCAGACCTTGGAATAAGAATCTGATGGCGGGTCTACAGCGCGACCCTGAAGGAGCCTATAGAGCCTCTTCTTAGTGAGGATTGGCTATAACCCGCCTTTTTTATATAATGGAAAAACCATGAGACAGCATCGCCATGCAGACAAATACATCTTCATCGTATGCCTGACATTCGCTATAGCGCTATTTGTCGGAGGCTTCTTCTGTCCTCCACCGGGAGTGATAGACGGAAGTATACTGAAAGCCGGAGGCATACTGCTGGGGTTCGCAGCCCTTGGTATCGCCGGTCAGAACCTGGCCAACGGCAAGGAAGTGATTTTCAGAAAGGACGACATGGACCTCAAGATAGGAGACAACGACGATGACAACAAAGGATAGACCCCGCAATAACCATAATGATTTCTTCTACGCATTCCTGATGCTGTGCCTATTCATCTACATACTGCTATGCATGGTTTCCTGTTCCGCTCCACGGTGCGTCGCTTCATCGCAAAAGGACTCCATCCGCACCGTAATCACCGATCGTATCGTCTATCGGGACACCGTCATCATGGTGCCGGTTCCTACAGAATCCAACAATGTAGTCCTGGAACACACAGACACTTCCCTGCTCCGGACAAGCCTGGCTGAGTCTGAAGCTTTCGTCTCCGGAGGCGAGCTACACCACACGCTCCGGAACAGAAGCGAGCTTGTGCAGCCTATAAATCTGAAGATGCCCGTGCATCTGGTGAACACCGACAGATTCCAGCTTGCCGCTCGCACAATCACTGTAGAGGTGGAGAAGGATCTCACGCGCTGGCAGAAACTGTTCCTGGCACTCGGACAAGGCACATTTGTCACTGCGTTAGGTATCATCATCTACTTGCTTGTCCGGATTATCCGGAAATTAACATAAGCCCTGCTTACGAATTGTAAGCAACGCCCCGATTTCCCACGAGATCGGGGCGTTTTCGTGGGCACCGAAGCCAACCCTCATCCGAGGCAAAATCATAGAAAAATACGGCGATTCTGACGTAAATTCGAGGCAAATCCGGGCATCAGTTCAGAGTTCAGTACAGATCAGTACAATTTTCAGCACTCTTTTTTACCCTGAAAAAGTGTGCTGCACCCTTGATTTTTGTACTGTTTTCCCCCGTTACCCCCTATTCGGCTACCGCAAAGAAAAAGAACTCGGGGAACTCATAAAGAGGTAAGAGAATGAGTATCAGGGCCTTATATAATTATTTTCTTTTTTATATATACCTTGAAAAGAAAGACTTATATAAAAATCCCGAAAAAAGTGTACTTTTGGTGCTATGATTTCATTACGCGTCTCACGGCAATTCAAGTAACACCATGTAAAGCACTGATTTTCAGTATAAGTCTATATCAAAAATCACCTCAAGTGATACCGCTTTTTGATAGCACACTTTCAGCACTCTTTCAGCACTATTCAGCACACTTTACCCCCGCACACATCAGTTCAGCCCTATTGTGCAGCTTAACATACTATAAACCAAACACTTAACCCCCTCAGCACTAAAAGTACACTTTTTTTGCACTTTTTCAGGTAGAGATGGTTGTTCGAGTTCTTTCCAGAGTTCCGGATCAGGAGGGGAGGAAGGCGCGGAAAAACGGCGCAACTTTCAAATCACAACCTTGCACAAGTCGCGGATTTTCAGTAACTTAGCATAATCCAAACCGTCACACAAAACGCTGATTTTCTGAATATCTTTGCAGTCATGGGTAAAAACGAAGACACACAGACCGTACAGGTCAAGGTAAGCCGGGCAATCCGGGAATATATCCTGAGCATCAACGAGGGGTCTGACATCGTGATACCGGACAAGAGGTCGCTTCTCTGGGGGCTCATCAAGATGCACCTCGACCTGGTTCCTGCAGGATATGTTCCTGTACCCTTAAAGCCTCAGGACGACTTCATCAGAATATCCCTTCTCAAGAGCAGACGAACCAGGAGCTTCAGCATCCCAAAGAACCGGGTGCTGGAGGTAAACACTCTGTTCCGAAATCATTTGACAGAGGAAGGCCAGAAGGCCATAGCCGACTATCTTGCCAGATCATTCAAGCAGGTGTTCAGAGCATACATGGCCGGAGCACTGAGCAACAATCCGGAGCTTCAGATCAAGGAGGCTATCCTTGAGTTCTGTTCAGACCATAACATCTGTATGGACGACATCACTTACGCAGCTTTGAGAAAGGACTGGTTCCGTTACAGAAAGAGGTGCGGCAGTGGCGGAAATTTCCCTGTCGAAAGAGAAAACCTGTAATCCTTGAAGTCACACGAAAACCACTGATTTTCAGAAAAATATATACTCCTTAAAGTCTCAAAAAATGAACGACATTTCTACACATTTCTGTCTCATCGAACCCGACATGATCCACGAGGACCTTCTTCTCGGATTAGAAATCAATAAGCCTCACGCCGTGCCAGAGTTCCAGTGTAATTCCAAGGTAATCTTTGACCAGCAGCCCGAAAAGAGCGATGCCGGCACCTCCTGGTCGCAGACCTTCAGAGGTGTGACTCCTGACAGCAGCATCATGGAATGGAACGGACGCCGCGCCTACATCGGAGTCTTCAGAACCGACGGCTCCCTGATCATCATCGGTTCTCCCACCGAAGTTCCCCTGATCACAGTCACTCCCAACGTCGGAGTCTTCGTCGCCGAATCCACCTTCGAGACCGTCAGCCCGGCGGTAATTTGACGGAACCAACCTGGAAATTCATACCTTTGCAAAAAGATTTGACATGAAACACCTGCCAATAGATGACCGATTCAACCACACTCCCATTGAGTCCGTGGACTTCGCTTGCAAGCAAACAGAGGTCCGTATTGCCAGTCAGATGCAACACATTGACGGAATACGCAACAGCTGCACAACGGCAATCGGATGGATGTCAGCCCTCCTCGTTGCATTCATCGGAGGATTGATAGCCTGCATTACGATAACTGCTCCATTCACAAGCCTTCTACCTCTGATAGTCGGGATTATTGTCAGCTGTGCTGCTTTATACATCAACATCAGGTTTACCCTCTACAAGCGAGGATACTACCTGCCAGGAGACCAGCCGGTCGATATGCTCACAGATCAAACCATCGAATGGCTCAAGAAGATGGAGGAAGGAGGGCGCGACAGAGCATTCAAAGCCTACTGGCTCGCCAGGCAACAAGAAATCATCAACGCGAACGACATGGAAATCTACCATAGGGTAAAGTGGTACCGCATATCACTCAAAGCAGCCCTATACGGATATCTCCTGACAGGCCTGCTTGCACTCATCGCCTTTTGGGTGTAATTCCTTTTCCGTCCGGATTTGGCGGACCGACCGGAGGAACAGGCGGAGCCGGATTCTTGTTGTAATCATTCATAACATATCGTTTTGTACCTCAAAGGTAGGGATTTCCATCGGAACCTGCCTTTGTTCTTTTTCCGCAAAGCAGTTGCAAGTTTGAAAATTATTCCTACCTTTGCTCCCGAACACCAAACCCATACATACTTTCTATTTGCGGCAGCCTCACCATCGAGGATACTTACAATAGAAATATAAACTTTCTCCAGTCAGGGCGACCGTATGCGAAAGCTACGGCGGAATCTTGCCGCAAGGTGGGTTTGGCGTTCAGCCCGTAACGACTGGAGATTTTTAATATGTATTAGCTATGAACGCCGCTAATTCAACACTTCAGACTCTTCCGGTAGCCGGAATGAGCAACCAGTATGATCCGCAGCTTCATGAGGAAGCTTCATTCATCCATCAGCTCTATCCTGGAGCAACCTACATCCGCGTGAAGTACCTTGACCGGACCAAGAACCGCCTCTCCCTCAAGATCCGGACGACCATAGCCGGTCAGCAGTTCCAGATCTTCATCCGTGGCTTTGGCTTCGACAACCTCTACCGTAACCTGTTCGCCCGTCTCGACTCCCAGCGCGACCTGCAGGATCATCTAAGACAGAGAGTATCATAAAATTTGCAGGTAATAAAATTATTACCTATATTTGTCGTATAAACAACGACAATATGCCAACGATATTCATCCTCTTCGGTTTTCATTTCATGTTCTACTCCAACGAACACCTTCCCATACACATACATGTAAAGAAGGGAGGAGCTGCAGCCAAGTTCACCATCGATCCGGTGGAAATGGTAGAGAACTACGGCATGAAACCTGCTGAAGTGAAACTGATAGAGTCGATAATCGAGGAAAACAAGGAGGTTATTGCCGAACACTGGAATAAGTATTTCAATAACAACAAGTGATATGGTACAGGTAGAAAAGATATGGATAACGGAGTCTGCGATATGGATCCGGACAGCAGACGGGAAAGAGGCGTGCGAACGCTTCTCTGACTATCCTCGTCTGAAAGAAGCAACACCGGAACAGCTTAAGAACTATACTTCAGATGCATTCGGAATCTCCTGGCCGGAACTTGATGAAGACCTGAGTTTCGATGGATTCCTTGAGAAAAAGAACGAGTCGGTGCTATACCGATTATTCATGGATCATCCGGAGCTTAATGCTTCTGCTATTGCAAGGAAACTCGGCATTTCACAGAGCCTGTTTGCTCAGTATATCAGTGGCGCAAAGAAGCCGTCAGAAAAACGCATGAACGAGATCCTCGCATCGATGAGAGCCATCGGGCGCGAACTTGCAGAATTACCGGAGTATGCTCCGGCAATATAAATAGAACTTTTAACACAAAGGAAGGGCAGCCGTGAGGTTGCCCTTTTTTTATGTCCTTTCCATTCCGCACGCACCTGTGTAGATTTGCGGAAAACCAATTGAAATGGACAAGGAAATCCGCAACAATCAGATACTTTCCATCACAGACTCAGCACTTCTCGGCTCCCATTCTGACTTCCTCAAGGAAGATCAGAAGTATCATGATGCCTTCAAAGGTCTCACCGATGAAGGAGTCCTGGTGTACCCGAGATCCGAGAAAGTTCAGGAAGGATCCATCGCATATCATCCCATCTTCGGGCCGGTCATGTACTCCAGCTGGTGGAGATTCTCCACAGAGGACTTCATCGAGGATCTGAAAGCAGCAGAGGCGAATCCTGCCATCGGGGCACACCTGCTGCACATAGACTCTCCGGGCGGAGAGGTATTCTTCGTCCATGAGGCTTTCGAGGCTGTCAAGGCTCTCACCAAACCATGTATCGCCCTCATCGACAGCTGCGGTGCTTCAGCAGCTTACTGGATTGCCTGTGCAGCTGACAAGATCTACACTTCCAGCATATTCTCAAACGTCGGATCCATAGGAGTGATGTCCACATTCTACGATGACCGCGAGGCAATGAAGAAATGGGGCGTCAAGGAAGTCGAGCTCTACTCTTCATATTCCGACCTCAAGAACAAGATATACAAGGACGTTCTGGACGGAAAAGTGGAAGAATTCATCAAGACCCGTCTGGATCCTCTCGCAAAGCAGTTCATCGACGACGTGCGCAGTGTCCGTACAATAGCCGAAGACTCTGAGGCTCTCAGGGGCAAGCTCTACTACGCTATGAATGCCATGCCGGAGGGACTCATCGACGGTCGCTGCACTCTGGAAGAAGTCATAGCAGAACTACAGAATCTTATGCCGGCACCGGCAGACGAACCAACAATAGACATAAACCAACTTAAAATCCAACTCTAATGAAATTCCTCGAGAATCTGAAAGCCGTGGTGGCACTCCTCGGACTGGGTCCCCAGTTCGCTGCCGGTGAGCTTTCTCCCGAAGAGCAGGCTTCTCTCATCAAGGCCTATGAAGACTCCACAAAAGGGTCTTTCAAAGACGATCTGGAAGCTTGGCAGAAGGAGCAGAAAGAAGCTGCCGACAACCAGGCAATGGCAGAGGCGTTCAAGGAACTTGCCTCAGTCCTCAATGTCGAGACACCGGAAGGAGCCGATGTCGCATCCATCGTTTCATCAATCAAAGCATCCATCGACGAGATGAAAAACACCATCAACAACCTCGGAGGTCAGGCTCAGCCTGAGCAGCCGGCAGCAACCGTATCCGCTGTGATCAGAATCAGCGGACCTCACACAGCGACACACGCATTCGGTGTGCAGCACCCTATGTTCGCAGCCGAAAAGCGCTGGAACAAAATCGCGATGACACGTCAGATCCCATCTGCATCGACCGAGAAGGAGGAGGCTGCCTTCAAGGAAGCCTTCGCAGATTACGCTGAGTCACTCGCTCAGCGTTATGCACAGCTCGCATCCTCAGGAATGCTTGAGCAGGTCAAGGCCGGCACAATGGACTATGACCTCATCAAGGACGAAGAAATCGGAACACGCTACTTCGTACGCCGTCAGGACGCGCTCATCGCTCGTATCGCTTCCTTCCCTTCACTTGCAGCTATCTTCCCGATGCGCTCCAACATCCAGGACGGCGATGTTCTTACCAATGTCCTCTTCGAGGAGCTTTCACAGGCATACCAGGAAGGCAAGGTAAGCAAGGGACATATCAAGTTCGTTCCTGAGAAGGCACAGGTGCATGACGTAATGTTCAAGTACCTCTTCAAGAGCCTCAAATGGATCGAGACTTCATATCTCGGTTACCTGAACACCAACGGTTCAGATCCTGTGAAGTGGACCATGATCGAGTGGCTTGTGCTCGAGATCGCCAAGAAGCTCAGCGCTGAAAGAATCGAGCGTCAGGTACTCGGACACCGTGTCGAGCCTGTGGAGGGCAAGAAGATGCCTGCAAACTTCGGTGCTACAGGTATCGTTCACCGCCTGTTCTCGTACTTCGATGAGCACAAGGTGCTTCCGTTCCGTGATGCAAGCCTCGCGACATACACGGCAGACAACATGGGAGACGTTCTCTCTGCCTTCATGGACCAGCTTTCTGAGGTAGTAAAGAACCCTGCCGAGTACACTGTGTATGTAAACGCAAAGCACATGCCTTGGTACAAGGCTTGGTACAAGGAGAACTACGGCCAGCTCGCAAACTTCTCCGGCGTAGAGTTCACTGTGCCTAACCACGAGAACCCTATCAAGTTCGTTCCTGCAATGGGTAACATCCCGTTCATCTTCGCATCCATCCCTGGAAACATCCAGCCTTTGGAAAATGTGCCTGGAGAAGCTTACAAGGTAGGCTTCCAGCGCGACCTTGAATCTGTATGGGCATTCTCATACTGGAAGGATGGTGCAGGATCTACCTTCTCAGGAGTTCCACACAAGACCCTTGCAGAGCTCGAAGCTGCCGACTACGCAGACCAGATCATCTTCATGAACTGGCCGGCAGTTGACCTCGCAGCTGGTGCCACTACTGCCAATGCGAAGGACGGAATCATTTTCCGCACAGGGGCGAACACAGGGGCAACAACTCTGACGGACATCGCGAATGCACGCGAAGGTGTCATCTACCGTATCGAAATCGGTACAGCTGCCAACGCTACCAAGATTGCCAAATCAGGCAAGTTCTCTGAAATCTCCGCAGCATGGTCACCAACCGCAGCAGGCGAGTACATCAAGCTCTACTACGACGCTGAGACTCAGAAGTTCCACGACGTAGCAAGAGGCTAATTCTGCTATTTTTGACTCGGGGCGGGAAACCGCCCCTTTAACCTCTAAAGCAATGATCAAGACATTCGACAACATTCCTGCTGTTTCCGATAAGGACACACAGGGCAAAAGAATCTACAACGACATTGAGGTCATCCGCGAGGCCGACGTGGACTACTCACAGCTTCCGGAAATCGATGAAGAGAACCGAACCATCGAGGACTTCAACCTCATAGAAGGCGCTGACGGATGGAAAAAAATGAGTCTCGTTAAATACACTCCTGCTGCGACATCAGAAGGAAGTGCAGGAGACATCACTTCTACTGTGACCAACAATGTCACCGGAACACTCGGAGGCGACCGCATTGTCATCGACAATCTCCTTGAGAATCATGTCGGAGAAGGATTCTTCCTCAGAATCACCGACAGATTCACAGGCAAGAAGGCGGTCTATGGCCGTCCGTATTCGCCGATGTTCCTATCCGCATTCAGCAAGCGTAAGACAGCAGACAACACCAGCTGCGACGTCACGTTCTCAAACGAAAGCTTCTTCCAGCCGCTTGAGCTCAAGACAGCATAACCAACATCTTCCATCATCGTTTTTGCCTGAGGGCTGTCTTCGCGGCAGCCCTCTTTAACCATAAAGACTATGTATTCAATAGCAGAAAGGACCTCATTAAGCAAGAAGATAGCGCAAGTCCATGCGATAGATACCTACAGAATGCTTCTACGCAGTCATGGAAGCAAGCGAGCCGGAAGGATCATGCTTGACAAGCAGCAGCTTGCAGAAAGCCTGGTATATGAGCTGCTTGGTAGGATGACTGCAGAGGAAATTCTGGCACAAACGAGCTCGGCATCATCTATTACGACACCACGTCAAGTCTTCGTCAATACCGTTTCGGCAGTAAAAAAAAAGCATCAAAATATGAGGAATACCCTCGCATCCGTTGGAAAGACCTTGAAAACAGGCTTATCCAGACTGCTGACCTCATATATACCGACCGTATCAACTGCCATCAGAGACTTCGCGAAATCGATAGCAGTCTGGGTGAAACGACAGACCATAAGACTCTGGCGGAATATATCGAGAAGGTGGTCCGCATGGAAGTCTGCTTTGATGAGCTCAGACAATTCGACAGGACAGGGCAATTCCTCGGAAAACACCCGTTTATAGCCCAGAAAAGCGAAAGAGAGCGCGTTACCGACCTACTACGCTCTGACCCGGACAGATATTTCGAGGAACGAAAAAACATCGAACTGAATATTACTCGTTACACCTCCCAGATTGGCAGCTCGCGTTTCTCTGAAGAGAAAAAGAAGAAGTTCCAGGAACTGCTGGAGCAACATCAGGCATCCCTGTACATGTACAGGGAGATTTTCAATGAATTTATAAAGCAATGAAAGACCGTCTCGAACTTGTACGCAGCTATCCGGTAGAAGATCTGCAGGCTTTCCTGGAGTCAAGGGTCAGCGCTGTCATTCCAGAGGCGATGCAGCAGTATATCCTTCAGCTCAATTCCGCTTCCAGCATCATACACCATGTTGGAACAAACCTGAAAAAGGCCTCGGACGCGCTGATGACGGAGTATCCGACCCTTACAAGGGCGCAGGCTCGCAGTATTTATTACGATGCACTTGAATTTTTCTACATGGATGAAGCAATATCAGCCCGTGCCTGGGATATGATCTATGCGGACGAATTTGAAAGGCTGAAAGGTGTGGCAATCGGCCAGGAACAGTGCATGACTGCTTACAAATGCCTCGAAAAAGCCCACGAATTACGTACCAAGAGACGCGAATCCATGGATTATGACTGGACCCCACCTGTATTCCTTATCTCTACCACTGTCAAGCCTGAATCTCTTGGTTACAAGTCACAGAAACTGATGGATATTGCTCGCAGGCACGAAGACAAGGAATACCGCAATATGATCATGTCGCTGGAGACAACGGCTGCAGAGAAAGAAAGGCTGCTGCGCGAAGCCGGAATTGAGGTCGTAATCGAGGACGAAACCCCTGATGATCATGAAATCTAAAGCAGAAATCCCTTCAGCCCTGGAAATCTATCAGAATACGGCACAAGCGCTCGCAACAATCATCGACTGCAACAAGATGATCTTCACTGCCGGACGCGGTACTGGAAAGACAACGGAAATCACAGCTCCGCGCATCCTCCGCGTTGCCGGTGCCATGCCGCGCGAGACATCAATCATATCACACAGCTCATATGTAGCCCTTTTTACCAATGTCATCCCGGCAGTTCTCGGTAAGTTCCGTTCTGAAACAGCAGATGGCCGTCAGATGCTTACAGAGGGTTTTGACTATGTCGTGGGCGAAAAGGATCTTCCCCGTCATTTCAAGCAGCCTCGTTTCCCGGTACTCTGGCCGGAGCGAAGCATCATCTTCGCCAATGGCCATGTTCTGCAGGCTGTAGCTGTCGATCGTGCCGACTCCATAGCCGGTCAGTCGGTAGTGCATGGATTCTTTGAAGAGATGAAGCATTCCAAGGGCGAGAAGCTCAAAACCCGCATCATCCCAGCCATCCGTACCTCACGCATCGGAAACGGCTCAGAAGTCCACAAATGCCACCTTCACGGAGGTATTACAGGCGTGTCCGACATCGGCCGTGTGAGCCTCGGGGAAGACAACTGGTTTACCGAATATGAGAAGGAGGTCAACAGTCAAGACATTGAAGACATCATCACGCTGTCACTTTACATCAACAAGGCACAGATCAATCTGCAGAACGGCGTCAAGATCACCCAGTCGCAGAATGCCATAGCCAAATGGGCTCCCTTGCTTGCAAAGATCCGCAAGAAATCAACCTTCTACCTCCGGGTTTCTACCTTCGTGAACCGTGAAGTGCTCGGTCTTGACTACTTTCGTACCCAACGGGAAATGCTCACAGCGTCTGAGTTCCTCAGTTCAATCTGCTCCATCGGAGACCGCAACCGTGAAAACCTGTTCTTCGAGTTATGGGAGGAGGAAAAGCATACATTCGAAGACTCCTACAAATACACGATCATCGACAAACTCTCCCTGAAGGAGACATTCCGGATAGACGCGAGTCATCTGCAGTATTTCACCCCATCCGACAAGATACTGCTCGGGTATGACCCCGGAGCATTCGCTTCTGTTGTGGCCGCACAGGAATATGGCAAGGACAACAGTCTCAGGATCCTGAAGGAATTCTTCGTATATCCACCTATGGATATCGCTGATATCGCACAGCAATTCAACGCGTTTTTCTCCTGTGCCAAGACGCGTCAGATAGATTTGTATTACGACCGTGCCGGCAACAAGAAGACCGCAAAACGTGAGGCTGAGACCGATGCCAGGCAGATGAAAGCTGAGCTGGAGAAATTCGGCTGGCGCGTGACGCTCAAGAACCTTGGTCAAGGTGATATCTACTATTGGCAGCATTACCAGCTTTGGAAAAGGCTCCTGGCAGAGAATGAACGCAGCATTCCAAGGATCCGTATCGATGCGAATGAATGTCCGAATCTTGTGAGCGCGATGTACTGCTGCAAGAAGGTTCCGGGCTCGTCTCCAATAGAACTTGACAAGAGTCCGGAGAAGAAAGTTCCGATAAATCTTCAGGCCGGACTGACGCCTCAGATTCCGTCCGCAATGACATATCTTGTGTGGGGAATGTACGAAAAATACTTCCCAGGACTGCGGAATTATCAAAATGCAGGGGTGGTTTTGGGCTCGATATAGCCCGGATTTGACGGTCTTCCGGTTAATCAAAAATCGCTCATCATTCTGAAACTCAGCGAAATCCCCTCAGATTTTCAGAACAATTTTCAACTTTTGCGGAAGATGTGCCCGACGCCGCTGGTTTTTCGGCTTGCATTACACGCTTCGCTCCGCCGGAAATATGATTTGGCCGCTGATTTGCTTGGAGTAACGTAAAAACTTATTGTAATAACGAAAAAAATAGTATTTTTGTGGACAACTGCTAAACCTGACTAATATGAACGAATTTGTTGCTTGGTTGCTGGAGAATTTCCCTTGGCTTGGAATATTGCTATTAGCTATCATCGCCGTTGGTATTGTTGTATGGAAATTTGCAAAACTATATTTCCAGAGATTTGTACCAACTGAAGACAAGGTCAATAATCTAAAATGTACAACAAACAGGACCGCAATAGAACAGTTGCTTGCCATGCAAACTACCGTGAACGCCATCAATGATCAAGTTGCGGAAATATCTCAATGGGTGATGAAGAAAGATTCTAAGATGATCTCTCAGCTCGCCCGAAAGAAGAGTCCTCTCCAAATGGTCAAAGCCGGAAGGGATTTGTTTGAAATGACAGGAGCAAAGAAAACTATTGATAAGAATCTGGATTTTCTTATCAAAGAAATGGAAAAGCGCAAGCCTGCGACTCCATACGATGTCGAAGAAACAGCATCTACTGTATTGTTTACCAATCTCAGTCACGAACTTTTTAACGATATCAAGAATTACATCTATTACTCGCCATCTGAGATAACTCTAAAAGATGAGAAAGGAGAGGAAGTTGAAGTTACATTGTCGTTATACGCCATAGTAATGCTTATGGCTATAGATTTAAGAGATAGATATCTGGCCTCCCATCCTGAAGTTCCACAGGAACAGGATATCGTACAATTAGAAGAAAACAAATAATCTCAAGCCCTCACATGAGGGCTTTTCTTTTGCGATGAACATTCATCATTTTAATGCAAGATTTCCCATTTTGTTGAAGATTCTTCATCTTTTTGTGTCGAAAAATTTGCGTAGTACGAAAATTCGTACTATATTTGTATCACGTTAATGAAAGATATATGACAAGTTTGACACCTAAAGAAGAAGAGCTGATTGAAGCAATCAGGAACTTCAAAGCCTCAAAAGGCTGGATGGAAAATCCGACAGAATTTGAGTACTACATTCTCGGTTTGGTTTACGAACTGATGGGAGTTTAACAGAGGGGCTCGAGAGAGCCTCCCTTAAAAACAAATCACTATGATAACGAATGCAAAACAGAAACTATATGATATCATCGTAGATATCAATCTATCAAAACTGGCAAACAGATATTTCGGTAAATCATCCGGCTGGTTATATCATAAGTTTGACGGAAGAGACGGAAACGGGAAAGAAACCGACTTCTCCCCAGATGAATTAGAGCAGCTCAGAGGAGCCTTGTATGATCTTGCAGACCGCATCCGGAAAGCTGCAGACACACTATAATTCTCCATAAATCTTTCATTAACGTACCGGTCATGAATGGAGACATGGCCACCAGGGCAGCCCTTCGGGGTTGCCCTTTTTTGTGCAGATACCTGTCCTTTCACTTGTGTAATACACGATGTAGTTTTGCATCCATGGAAACCATCAGAGGCATAGATGCGATTGCAAAGGCGGAGACGGTGTCGAAGACCGGAGGGGATTTCTCCATCGTGTTTTTTCCTTTCTCCAGGAAGAAACCAGCTGCAGGGGAAATAAATCTCAAGACATATTCCCATTGCACCTGTCGTAAGCCGTTACCGAAAGACCGGTTCGACATCGACGGCAAACATTTCTTCCTGTTCTCCGACAGCGAGGGCAATCCGAAAACCTGCTACCGCAACCTCATCCGCTTCATCGGCTTCCCTGATGACGATTACACACTAAAGAAAGTGATTTGGTATGAATAATTTCGGTTATACCCGACACGGCAACTTCGTCTGCACCTATCAGATAGGAGAAACCGCTCTCTCTCAGGAATCTTCCGGCAAGGGAGGTTCAGATCTTCCAGCCACTCTCAGTCCGATCAATGTCTCCGGATTCTTTGTATGGCCGAACGGTCAGGACAATCTGGATCCAAACATCTGCGACGAAATGATCGCATCAAACCGTCTGCTTCCGGAACTCATAGAGAAGCAGTGCAAGATCCTGTACGGTCGTGGTCCGATGCTCTATATCGACAATGTGGATGAAGCCGGCAATGTGCAGCGCAAATATGTTTCATCGCCGCAGATTTCAGCCTGGTTAGACAGCTGGAGGGAAAGAGGACTGCCGGACAGTTTCAGAACATATATCAACAAGGCAATCAGATCATACTACTATTCAGAAGGCATATACAGCAAGTGGCATCTGACCAAGGCCGTCAAAGCCGGATTGAAAGGGATGTTGCCCGTGGCGGGACTGGAGCATATCTCTGAGCTCCGCTGTCGTATTGCAACAAAAAACAACCTCACAGGCAGAACAGACATCGAAGACCGTGACTTCGATTACGTCATGGTCGGCAACTGGCAGAGCGGATCCCAGCAGGAATACAAGGTATATCCGCGCATGGACTATCTGCGTCCTCTCGGAAAGCACTGCTGCATATCGTATTCCAAGAACCCGACACATGGTAACGAGATATATGCCTCCAATGTATTCTTCAAGGGTATCAAGGAATGGATCCGAGGATGTAATGCAACGCCGGAATACATCAATTCCTATCTTGAGAACGCACTTTCCGCACGTCTGCATATCATCATTCCGAACCAATGGATGATCGTTCACCAGGAAGCACTCAAGGAACTCTGCGACCAGAATGCCAAGAGGAAAGATGCCGGTCAGGAACTCATCACGGTGACGGTCGGCAAGAAGAAATTGGAGGTCGGAACCGTATATTCCGACAATCTTCTGCAGAAGTATCTTCAGCTGGAGCTTCAGAACCTGACGGAATTTCTTTCCGGACGTGGCAAGAACCAGGGCAAGGTATATGCAACCCGTGGTTTCATCAACCAGAACGGTCAGACAGAGGAATGGAAGATCGAGGAAATCCCGCAGAAGTACAAGGAGTTCATCGAATCCCTCATATCGTATGACAAACGCGCTGACATGGTACTGCTGTCATCCAAGGGAATCGACTCATCGATATCCAACGTCAGCAGCGACGGCATCATCAGTAAGTCCGGATCCGATGCATACTACAACTATATGATCTATCTGACGCAGCAGCAGATTCCGGAAGAAATTGTCTGTGCCGATGTCAATTATGCCATCAAACTGAATTTCCCTGAGGAATATGCACGCGGAGTTCGCATCGGCTTCTACCGCCCGACAGTACAGCGCCAGGAGGAACAGGCACCAAGTCAGAGAATGTCAAACCAGAAGGAGGTATAACATGAATCCTACATCCATATTCAAAGATATTGCGGACTTCCGCAGATACTGCGATGGTCTGCAGGCCGATACCGAGTACCGCCAGCTTCTCCCTTCAATCCGTTCCACAGCAGCTGCCATCTCCGGAATCATCGGAGGGCGCACTCTGCTTGCCATCTCCGAACTGGAAGAGGGCAATGAAGGTCATGAAGCACTCAAGACAGCCATTGCAACCGGCACACTACACAGATATCAGATATTCGACAGTGTCAAGAAAAACGGTTCCGATGCCAGCATATACAAGTACCAGCACGAGGAAATCAAGGAACACCACATTTCTGCACATTGGCTTGCCATGGACGAACTTCTTACATGGCTAGATGACAACGCAGAGATAGGAGGCTACAACGAGACCAAGACGTATAAGGAACGACAGGAACTGCCTGTAAAGAATGCCGAAGAGTTCGATTACTACTACGGAATAGACCGCAGCGCATACTTCTTCTCCAAAGTTCAGTTCCTCATCCGCTCAGTGTGGACCGGCAGACTCAAGCCGATGGTTGCCGGACTTGATATCAACGAGGAACTGCAGGATCTTATCAACCGTTCACTCTGTTACCAGGTCGTGGCAGAGGCTGTGATGAAGTTTGATGTGACGGAACTTCCTCGATCCATCCGCTACGATTACAACCACGAATACACCAAGGGCACATCGATGCAGAGCCGTGACAAACTCTACGGCGACCTGATGTCACAGGTGAATGCCTGGAACGAAAGCATCGAGAACTTAGTGCAAATCCAGAAGGGCGCGACCGCAATCTGCATGAACACCAACGAAGAATCCGACAAATTCTACGTGATATGATAACACTGAAACTGAAGAAGACGCGGCAGGTGCCGAACAGATGGCATGAACTCAGCGAAGAACAGTTTGTACGTCTTGCCGGAGTCATCGCTGACTTCGAGGCGGGGATTACCAATTTCGAGCAGTTCAAGGTCATGACAGCAGCAGCCATCCTTGATTTAAAGATTGACCGTCTCAAGATGAGCGATACGCTATTTGAAAACCTTTTCCGAATTTCCGAGCAGCTGGACTTCCCGTATCGTCTGCACGAGAAGGAAGACCGCAAGGAAGTGGAGTTCCGCATCTGTATCAACAGACAGATGCAGCCAAAGGTGAAACAAAATAAGGGTTATGTATTCACTGTTGATTCAGGGATGATAGAAACCTCTATCGTATCGGAGCAATATGTAGATGCGATTTCAGTCATGAAGCTTTATTCTTCAGACCATTCCGAGCAAGCCCTCGACATGCTGGTTAAAGTCTTGTACTGCCCGTTGCCATACAGCAAAGAGAATATACAGAAGGTCAAGCTACACCAGTTCTCCCGCAATCAGAAGCTTGCAGCATACTACAATTTCCGAGGACTTCTGGAATGGATTCGGAAAATCGACAAATACGACATCATATTCAACTCTGCCGAAGACAAGCAGGGCAAATCCCCTATCGGTATGGAAGGAAGCCTATACAGCCTCAGCAAGGCAGGATACGGGGTATTTAGCGAGATATGCAAACTTGATCTGTTCACTTATCTTGATCTGCTTCTCTCTCAGACTATAGAAAGCATACATACACTCAAAGGCTGCGGTCTTAAACCGACTGAGATCGCAGAAAAGCTCAATCTGACAGTCGGCCAGATTTCATCAGTCGCCGAATTATGATACTTCTGCTTATCCTCAAATACTTTTCTCAGTTTGTAAGCCGAGAGGCTTTAGAGAACTTTTTTCAGGCCTCTTCCGGACTGGTTTACGACCAGTCCAAAGAAGAGGTCCTGGCTGTTCACGACGGGAATAGAATCTCCGGACTCGGCAATTTTATTTTCGGAATCAACACGGACGCTGTAAAATCCCGGATTTCGTCCATCGCAGGCCCGTATTTGTTCATCGATTACTCCAACATAGTTTCCACCCTCAGCAAACACGATGTCAAGACAGACTCCTTCCATATCGCGGTCACTGTTGCACAGGCCCACCCGAACGACGAAGATGCCTTTGCCGAAACATTGAGTCAGGCGGAATGCCTTGAGATCCTGAAGGCAATACGCGAGCGGATGAGAGACGATGTCAATCTTGACTACAGTATAGAATGGCTGCCGTTCCCGACCACCATTTCCCCGTTCGTAGCCAAGGAACTTTCCAACAGTTACGGCTTCACCATGGAGCTTGACCTAAAAGCCATTGATGCGGTATGAGAATGATAATACTTGACAACGGACACGGCAGCGACACGCCGGGCAAGCGGTCTCCAATCTGGGAGGACGGCACATATTTGCTTGAATGGAAATACTCCAGAGCAATAGTGAAGGCCATTGCAAGCGAATTGAAGAAGCTGGCTATACCATGTCATATCCTGGTACCGGAAGATAACGACATTCCTCTCCGTATGCGAGTTCAGCGAGCAAACCGAATTGCAGCTCAGAACGGCATATCACAGACACTTCTCGTATCCGTACATCTAAACGCAGCTCAGAGTATCAACACTGCCTCCGGATGGGAAATCCACACTTCGCCAGGAGAGACAAAATCAGACGAATATGCCCGCGTATTCTGGAACAACGCCAAAGATCTTCTCGGAGACAAGTTCCCGATGCGCGGAGACTTCGAGGACGGCAACCCCGACCGCGATAGCAGCTTTGCAATCATACGCGACACAGCATGTCCGGCCGTACTCACAGAGAACCTTTTCATGAACAACGAGAAGGACTGCAAGTTCCTGATGAGCCCGGAAGGCGAGAAAGCCATAATAGACCTACATATCAAATCAATTGCACAAATCTGCTTCAGCACCGTGTAATTTGCTCGCAATAGTTTTAGTGTTTAACCCACCCTGCTCCGCTGTGAAGCGTGGCAGGGTTATTCTTTATGCAGAATATCGAGCATTTTGATTTCTTCCGAAGCCCTTGCCGACTTTCCGAGATATACCGATGTCATTGACAGACTGCTGTGGTCCGCCTGCTGCTTTACGAACGAAGCCGGTACTCCGGAGCCGAGCATGTTGGTAATGCCTGTATCTTTCAGACTATAGAACTGCACCTCCGGGCCAAAACCGCAATTCGGTCGCACGTACACTTGCCAGAAATCAGACACCCTCTGACTCCATACTTTGTCAGGCCCGGGCTTGAACTCAAATCTATCTCCCGAAAACAGATACCAGTCCGGACGGGAAAGGTCCCAGTTCTTCAGGAGCGCAAGCATGTCATCGGGAATGGTCCTATCGGAATCGTTGTCATTCTTCGCAATCTCTCCTCTCACATGTATGATCTGTCGTTTCAAGTCAATATCCCCACATTTAAGTAACATTATCTCCTTTGGGCGCATCAGACATAGATAACAGAACATGCAGATAAGCATATACCCAGGATTAGCTTCAGACAGATAATTCCATAGCGCAGCCAGCTGCTCATCCGTCAGGATCCTGCGCTTCTTTTTCAGCAGCTTCTTCGGTTTCCTTACGACATCGTCGAACGGATTGGTCGCAATATATCCCTTCTTCACCATCCAGTTGCACAGGATGCTATAGAACCGCAGATAATTGTTGAATGTCTGGGCTGACACCTTGTCATCAGCATCCTCCATGAAGCGGACCGCAGCGACTTTCGTAAATGAAGTCATGTAAGAATGTTCATCAAAACCGTTCGCAAGCATCCAGTCCTTTAATATCTTGACATACGACCGGTACGCCCTCATGGTATTATCCTCAGATTCCTTAGCCTTGGCCCTGAGAAATGTATCCATAGCCTCGAAGGCCTTTATGCCTGCGCGAGGAGCAATCTTCTCAAGCAGAGGATTCCAACCCAATACAAGCTGTTCATTTATGGTATTTACAAACGCCTTTCCAGCCTTGCGGCGTTCTCGGATATTGGCTATGCGATTGAACTTGATGCGGACCCTCTTGAGAGCATTTGTAGTCGGGTCCATGACTTGAAATGAGACATACCACTCCTGCGCTTCATGCAGTTTGGCAGGTACATATTGAAGAAAGGGGGTTGGTTTGAAAAACATAAATTTTTTTTCTTTGCACAACCCCATAATGGCATCGTACAAGGAAAAACCGTTGATATTTTCGTGACCCGTTTTTGACCCGTTTTCATCCTTATAAATAGAAAAACCGCTGATTTTCAGCGGTTTACACGGGTTTGGTTGAGATACCAGGATTCGAACCTGGACAGACAGAACCAAAATCTGTAGTGCTACCGTTACACCATATCTCAATTCCGGGCGCAAAGATATCACTAATTTTGATTATCTGCAAATTTAGAAAAGTCCGTAAATCAGATTCCAGACCAGAAAACGCGACAGTTTGCCGACGAACATCAGGAGGATTGTCCAGAACGGTCTGGTCTTATAGAATCCCAATCCTATGGCTATTACGTCACCTATTATCGGAAACCAGCAGACAAGGGCCAGCCAGACGCCATAGCGGTCTATCTTCTCCTTCTGCTTCTGCAAGGTCTCGGGCTTCACCTTGAACCACCTTTCCATCCATTCCCACTTGCCCATCCAGCCGATCCAGTAACCGAGGACACTTCCAAGCCAGTTTCCCAAGGTGCCTGCAACAAGACATCCGAGGGAATTACCTGTGGCAGCAAGGACACCGAGATATATGGCATCCGAACTGAAAGGAATAATGGTCGCAGCCATGAAGGCGCCAATAAAAAGACCCAGAAGCCCCAAACCTTCAAGCCACTCCATCACCTTCTCTTGTTTTTGAAGAATTCTGTCACGACTGCGCCGCATTCCTCGGACAAAACACCAGATATTATTTCCGTCCTGGGATGCATAAGCGACGGAGAGAACATGCCGAATCCGCGCTTTGGATCAGAAGCTCCATAAACGACCTTGCCGATCTGTGACCAGGCCAACGCACCGGCACACATGGGACATGGTTCCACAGTCACATAGATAGTGCAGTCGTTGAGATATTTACCTCCGACCGCCTCTGATGCTGCCGTAACTGCAATCATCTCAGCATGGGCAGTGGGGTCATTAAGTCTTTCGGTCATATTATGTCCCCGCGCTATAACACGTCCCCTACACACGACTACCGCGCCGATAGGCACCTCATCTTCTGCAGCTGCCGCCATTGCCTCCCTGAGGGCTTCCCTCATGTACTTCTCATCCATAAGCAAAAAGGCACGCACCTTTGTGCGTGCCGTAATATTAAAGCTTTACTGCAATCGCTTTCGAATTATCCATTTTCGGCATGGTCATTCCCACCCTCGCATTAATATATGTAGGATCGCAGACAACGTATTTCTTATCTCCGACCATCAGATGGTCTCCTGACACATTCTCATTGAACCTGACAGCAGTAGCAAGGTGACCTGGATAATACAGAAGCACCACTTCGAGACCTGTAATATCACGTACCAGTCTTGAGAAAAGGATCGAACGGTCCTCGCAGTCACTGTACGGATAATAAATGGTCTCCTCAGCAAAGAATGCCCTGTCTCCTCCCCAGACTTCATCATCATATCCGTAAACGAATGCTGTCTGTACGAAATTGAGAATGATGTTCACCGCCTCATTCTCCGACTTACCCTTAACATACGACTTCAGGACAGGATAGAGCGCATCTCTAGTCACCTTGTCAAGAGGAAGCATTGCGTATGCTCTCCACTTGGTGTATCGGTCCCCCTTCTCGAATGACGACGGATAATCGTTATAGAAGGAAAGGAGGTTCTCATTCACCGGCACGTCTGCACTCATATCCGGATAACGCTTTGCCTTAAGGGTCCTCGGAGCAGATGACTTGGCTGCAAACTTATTCTCACCTGTCATCAGCAGACGCATAGGCTTTGTCTCAGGGAAAGACTCCGAAAAGATAAACAGACTCTTTGTACCTGAATTATCCATCAGATAATAATGTCTGTCGCTTATGTTCCAATATGGAGAACCGAAGATGTCGCTGTCCGAGGCCATGAGCATATGAAGGCGGCTGTCATCAGTAGAACGTGCCATCAGCACATCAAAGCCCGACTGTGTGAGGATATAAGACTGGAACACCACAGACTCTTTATTGTTTGCCTTACCATATACCTTATTTGTGACTGTCTCCACGAGCTTGATGTAGGCCCAGTCACAGAGGTCCAGATTCTGCCTTATGCCGAGGCAGTCTGCAAGAAGATTGTCATATTGCGGTTCTCCAAGAGATTTCCACATATCCGCAACACTATCCTCATCAAGCCCCTTCAGGACCAGCTTGTTAGCTACATCGCACCTGACCTTGCATGAAGTTCCATACAAAGAGAACGACATCCACTTCTGCAGAGGAATCTTCACTTCCTCGATAGGTGCGATCGGTTCAGGAACAGGCTGCGGCTTGGGAGCCGGAGCTACCTCAACATCAGGAAGCCTCTTGTTCTCAGGGATCTTGGACAATTCATGCTCAGGAACCACAGACGGAATTACATCCTTTTCAGGAACAGGCTTTTCCTTGGCAGGTTTGCCTTCCATACGTTCCCAAGACTTCCTCATGAAGGCTTCGAACTCGGCATTCACCTTATCCCTGTAAGCCTTGAACTCGGTCTGCACCTGCTTCTTATAGGTCTTGAACTGCGACATGGTTCTTTCCTTGTATGTCTTAAAGTCCTCCATATTCTGCGCCTGAGCCGTGCCCGATGAAAGCATCAGACATGCTGAAAGGACTGTTACAACGAAAATTCCTGATTTCATGATATAACGTATTTCTGATTATTAATAACCTTCCTCTTCCATTGCTGCAAGAGCTACTGTACATGCGGTAAGAATAGCTGTAAGGCTGACTCCGAGTCCAAGAGTCATTGTAGGAGTGTAGCATCCGTCATATACCTGACAACCGAGCGAAAAGTCCCACCAGCTGAATGAAGTGGAGCTCTGCCATCCGAAACGCATACCGAAGTCGCCCATAAACTCATCATTCTGCACACCGATACCTCCATAAAGCTGCCAGTCGCAGAAGCTGTAGTCATCGGTCAGACGGATTACAGGACCGGCTGCAACTGAATAACTGCTTTCGAATCCTACCAGGAAATTGGTATAAAAACCGAGCTGGGTACGGCAATAGCTGTAATAAGCTCCCATCATGAACTCATCCATATCTATATCGTATCCCATGGACACTCCGGCAAAGTGAGCTGCGAAATCCCAGTTATTATTTTCCACAAGCCCATATGCAAATGCAGGGAACAGGCTGACACCCAAAGTAGGTATAACCAAATCACTTGAGAACTTGCATCCGAGCGATAGGGAAGCAAAAGAAAGTCCGACTCCGAAGAAATCATCCGAAAGTTCATCGAAATTCATCCTTATTCCGGCATCCACCAACCAATGCCATGCATAAGAACTGAACAATGGATCAAACGCATGTGATGCGGAATCATATCGGGCACCGATACCCGCATAAAACTGCCAGTCTGTAGATGTGTAGTCGCTCAGGTGGATCACAGGACCTGCTGTAAATCCGAAGTCACCACCTTCAAGACCGAACATCAATGAAGTCTGGAATCCCATGGCCTTTGGAGCATATGCATAGTTAACGCCAAGATAATTTTCAGAGCCGGTCATGTAATCCGACGTGTTTATACCCAGTCCATAAGAGAACTCCAGCATATGGTGTGTATCATATCCTGTATACTTCTCAAGCCAACCGATCTTGTCCATATCCAGCTTTACATTGGTAGTCTCGTTCTCATTTACAGTGAAGTATTTGGTTTGGCTGGAATGGTATCCGCTCTTTGAAGCATATGCGGAGTAGTTTCCTATCGGCATATACTTGTTGTTGAATGGAGCGGAATACTTGTTCTCGGAACCGTCCTTCTTGATATAGACCGAACCGCCTGCATTAGTCGTGATGTTCAGCGAACCTGTCTTCTGGACTGGGTTCGCGATAGTGAGGTTCACTGGCTGCCCGTTATTATATTCAAGAGCATAATCGAGACGGCCGTTCCTGCAGTCTGTCTTGACTGACTCGAACTTATATGTCGTGCCTTCGGTAAGAGAACCTGTCCATTTTCCACGTCCCTTTTTCACGCCATCGACATAAATGTCGGCATCAGAAGCCGTATTCAGAGTCACCTGCACCTTCCTCAGGGCTTTGCTAAGGGTGAAGTCCTGAGCGGTTATATACTGAGGCTGATCCTTCTTTATCTCCACCTGCTTTTTCATCGGAAGGTATCCCTGATGTCTGACTTCAACCGAGTGAGAACCTATAATGATATTATTTATTGTCTTAGGGGTTGTTCCTACCTGATTGCCATCAATATATATCGTTGCCCCTATAGGCGAAGACTGAACAGAAAGGGTTCCATATATTGGCGTAGGAGCATCCAGAGTGATCGTATTGCCACTCATTGCTGCATTAAAATTGACATTCTTCGCAGATGGGGTATGACCTTCCTTACGACATTCGATACGATGTTGTCCATATGGAACTTTATAAGTTATCCTGCCTCTTCCAATCAGCTTGTTATCTATGTATATATCAGCATCATTGCCAACTGTAAATACGACTTCTGCAAAATTTGCATCAAGAGCAGGATAGAGGTCCAATGTCTCTCCATCCTTAATTGTCACAGTCGTATTGAACTGGTTATACATCGGCTGAACAATAGTGACATTATGCACCTTGCTCGGCAGTTCAATCTTAAAGGGGACCTGTCCGACCTGCTTACCATCCACTATGATTGCAGCCCCTTTGGACGCATCTGTTGCCAACACATTCAGATATCCGTAATTCGGAAGCATTTTCAAGGAAACTTCCGCCCTATTTTCAGCATTCACATCTACCGTTCCTACTTCAGTATGATAGCGGTCCGATGTAATCTCATACGAATGCTTGCCCACCTTGACCTCGGTATATGCGACACCATTCTGTACCGGAAGGTACTGATTATCCATAATGACAGTCGCATTAGCATCTAAAGGCTGTATCTTGAATGTAACAAACTGCTTCATCTCAGCCTGCATCGTGATCTGGAAATAGATCTGAGTGTTGGTAACGTTCACAACCTGCTGACCGGATGCATGCCCATCTGTAACAAAGACAGTATGTTGTCCTATTGGTACTTCGGGGATGTTATACACACCATTGGAAGCAATCTCACCTTTATATTGATTATCCAGATATACCTGAGCACCGACTCTGTCCGGGCCGCAATCAATAGTAATGGTCTTCTTCGCATTGCTCCAACCCTTTATCTTATATTCCTTATTTCCTTCAAGATCCACCGTAACGACATTCGACGAGCCTATCTTGGAATGAATCAAGTGGAAACGTACCCCTGAACGGGCAGTCATCTCGACAATTACTCCGTTGCCATCAACCGCAACTTCCTTCTTCATCACCAGGATATTTCCTCCGATAGTCTTTACATTCACTTCCGCAATCTCCTCCGGAGTCATACGGTCCAATGCAATCTTTATTCTGGCGCACTCTCTATTAGAGCGGTCCTTTCCTATAGGGTCGATATTCACTCCTGTAATCATATCAGACTGTATTGGAGCAAAAGATGACTGATCCAGATAAATACCTGTATCCTGAGCGCTGAGAGAAACCGCTGACACACATAATGCTACAGCAGCAAAGATAAGATAGAACAGTTTTTTCATATGTTAATTCGTTTATTCCCTTGAGAATGACGGGGCGGCATAAAAAAGCCGTATACCCACAAGTACACAACTTGCAAATATACGACTAATTTAGTTAAATACAAGTATTTAAAACCCTATAATCCGAGCTTCTTGAAGAAGTCGTTACCCTTGTCGTCGGTAGTTTGA
>CANBDX010000009.1 GCA_947367315.1 uncultured Bacteroidales bacterium | reverse complement strand
TTCATGGAAGAGGCTGTACGCGAAGAGTTGAAAGAAATTGATGGACTGACCATCAACACTGTATCAGATTTCAGCAATGCAGCATTCAAAGGGCTTGCAGAAATGCTTAATGTACTAATACCAAATATTGATTAACACATAATCTTCAGGTATCTAAAAATAGTATCTCAGGTCTTAAAACACCTGAGATACTATTTTTTTAGCATATGCGGGGTCATTGTAATCGCGCGAGCCTTTGTCGTGGATATTCAGACCTCGAAGGATTTCCATATCTGCTTCGGACAAAATGAAATCGAATATCTTCATATTCTCTTCCATACGGGTTATGCTGGTGGACTTCGGTATCACAGGAATGCCCTGCTGCACGAGAAATCTCAGACCCACCTGAGACGCGGTCTT
Source organism: uncultured Bacteroidales bacterium (assembly GCA_947367315.1). GTDB lineage: Bacteria > Bacteroidota > Bacteroidia > Bacteroidales > UBA932 > Cryptobacteroides. The sequence goes on along the minus strand of CANBDX010000009.1, from coordinate 44,645 downwards.
GCCGTACTTCTCCCCTATTGCAGTCAGCACCGGATGAGTGAAGAAATCATATTTACCCTGTCCCATCGGACCCCATGCCATAAGACGGGCATCAATTTCTGCAAGCTGCTCACGCATAGCATTCTGCTGGCTGAAGACATTGGTTTCAAGCTGATCGACAGCAGGCTTGACATCTGTATGATAGACGAGGTCGGCAAAACGGGCATCATAGAAATTGCTCAGACCTATTGCACGGGTCTTTCCCTGTGCATAAGCCTTCTCCAATGCCCTGTAAATCCCGTAGTAATCGCCGTAGGGCTGATGTACCAGAATAAGGTCCGCATAGTCGGTCTTAAGGCGACGAAGGCTTTCCTCAATGGATGCCGCAGCTCCCTTTTCGTCTCCATGATTCATCCACACCTTGGTAATTATGAACAGTTCCTCCCTAGGGATCCCGCTTTCAGCAACAGCCTTTCCCACCTGCTCTTCATTTGCATAGAACTGAGCTGTATCGATCATCCTATAGCCTACGCTCAAAGCATCCCGCACACATCTTTCGGATTCTTTAGGATCGACTTTAAACAGTCCGTATCCGAGCATAGGCATCTCAACTCCATTATTCAGTATAATATTTTCCATATACTTATCTAAAATAAATCTTTAATTCTTAAGACAGCCAAGGGGTATTACCTTAACACCATCTTCACGTGTATAAGCAATTTCTCCTCCAGTTAATACAATGAGAAGATCCGGTTCCCGAAGCGGCATTTGTCGCTCATTTTTATTTTTCTCACGAATTAATTTTTGCATCTCAAGCAAATGCCTTGCACCTTCTTCAATGTCTCTACTACCAAGTTTACATTCAATCAGTGCATATCGCTGATCGTCAAGATGCAAAACTATATCAGCTTCAAGTCCATATCTATCATGATAATAAGAGACTTTACCTCCCATCGGTTGAGAATAGACCTTTAAGTCGCGAATACACATACACTCAAAGATGAATCCAAATGTCTTTAGGTCCAATTCAAGAGTTTTAGGAGATGCCCCCATAGCGGCAACAGCAATAGATGGATCTATAAAGCATCTTTTTTTACTTGATCTGATTGCAGATGCAGAACGAATAGCCGGACACCAGGCTTCAATATCTTCTATTACGAATAAACGCTTTAATGCATCTACATACTCATCGAAAGTGGATTGCGCTGTGGTTTCCATTTCCGCTTTTACATCTTCCAGCATTGCGGATTTCTTTGCCAAAGTGCATAGATTACGAGCATATGAACGCAATATCAGCCTTGTTAACTCTGGGTTACGTTGTACATCGTCAATAGTAGAGATGTCTTCATTACAGACCTTGTTCAAATAGTCTTTTGCTATAAGCAGTTTGGCTTTATCACTGGATACACGCAAGGAATCCGGCCAGCCTCCTCTGCAAGCCAGCATAATTAGTTCTTCAATGGAAAGTTTAGATGAAATGCCATCAATATCTAAATCCTTATTATCAAACAACTCAAGAAAAGATATCTCACCAGAAGATTCAGTCGACTCATACAAACTCATTGGATACATAGTCATCGTAGAAATTCTACCGGTTCCCGTATGCATCCTTCTTTCCTCCTCAGGAGTATCCTTTACGTTCTTTTTCTTGATAACTGTAGAACCGGTAAGAATAAACTGACCTTTAAGTTTTCTTTGGTCAACTTCGGTTCTTACAGCATCCCAAAGTATTGGGGCATCTTGCCATTCATCAATAAGTCTAGGTGTTTCACCTCTAAGAAGTATAGATGGCTTTGTTCTGACTGTAGCTAAATAGCCGGCTCTTTTATCTGGATCCTGCAACTTAACCACACTCTTGGCCTGTCTTTCTGCTGTTGTTGTCTTTCCACACCATTTGGGCCCATTGATTTGCACTGCACCAAAAGCCTGTAATCTCAAGGATAGTTCCTCGTCTGCTATTCTGTCTAAATAATCCATATCAGAACTTGATTTCTATTTATGCAAAAATAGCAATTCTTTTATTAATTCCGCAAGGCATCCTGTATTTTTGTGGCATTTTACACTTTGATTTTGTGGTATATTGCACTTAATTTTTGCGGTAATCTGCAAACTAAAGTGCGCCATACATAACATAACCAGAGTTACCTTAAATATAGTAATGAAACTTTCACTTTAATTGATTGTCAACTCGCAGATGACAGTATCTGTGCCTGAGCCGACATTACCTACAGCAACACCAGGTTCATCATCAGATAGCCTTAGTGCAGCTGTTCACAAGATATACGATAGAGCGGTAAGGGATGCCGGAATTGGTCTGAAGGCCGATCTCGCAAGTACGGCTGTTAGAATATCCGACTTCTATACCTCTTTCCCGAATCTGTGCCCTGAGTTTTCTCAGGGCATATTTGTTGAGTTCCGGATGTGTCATTCCCTTATCACCCGCAAAACCGCAACATCCCACTCCTTCCGGCACAAGCACCTGTGAGGAACACAAACATGCAAGATCATGAACAATCCTGTCTATCTTCATGATCTTTGTCGAACATGTGAGATGGAGCGCCACCGGCGTGTCGGTCTGCTTGAAAACGAGCCTATCCTTGAGGAACTTCCAGATAAATTCAGCCGACTCATATAGCTGCACGCGGGTCATTTTCTGTTTCATTCTATGCAGACACGGACTCTGGTCGCATACTACCGGATATTTTCCATGTCCGGAGGCCTCCCATAGAGCATCTTCAAGTTCCATGACCTTCCTGTCAGCAATATCCGGCAGTCCTTTGCTTTCCCAGATTGTTCCACAGCAAAGATGATCCATCCTCTCCGGGAAGATGACATCATATCCTGCCTTTCTGAGCAGTTCCGTCATTTCCTCGGCCAGAGGGCGCATACCTTTTGAGGCCTTGTCTGTCCCCATAGTCTGGTTGAGGCAGCTCGGGAAATACACCACTTTCGGAGCCTGGTTATCGTGTAGGGTCTGAACTGACAGTCTGGAGGCTGCATTGTAGGCTTTCGGGAATGCAGGGGTCCAGAGCGGCAATCCCACTGCATGGAGACCCTTGCCTATGGTTCCCATGGCCTTGCTACCCAGGACAGCATGCCCTAAATCGGCCAGATGCAGAACTCCTCTCAGACCGGTCTTGACTCCATGGAAATTATCAGCGGCGAATTTTCCAACACTCTGTCCCATTTGTCCCATATTCCTGCGGCGCACCTCGTGAGTCAGGTCTCCGACATTGATTCCCATAGGGCACGACATCGAGCACAATCCGTCACCGGCACATGTCTGCTCGCCATGATATGAATACTGCTTCCTTAGTTCCTTCAAAAGCTGAGGGTCCTCGCCCGACTTCCCGAGACTCTCCATATGTCTCTGCAGGGCGATACGGGTACGGGATGAAAGAGTAAATCCGCATGATACACAGTTCACCTCGCAGAATCCACATTCAATGCATTTGTTCAGTTTCATATATGCCTCATGCATCTCCTGAGGGGCACCTTTTCCTGGCTCCAGAAGCGGCAGAGCCTTGAAATTCTTGAAGCAGCATTCAGGATCGTCATTGAATATCACTCCAGGATTAAGGATACATGCAGGATCGAATATGGACTTAATCCGCTTCATTACCTCAAAAGCCTTCGTTCCCCACTCAAACTCCACATACGGAGCCATGTTGCGGCCCGTTCCATGCTCGGCCTTAAGCGAGCCGTCATATCTGGTCACGACCAGTTCGCCCACATCATTGATCATATCCTTGTACCTCTGCACTTCCCTGTCAGAATCGAAAGACTGGTTGATAATGAAATGGAAGTTTCCTTCAAGCGCATGTCCGTATATGCAAGAGTCGTCGTAGCCGTGTCTGTCAAGCAGGTCCGAAAGGTCTGTCACGGCCTCGGCCAGATCCTCCACATGGAAGGCCACATCCTCGATAAGGCAGGTCGTTCCCGGACGTCTCATTCCTCCCACAGTAGGGAATATGCCCGAGCGGATGGCCCAGAAACGGGCGGATTCTTCAGGATCAGTAGTAAAGGATACAGGACCGAATGTGTCGAACGCCTTCAAAGCCTCAATTATTCCACTGACATTCTCTGCGAGTTCGTGCTGGGTCCGGGCCTCTGTACGTACAAGCACGGCAGTCAGGCCTTCCTTTTCCCCGGCATTCACCGAAGCAAGGGAACGCTTGTCCAGCATCTCGGCCGCCGACACCTTCAGAGACCGTATCGCTATCACAGCCCTTGCCGCCTCTGCCATATCATTGAAATACACCATTGCATCAGCCTGCATAGGAGCGGTCTCAAGGGTCTTCATAGTCACTTCGCTAAGGAATGCGAGAGTGCCTTCGGAACCGACCATCAGATGGAGGATGATGTCAAAGGGATCGGTGAATATCACCAGAGGAAGAATATTCAGACCGGTTACGTTCTTTATGGAATACTTGTGACGGATGCGGTCCACGAGCTCTCCATCGGCCATAACTTCGTCCCTGAGGTCTTCGATGGCGGATATAATCTCCGGATGGGAATGTCTGAATTCCTCCCTGCTCTGCGCATCAGCAGTGTCAAGTACGGTGCCGTCAGCAAAGACAAGCCTTCCGGAAAGGAGCATCCTGTCGCTATTTGCCCATGTGCCGCAGCTCATTCCGGAAGCATTATTCATCACTATGCCTCCTACCATGGCGCTCTTGACAGAAGCCGGATCCGGTCCGAATTTCCTGCCGTAAGGCTTCAGGAAGTCATTGACTTTAGAGCCCACTACACCAGGCTGCAGAACGACCGTAGCTCCTCCGTCCGGAGTGTACATCTTCTCCCAGTTCTTTCCAGCAACCAGCAGGACCGAGTCACTGATAGACTGCCCCGACAGGCTGGTTCCTGCAGCACGGAATGTCACAGGCACTCCATGAGCCGATGCCGCCTGCAGCACACGCGAAACTTCCTCTTCTGAGGCCGAGCGGATCACCACCTGAGGCACAAGCCTATAGAATCCAGCATCAGTTCCCCACGCAAAACGTCTCAGACTGTCCGTATAAATCCTGTCTTTGGGAAGAAACTCCCTCACTTCCGATAAAAACCTCTTCATATATCTTTTAACTGTGGTGTAATGTGGTGCAAATATACGATATTTTCATTACTTTTGCTGACAGAATATAGACAGTTTTATGGATAATATCATCATCTCAAAAGGGAGCCTGGAAATTACCCTTTGCCCACCAGATATCAAATCAGGCTACTATCGCGGTACCCGCTTCGACCATTCAGGAATATTCCTCAGCATTGTAAAAGAAGGATTTGAATATGCCGGACAATGGTTCGACTCATATGATCCATATAAACATGACGCTGTCTGCGGTACATCAGAAGAATTCGAGCAATGCGGATACGATGAGGCTGCACCGGGAGAGACTTTTCTCAAACCAGGTGTGGGACTGCTGATAAAGGAGAACGATGATGCGTACGACCATTTCCATCTATATAAAGTTGCGGATTATGGCACACACATAGTAAAGTACACCGGAGATTCGGCAACTTTCATCCATGAGATTCATTCCGTCAAGTGGGGATATGTATATGAGAAGACCGTACGTATAATTGACGCAGATACTTTCGAAATCCGGCACAGCCTGCGCAACTCGGGAAAACTTTCGATAGAAGGTGACACCTATAACCACAATTTCTTCACATTCTCAGATGCCCGTCCGGGTCCCGAAATAGAGGTGGACTTCCCCTTCGAGCCGTGCGGCACATGGAGAAGCATCTACGACAGCGTGGCACTCACGGAAAGCGGAATACGTTTTTCAAGACCGCTTAATGCAGGAGAAAGCGTATTCATGGGAAACCTGAAACCGTCAGACGGTGCTCCGGTCACAGGAGAAGTTTTCAGCCAGAGCGGTGCGGGACATAAAGTTACATTCCACTGCGACAAGGCATTCCATCGCATAACATTCTGGTCCAACCACAGGGTGGGATGCATCGAGCCTTTTGTGCCTTATAGCATCGCACCAGGCAAGACCTTCGAGTGGAAATATTTGTACAGACTCCGTTAGACTATAACATAAAGTACCTCACGCGCAGCCTGGGCTCCCATGACGAGGGCCTGGGCGATGTCCGCAGTCTTTGACGGTCCGCTTATGAAGCAACCATATCCCGGATTGTCAATGCGTGAGTATGCCTCATGCATATTGTTCACAATATCTTTCCTATCCACTATTATTACAAGACACTCTGAAATGAAGAGCACCGCCCTTTCCTTCATGGTCTGAGGTACCCACACACATCCGTTTTCGGCAACAGCCACTTCACCCTTGACTACTCCCACATCTGTGCCGTTAAGCTCGCGCGCATCAGCCACAGTGTCCGGATTCAGCGACGCCTCTACATTGGGCAGAGAAGAAGCTATCACAGAAGCCTCCGGATAGAAAGAACGGATAAACGTATTGGTGTCGGAGCCTTCTTCAAGGAGAGCCACACGTCCACCCACCTGACGTGCAGTCACCACAAACTGCTCCATGGGATTCTCATATATTACAGGAGACAGAGACTCAAAAGACGGCATATCCACAGGCTGTCTTCCGTGCTTCCTTATCTCCGAAAGTATGTTCTGCTTACTTGTCATTTTTTACCTTTCCTTTTTTCCACATTGTGTGGAATGATTCCTTTGCAAACTCCGGCAGGTCACGTCCCTTGCCCCAAAGCCCCAATCACTAAAAAGTCCATATGGTCCGCGATTTGCTAAGGTCAAGGCAACAAAACACGAATAATATGGACAAATATCTATGCATTATCTGCGGATACATCTATGATCCGGCAGAAGGAGACCCGGAAAACGGAATCGCTCCGGGCACACCGTTCGAAGACATCCCTGAAGACTGGACATGCCCTGCCTGCGGGGTAGGAAAGGAGCATTTCGAGAAATATCAGTAGGATTAATTCTGCGAAATCATCCTCATAACGTTTATAGAGGACATTTCCGCCATATATCATTTCTCTTTACAAAACACTTGTATTCCTGATATACGACATACATTGCAAAAGGGATTAAACGATCACATACAGCACATCGCGCGCAGCCTGGGCTCCCATTACCAGAGCCTGGGCTATGTCAGCCGTCTTCGATGGTCCGCTTATGAAGCAGCCGTATCCCGGATTGTCAATGCGTGAGTATGCCTCATGCATATTGTTCACAATATCTTTCCTATCCACTATTATCACAAGACACTCGGAAATGAACAGCACTGCCCTTTCCTTCATGGTCTGAGGTACCCACACACATCCGTTTTCGGCAACAGCCACTTCACCCTTGACCACTCCCACATCTGTGCCGTTTAGTTCGCGTGCATCAGCCACGGTGTCCGGATCCAGCGCAGCCTCGACAAAAGGCAGCGAAGAAGCTATCACTGAGGCCTCGGGATAAAAAGAACGGATAAGCGCATTTATATCGGTCCCTTCCTCAAGGAGAGCCACACGGCCGCCCACCTGACGCGCCGTCACCACGAACTGTTCGAGACAGTCCTCATATCGTACCGGAGACAGAGTCTCGAAAGAAGGCATCTCAATAGGCTGCCTTCCGTGCTTCCTTATCTCCGAAAGTATATTCTGCTTACTTGTCATTTTTTACCTTTCCTTTTTTCCACATAGTGTGGAATGATTCCTTTGCAAACTCCGGCAGGTCACGTCCCTTGCCCCAAAGCCCCAAGCCCGCATATCCTGCAGCGGATGCTGCAGCATTGATCAGCGGTGAACATCCGATGGCAGCATTATAGAGCCCTGGCCTGTCAAAAATAAACTTCATTCCGCCGCTCATCACCTTCTTCGACATCGGTTCCTTTCCGAAATCCCTCAACTGCTGCCTCCAGGCATATATCTGCTCCGACAGGTTCACCTTGGCAGGACAAACATTGTCGCAGGAGCAGCAGAGAGAGCAGGCGCTCACATTGTCGTGATACTTTTTCCCATCTCTGAGCATTCCCAGATTCACACCGACTGGTCCCGGAATGAAATAAGTATAAGAATATCCTCCCGAACGGCGGTACACAGGACATGTATTCATGCACGCTCCGCACCTTATACACTTGAGTGTCTCCCAATGGAGGTCGTCGCCGAGCATGCGGCTGCGTCCGTTATCCACAAGGATGATATGCATCTCGCCTCCCGGACGAGGACCACGGAAATGAGAGGTAAATGTAGTAGAAGGCTGACCTGTTGCACTCCTGGCAAGAAGCCTGTGGAATACGGCAAGCGACCTGTAGTCCGGGATAACCTTTTCTATGCCCATGGCAGCTATATGAAGTTTGGGAACAGAAGTAGACATGTCCGCATTGCCCTCATTGGTGCATATCACAATCTCGCCGGTCTGCGCCACTCCGAAATTGGCTCCGGTCAGGCCCGCATCAGCCGTAAGGAATTCATCCCTAAGGCTTTTCCTTGCACAATATGTCAGGTATGCAGGGTCGCTGTTGCCCTTTTCGCTTCCCAATTCCTTCTCGAACAAGGCACCCACTTCCTCCTGGGTCAGGTGGATGGCCGGCATCACTATATGGCTCGGCTTCTGGTCCAGAAGCTGGATGATCCTCTCGCCAAGGTCCGTCTCCACGACCTTGATGCCGTTCTTTTCCAGATACGGGTTCATCTCACACTCCTCTGTAAGCATCGACTTCGATTTCACCAGCTTCCTCACATCATGTGACCTGAGGATGTCAAGTACCGTCTCGTTGAACTCCTCCGCATCCTTGGCCCAATGCACTATGATGCCGTTCTTCTCCGCATTTTCAGCGAACTGCTCGAGATATACGTCCAGATTGGTGACCGTATGCTTCTTTATGGCGGAAGCCATGTCACGAAGAGTCTCCCACTCATCCAGAGACTTCGCCATGCGGTCTCTCTTCACGCGGACTCCCCATAAGGTATTGTCCTGCCATTCGGCCTTTTCCCTGTTCTTCTGGAACAGTCTGGCCGCCTTACTGTGTCTTGTAGCCATAGTACGTTACTATAATCCTGCCGCGAGAATCTCGACAACATGTTTGAACTTGACCGGATGTTTCCCGTTCTTTGCTATGCCCTGCATATGCATCAGACATGAACTGTCCGGACCGGTTATATACTCTGCCCCTGTCTCCATATGCCTGCGCAGCTTATCCTCCCCCATCTTCACCGAGACTTCCTTCTCATCTACTGAGAACAGCCCGCCGAATCCGCAGCATTCATCAGGACGCTCCGGCTCACGGACCGTGATACCCTCCACAAGATTCAGGAGGTTCTTGATCTTTGAATATACAGGTATATTCCTTTCGCTCGGAGACGACAGGCCGAGTTCACGCACTCCATGACATGAATTATGGACACTCACCACATGAGGGAACCTGCCCGGCAGACTCTCCACTTTCAGAACATCATGCAGGAATTCCACCATATCCATCACTTTCCCGGCTGTTTCACACTCATGCTTACCATGGAGAAGCCTCGGATAGTTCAGCTTCACGAACGCCGCGCATGAGGCCGACGGCCCCACTACATAATCAAAGCCTTTGAAGACATCCTCGAAATGCTCCGCCTGAGATACAGCCATATCTTCGAACCCACCGTTGGATTCCGGCTGGCCGCAGCATGTCTGCTCAAGAGGATAATCCACGTCCACACCCAAGGCCGTAAGCAGCTTATATGAAGCCACTCCCACCTCAGGATACAGCGCGTCCACATAACATGGGACAAACAATCCTACCTTCATTGTACCTGTATTTTAAATCAATGCAAAAATATCTATAATTTTCTTACCACAAGACACCACACTATAATTTACGTCCCTGCCATGTGGCGCGTTCCTCGAGACGGCGGTCAAGGAGACGGAGGAGCTCGACGTTGCGGATGAGTCCCCACGGGGTCTCGTTCACGAACCGGGGAGGGACCTCCCCCACAAATCTTTCTATGCTGAGGGTCGGACGGAGGCGTTCGAGCATATCCACAAAGAAATCCAGATATTCGTCAAGGGAGAATCTCTCGAAGTCCTCCGGTCTTTCTGCATATTCCCGCTCCATCCGTGTTCCCTTTACTATCTGGAGCTGATGGAACTTTATGCTGCGGACCGGCAGCTCGTTTATCATCCTGCAGGCATCAAGCATCATCTGCCTGGTCTCTCCCGGAAGCCCGAGGATGAAATGCACGCCCACATCTATACCTCTTTCTGCGGTCATCTCCACCGCCCTGCGGGCTGTCTCGAAGTCATGGCCTCGATTGATGCGCCTCAACGTCACGTCGTAACAGGATTCAATGCCGTATTCCACTATCACCACGTGCTTTTCGGCAAGCTCTGCCAGATAGTCGAGCTTGGCCTCGTCCACGCAGTCCGGACGGGTGCCGATGACGATTCCCACCACCTGAGGATGACTGAGGGCCTCTTCATACAGCTGCTTCAGCCTCTCAAGCGGAGCATATGTATTGGAGTATGCCTGAAAATATGCAAGATAATGCTCTGTGGTGCGATAGCGGACCTTATGGAACTCTATACCCTCATCCAGCTGCCGGCGGAGACTCTTTCCGGGGGTGCTGTAGGAGGGGTGGAAGGCGGCATTGTCGCAATAGGTGCATCCTCCCCTTCCTGCCGTCCCGTCCCTGTTGGGGCATGTGAATCCCGCATCCAGCACTATCTTCTGCAGACGCTCCCCGTACTTCCTCTTGAAATATCCCACAAAGGAATTGTAACGTTTCCCTTCAGGGAAACCCAGACTCTGAAATTCTTCTGACATAGAGTGCAAAAGTAATCATATTTTGTGTATGTTTGTAAAAAATTGAGGCACTTATGACAAGAAGAATATTCATACTGCTTGCTGCAGTGACCATCGCGACGGCAGCGGCAGGACAGACCAGGAGAATGGGGGTCACAGCGCTTTCGGAAAACATGATGAGAGCCATGCCGGACTACGAATCGGCGCTCGAAACCCAGTCGCTGATGGGAACTGTCGTGGAGATCGTGGGAGAGCAGGGCTACTGGAGACAGGTAGTGACCCCGGAACCATACACAGCCTGGTGCACCGACCTCGGACTTGTGGAGATGAGCCAGAAAGATCTCGACCAGTACATGGCTGCCCCGAAATATATATGCACAGCCCACCACAGCGGGGTCTATGCCTCACAGTCAAGGCAGGCTGCAAGACTCTCCGACCTGTCCATGGGCTGTCTGGTGAGAGTGGCATATACAGCAGGAAAGAATCCCAAGCCTTCAGTGAAGAGCAAATGGGCGGAAGTCGTGCTTCCGGACGGCAGAAAAGGATGGACTCCGCTTGAAGACCTTGCAGAGTTTGAGAAATGGGCAAGCAGGCAGAGTCTCACTCAGGACCATATCATAAGCACTGCCACGCAGTTCGAAGGCACCCCTTATCTGTGGGGAGGCGCATCATCCAAAGGTCTCGACTGCAGCGGTCTGGTCCGTCTGACATTCTTCATGAACGGATACCTCCTGCCAAGGAACGCATCCCAGCAGATAAACTACGGCAGGGAGATAGTCATGGAGGCAAACCATGCGATAACCCCGGAAAAAGGCGACGCCTTCAGGGACGAGATGACCAGAAGGATAAAGCATTTGCAGAAAGGTGACCTCGTCTTCTTCGGTACTCCTGACACATTTCTTAAAAAAGGGAAAATCACCCATGTAGGACTCTATATAGGTGATGGCAAAATAATACATGCTTCACATAAAGTGCGCATCAACTCACTGATTCCGGGGGAAGCAGACTACTACGAGAACTCCCACAAGCTTGTTGCTGCCCGCCGCTTCATCTCATATCAGGGCAAGGGCCTCATTCCAATCCTCCAGAGTCCGGCATATTGCGACGGCAACTTATAGGTCATGTCAATGCTTGGTGTTTTGTCAAAAAATATTACCTTTGTCCCCGTTATAACAAATTAAATACGTATTTACTATGAATCTTAGAGTTTTCAAGAAAGACATTGAGTATTTCGTGGCAGAGTTCATTGATGACTGCGCTCTTTTCGTAGCTCTCAATCCACACAAGGATGCTGACGAAATCGCACAGATAATCGACGAGGCTGTAGAGCTTTACAACGACCTCAAGCACAGGGCAAACCACCCTGAAGGCAAGAAGAGAGCTTACTACAACGGTCTCACAAAGGAGATGTTCGAGAAACTCGACGAGCTCTGCGAAAAGCTTAGCGCCGTAGTTTCAAAGCAGGCGTAAGCCATCTGGCAAGCAGTCTTGCAGTAAAAGCGCTCGCGGTACCCTGAAAATTTTCGGGATGCCGCGAGTATTTTTTATATTTGCGAAAAAACAGAAGGCTATGTATAAATTCATATCATGGAATGTAAACGGTCTGAGGGCCGTGTGCGGGAAAGGGTTTGCTGATATTTTTGCTGAACTGGACGCCGATTTCTTCTGTCTGCAGGAAACCAAGATGCAGGCAGGACAGCTGGACCTGGAGTTTCTCGGATACCAGTCCTACTGGAACTATGCCGACAAGAAGGGCTATTCGGGTACAGCCATCTACACGAAGCACACACCTGTGGCCGTGACATACGGGCTCGGAATCGACGAACATGACCACGAAGGCCGTGTGATAACACTTGAAATGGAAGATTTCTTCCTCGTATGCGTCTATACCCCAAACTCCCAGGACGAACTCAAGAGGCTGGACTACAGGATGAAGTGGGATGACGACTTCAGGACATATCTGCATTCACTGGCGGAGAGGGAATTCACAGCTGCAGACGGAGCGCTCCGGAAGAAAGGCGTCATCGTCTGCGGGGACCTTAATGTGGCTCATCAGGAAATCGACATCAAGAACCCGGCAGGCAACAGACGCAATGCAGGCTTTACCGACGAGGAACGCGGCAAGTTCACCGAACTTCTCGACGCAGGCTTCACTGACACCTTCCGCTATTTCCATCCTGACGCAAAGGACGAGTATTCATGGTGGTCATACAGGTTCCAGGCCCGACAGAGAAACGCAGGCTGGCGCATAGACTATTTTGTAGTGAGCAATAATCTTATAGACAGGCTTGAAGGAGCATCGATCCATCAGGAAATCTTCGGCTCCGACCACTGCCCTGTGGAACTGATTCTTAAATAGCAGAAGGATGTTGATTCCGATGACCCTTGCCCTCGAGGGCACCCCATAGCCGTGGGTGGCATGTCATCTCCATCAACATCCTTCTGTCATATGGGGGGTATAAGCAACGAAATTAGTCCAGACGTTCGATTTTCAACTGCTGGATACGGCATTCAGTTTCAGTGAAATTCACGAATATGGTGACCGTGAACATTTCGCCGCCGGCATTCAGAGTACCGAGAGCGTACTTCATGTTCGGACGTCCTGCCTTATGATTGATCACGAACGAACGTGGAGTATAGGACCTGAAGAAGGACTTCAATATCTGACGGGCCTGATTGCGGCTCGAATCGTTGGAGGTGGCGAATATCGTCACCTCCAGATTGTCTGAAAACCACGCGGAAAGCCTCTCGGCATCTCCCTTGGCAAGGTATTTCGATATCGGGTTGAACACATCATAGCCGCTTTCCTGAGCATAGGCCGAGGACGCGGACACCAACATTGCAGCTGAAGCAATCAATATGGAAAGGATTCTGTTCATCTTAATATCAGGGAAAACCGGGACAAATATACTGCAAAATCCGCACCATGCAAAACATGTCCGAAAGATTGCCATGCTTCGCCCGCAATGACATGCAGGAGCTGTCCCGCCGACGTATTATGATCCCAAGGCAAGCTTTTTGCAGATTATTGCTTATATTTGTGGGTTACATGATTATGACCTGATGAAAATAACATTGCTCACAGTAGGAAAGACAGACAGAGACTGGGTAAAGCAGGGTCTGGATATATATGTATCCAGACTCAAGCATTATATTCCTTTCTCAATTGTGGAGATTCCGGAACTCAAGGGAGTCTCATCTCTAAGCAAGGACCAGATAAAGACACGCGAGGGAGAACTCATCCTCAAGAATGTGCGCCCCTCAGACGACCTCATCCTGCTGGACGAGCACGGGAAGGAATTCACTTCAGTAGAATGGGCAAAGATACTTCAGGACAAGATTTCATATACAGGAAAGGACATGGTGTTCGTCATCGGAGGCGCATACGGATTCTCCGAGCCCGTTTATAAAAGAGCGGACTCCAAGATATCCCTTTCCAGGATGACATTTTCGCACCAGATGGTAAGGGCAATATTCGCCGAGCAGCTATACCGTGCCTTTACCATCATGAGAGGAGAACCTTATCACCATGAGTAAAGATGAGAAAAAGGCTTTTAAATAAGAAGCTTCCGCTGGCGGTCTTCCTTGCAGCACTTTTTCTGTTCTTGCTTTCAATGGCCGGAAACGGCACAGAAGGGAACACAGAAAGAGCGGCAAGACGTATGGAATATAAGATACGGCAGCGCCTGGAGATTCTCGACCGTCATATCACCCAGACACTGGACTCTCCGCTGGAGGCCAAAACTCATATAGACCCCCTGCCGGAAGACATGGTCATCTACCGCTATGTGAATGACTCGCTTCAGGCATGGTCCAACCAGTTCTCGGTACTGAACGACGACATCAGCAGTCGTATGGTATTCCAGAGGCTGACCAATCTCAAGAGCCGGATAACATCTCCACTGGCAGAAGTCACCGAAGACCTCTCGTTTGTCAGTCTTGGTCCGAAATGGTATCTTGTGAAGTCCGTAAACGGACAATTCAATGACAAGGTGATTGCCGGAATCGAGATCCAGAACACCCTCATTGACGATGTAAGGAGGAATGAAAACGGAGTCAATCCGAAGCTGAAGCTGTCCACCAGATACACTGTTCTCCCTCTGAACCACAGCGGAGGCTCGGCCGTCACCATCGAAGGAAGACCTCTCTTCAAGATTCTGCGTGACACCAGTTCGTCAGCTCCGTTCTTCGACAACTCGCTCCTACGATGGATAAGCCTGCTCCTTTTTGCCGCAGCCACCGTCCTGTTTCTGGCCGGGCACCGCACCAGAAAGGTCTATCTCGTGGTGACATGCACCATAAGCATACTGTTCCTGATGGCATATATCTGGGGAGTGCAGATGAACGGAAGCGCAGACATATTCTCCCCTAACATCTATGCCGACGGTACCTTCTTCTTCTCGCTCGGAGCACTTCTGCTGACCAATACCTACATAAGCCTTTTCTTCCTCTGCTCTTATCTTGTACGGGAAGATTTCCTCAAGTCCGCGCAGAAGGACAGGAAGAAACGTTTCAGACATCTTGTCATATACATATGCACAATAGCAGCTGCAGTGCTATGCATCATCGTATACACGCACCTGTCCATCAGGAGTCTGATTTTCAACTCAAGCATATCGATGGACCTGTACATGTGGAACAGCAGCATCATATATACCATACTTGTATATATTTCCTATATGGCTCTGCTCTTCTGCATAATGATGCTTCTGCAGATGTGCGCACCGGCAATCAGGGAGATCACAGGCAGAAGGATCAATTTCTTCTCCCTGAAGTATCTCGCGGCATTCGCATTCGTGTGCTCGATGTATTTCTCGGTGGCATCCGCCAAGATGGGATTCCAGAAGGAGCAGGACAGGGTCATGGTCTGGGCTAACAGACTGGCTGTGGACAGGGACCTTGGACTAGAAATCAGGCTCAGGGCCGTAGAGGATGCCATCGCATCAGACCAGCTCATATCCACCCTGAGCACCATGGACAAGACAAGCGGAATGATTCTGAACAGAGTCACGGAGAATTATCTCTCCCGCATCAGGCAGAGCCACGGCATAAGCATCATGATCTTCCGGGATCAGGACAAGGACGCCATGGACTATTTTGCCGAAGTCGTGAGAAACGGCAACCCCATAGCGGAGAATTCAAGGTTCCTGTTCGTGAGTGACAATAACGGCAGCTTCAGATATGCAGGAGTCTTCCTTTTCTATTCCAAGGAGCACGGTGTAACCAGAATGATGCTGGAAATAGAGCCCAACTCCAACAGGAATGACTTGGGTTACAGGAATCTTCTCGGAAAGTTATCCACTCCAGGTGAAATAAACATTCCGGCAATATACTCGTATGCCAAATATTCAGACGGCCATCTGATGTCATATAAGGGCAATTTCCCTTACCCTACCGTCTTCGACAAGACCCAGCTCATGTCTCAGAAAGACAAGGATGCAAAGGTCACCCATTCAAAGGACTTCACGCATTTCAACCACAAGGTAAGCGACAATGAGATGGTCATCATCTCACGTCCGCAACGCCATTTCCTTATATTCTTCACTTCATTCTCGTACATTTTCCTGGTGCTGCTCGGATTCACCTACGTATTCGTGACCATCCGCAAGAACAGAAGCACAAAGCATGGAAGCAACTACTTCAAGACAAGAATCAATACCATACTGCTGACATCCTCGTCATTGATTCTCGCCACCCTTACAGTGGTGAGCGTATTCTTCGTATATAAAAGGAACGAGGACAACATGCATAACCTGATGTCGTCCAAGATCACAACTATACAGGCCCTGCTGGACGCGCAGGCCAAATATGCAAAGAACTTCCAGGACCTCACGTCCCCAGCTTTCAAGGCTGCTGTAGAGAATGTAAGCAGGACCACGAAATCAGACATAACGCTCTATACCCCGGCAGGCGAGGTATTCCATTCCACAAGTCCGGACGTGTTCGAGAAGATGATAATCGGCAACCGCATCGACCAGGAGGCATTCTATAACATCCGTCACCTCAACCAGAGGTTCTTCATAAGCGAAGCACGCATAGCTGACTTCAGGTACTGGGCCCTATATGCACCACTGTTCAACGACAACAAGGAAATGATGGCCATTATAAGCGTGCCTTACACAGACAGCGGATACGACTTCCAGAGAGAGGCCTTCTTCCATGCAGCCCTGCTGATAAACCTCTTCATACTGCTGCTGATAATGGCCCTGCTCTTCAGCACAAGGGAGGTGAACGCCCTTTTCTCCCCTCTCTCCGAGATGGGAAAGAAGATGAATGCAGCTGACATCAACAACCTCGAATACATCA
This sequence comes from uncultured Bacteroidales bacterium, assembly GCA_947367315.1. Lineage (GTDB taxonomy): Bacteria > Bacteroidota > Bacteroidia > Bacteroidales > UBA932 > Cryptobacteroides. The sequence continues at coordinate 27,654 of CANBDX010000009.1, read as the reverse complement.
TCTACAAGCGTGATGATGAAATCTCGTCGCTCGTGGACGCCTACAACAGGATGGTGAAGGAGCTTTCCGACTCCAGCATGCAGCTGGCCCAGGCCGAGCGCGACAAGGCATGGAGCCAGATGGCGCGTCAGGTGGCACATGAAATCAAGAATCCCCTGACTCCTATAAAGCTGGAGATCCAGAGGCTCATAAGGCTGAAGCAGAAAGGCAATCCTAAATGGGAGGAGAAGTTCGACCAGGTATCATCCGTCGTCCTGGAACACATTGACATCCTTACAGACACAGCCAACGAATTCTCAACATTCGCAAAGCTCTACAGCGAGGCCCCTGTAGTAATGGACCTCGACAAGACATTGAAGGACCAGCTGCTGATCTTCGACAACAGGGAAGGCATCCGCATCAGGTATATAGGAATGGAAGATGCACGCGTCAAGGCTCCGAAGCCACAGCTCATCCGAGTGTTCGTGAACCTTATAACCAATGCAGTGCAGGCCGTGGAAATCATGCGCAAGGAAGCGCTGGAAAACGGAGAGGAAGCTCCTCTGGGACGTGTCCTGATATGTCTGCGCAACAGTACGCGTGACGGTTACTACGACATCGTGTTCGACGATAACGGTCCTGGTGTCAAGGACGAGAATCTCAGCAGGCTCTTCACTCCTAACTTCACGACAAAAAGCGGCGGCACAGGCCTTGGACTGGCCATATGCCGCAACATCGTTGAAAAATGTGACGGAGAAATCTCCTATCAGAGGTCATTCAGTCTCGGCGGAGCCTCCTTCACCGTCACTCTACCTAAATACGTGGAATAAGCTAAAGAGCATATGCCCTGACATCCGATGCGGTGATGCGTTCGCCTGAGAGAATCAGCAGACGCTCCACCACGTTGCGCAGCTCACGGATATTTCCCGTCCAGTTCTTGTCCACAAGCAGCATGAGGGCATCTGCGTCTATATCACGCGGCTGCATGCCTGTCTCCGCACAGATCTGATCGATGAAATGCTCCACAAGCATCGGAATGTCGTCCTTTCTGTCGTCAAGGGTAGGGACATTGATGACAATCACGCTGAGGCGGTGGTAAAGGTCTTCACGGAAGGTTCCCTTGGCGATTTCCTCCTTCAGGTTCTTGTTGGTAGCCGCGACGACACGCACATCCACAGTGATATCCTTGTCGCTTCCTACCCTTGAAAGTTTCCTTTCCTGAAGCACACGGAGCACCTTCGCCTGTGCTGCCAGCGACATGTCTCCGATCTCGTCAAGGAAGAGCGTGCCTCCGTCAGCCTGTTCGAACTTACCCTTATGCTGCCTGATTGCAGATGTAAAGGAGCCTTTTTCATGGCCGAAGAGCTCGCTTTCTATAAGTTCCGAAGGAATGGCTGCACAGTTTACTTCCACATACGGCATAGTCGAACGGCGGCTTTTCTGATGGAGGTTACGGGCTACCAGTTCCTTTCCCGTACCGTTGGCACCGATAATCAGGACTCTGGCATCTGTAGGTGCTACCTTCTCGATCATATCCTTGATCTGAAGCATCGGTGCCGACTCACCAATCATCGGCTGGCCATAGACCTTTTTCTTAAGGATTCTGGTCTCCTTTACAAGAGACACCTTCTCTGTAGCGTTTTTGATAGTGATAAGGATCCTGTTGAGGTCCAGGGGTTTCTGAATGTAGTCGAATGCCCCTTTCTTTATGCACTCTACAGCCGTGTCTATGTCACCATGGCCGGAAATCATCACTACTGCAGAATCAACGCCCATTGCAACCAGTTTGTCCAGCACCTCAAGGCCGTCCATTCCCGGCATCTTGATATCACAGAAAATAACGCTGTACTTTTCCTTGTCCACCATCGCACAACCCAGTGCGCCGTCTTCCGCCACATCCACATCATAACCTTCATCGGCAAGTATCTCCTTCAGCGAATTCCTGATGGAGCGTTCGTCGTCAATAATTAAGATCTTCATATTTCTACCTTTATAACATTTGGTCAATGTCTGTAATTATCCGCAATGACGTATCGTAATACTTCACTGATAGCGGATAACCATTCACATCAACTACAAATATCGACATTTTTGGGAGTTTGAGCAATATTTTATAATTTTGTCTGTTTTTAAGTAAGCACGTGTACTGATGCACCTACCTGATATAATCATAGCCATCGACGGCTACTCATCTACAGGCAAAAGCTCCTTTGCAAAAATCATAGCAAAAGAGTTTTCCTTCCTGTATCTTGACTCCGGAGCCCTATACCGCGGAGTCACGCTTTTCGCCATTGAAAACGGTCTGATCGCCGACGACGATACAATCAACGTGCCAGAGCTTGAAAAAGGTCTTGAAAATCTCGACCTTCGCTTCAGCACCGAAGGCACATGCATAGGAGACCGCTGTATTGAGAACGAGATCCGTTCTCTTGCCGTAGCCGGAAAGGTCAGCCCTATAGCAACGGTTCCGGAAGTCCGAAACTATGTAGACAAGAAGCTTCGTGAATTCGGACAGAAGAAGAGGATCGTCATGGACGGACGCGACATCGGAACGACCGTATTCCCCGATGCCGAACTAAAGATCTTCATGACTGCAGATCCTCTCATCAGGGCACAGAGACGCGCAGACGAGATGCAGGCCAAAGGCATGGAGGCAGATCTTCAGGATGTGCTGAAGAATCTCCAGGAACGTGACTACATAGACTCCCATCGCGAGACATCCCCATTGACACAGGCTCCTGATGCAGTTGTACTCGACAACTCACATATGAGCATGGGTGACCAGATGGAGTGGATCAAAGGTATAATTTCCGAGCGCTTCGGATGCTAATGACATTTCTATGCTTAAAGTAGATATAGACAATAACTCAGGATTCTGCGCAGGCGTCATAAGAGCCATCGGCAAAGCTGAAGAATTCCTTGGCAACCGCACTGACAAAGAAGGCAGAAGACTTTACTCCCTGGGAGCTATCGTGCACAACGACGCAGAGCTTACCAGACTTGTGGACAAAGGTCTGGTGACTATTGACAAGGAAGATCTTGACGAAATGGTTGATGCCCAGGGCGAAGCGCTTCTGATACGTGCACACGGCGAGCCGCCGGCAACATATGCAACAGCAGAAAAGCTCGGATTCACAGTCATAGACTGCACATGTCCTGTGGTGCTTCAGCTTCAGAAAAGCATCCGCAAGGCATATGAAAAGCACCGGGAGAGCGGTTCCGGCCAGATAATCATATTCGGAAAGATCGGTCATGCGGAAGTGCTCGGCCTCATAGGCCAGACTGAGGGAACTGCCATTGTTGTTGAAAACGTCATCATGATGGAAGATTTCATAGAAGACGGCACCATCAGGCTGGACGTACCTACCGAGGTATTCAGTCAGACGACAAAGAGTCCGGCCGAGTATGCCATGCTTTGCAGCAGGCTGGAGGAAGAAATGGCAAAAGCCAATGAACTTTCTGTGGAAAGATTCAAAGGCAGGGGCATGCTTATCGTACACAACACCATATGCTCGCAGGTGGCGACACGCCACGAGAAGCTATCGAAGTTTGCACTTGAACACGACATCATAATCTTCGTTTCGGGAAAGGCAAGTTCAAACGGCAAGGTGCTCTGCGACCTCTGTAAATCATTAAACATCAGGACCTATCACATCGATTCCGCTTCGGAGATCAAACGCGAATGGTTCAGAGCCGACGACAGAGTGGGCATATGCGGAGCCACCTCAACCCCTAAATGGCTGCTGGAAGAAGTGGCCAAGCGTGTGCTTGATCTCAACAAATATGTTCCGGAATGGGAGGAAAAGTTCGCAGCCGGAGAGGATACTGACAATCAGTAAGAGGCTGTTTATCAAAGAGCTTCTAAAATTTGGCAGTAAGAATACATTTTTATAATTTTGCAGCCGATTTTCCGGAAGGGCAGTCAGAATGCCTGCGGAACATCAGATGAATTTATTATTAAACACTTATATTTATGGCAACAACAGCTGATTTCAAGAACGGCCTTTATCTCAACTTCAACGGCAAGCCATGCCAGATCGTATGGTTCCAGCACGTGAAGCCAGGAAAGGGTCCGGCTTTCGTAAAGAGCAAACTCAGAAACCTCGAGAACGGACGTATCCTCGAGAACACTTTCACAGCAGGTGCAAAGATCGAGACTATCAACGTGGAGAGAAGACCTTACCAGTTCCTTTACAAGGATGAGGACGGATTCAACTTCATGCACGAGGAGACATACGAGCAGATCCACCTCGACACTGCTCTCGTGGATAACGCAGACCTCATGAAGGAAGGCCAGCACGTTGAGATGATGTTCCTCGCTGACGAGGAGCGCTGCCTCACTTGCGAGCTTCCTACATATGTAGAGCTTGAGGTTACCTACACAGAGCCTGCAGTAAAGGGCGACACAGCTTCAACCAATGCTCAGAAGGAGATCACTCTTGAGACTGGAGCAATCATCATGGCTCCGCTCTTCATCAACATCGGAGAGAAGATCCGCGTGAACACAACAGACCGTTCATACGGCGAGCGCGTGAAGTAATTCCGCTGACGCATATCAACTACAAGCCCGACGTTCCGAATGGAATCCGTCGGGCTTGCTGTATAATCCCAGATATGGTCAAAGTTGTCTTATTGGTCTTCGACGTCGCCGTAATAGTGATTAAGATGGCAATCATCATAAACCGATAAGCTTCAGATACTACTCTACATATTTCTGAAAAGGAATTACGTATTTTTCGCGCATATATTCACATCGCTTTTCAGCGCTTGCAACAAAGGCCTTCAAATATTCCTTCGCCCAAGACTTCACATCTCCGGTAAAAGACTGATCCAGTCCGGAAACATGAAACTGAATCTGCATCGCCGCCGCCCAATTTATATAAAGGTCGGACGGTTTGCTCCTGAAGAGATCTTTCCAATGAGCATCTACACATTCCAGTTCATCACCATTCGCAACCCAATCTACTTCCACATATTTTATACCCACAGTCTTATAGTCATCGTTATCCATCATCAATGCGCACATCTGAGCAAGTTTATATGCCGATTGATATTGGGCGCCTGTGCTTCCTTTGATACGTTTCTCGTTTTAATGTCTATTATTGAGAACTTACCGTTCTTATGCCAAAATATATCGGCAGTATCATCCTGTTTCTCTTCAAATACATGCTGAGGATTCCAGTTTCTTGTAGCCTTATCACCTCTTGTCAGAAGAAACAATGCAACTGGAGACTCAATCAATGCACGTCTATCATCCACAGATATCACTTTCGGATTCTTCAGATAGAGATCGTTCAGATATTCGAATTGCTTATAGATATTTGAAGGATAAAGCCGTTTCAATATTGAATAGGCCAGTTTCTCAAAAGGTTCTCCAGCAGCATGACCGGATAGTGTTCCCTTTGCAGACTTGTTTGGACGATCCACTTTCTTACCCTTAAGGTAGCTTACCAAGGCATCATACTCTGAGTTTTTCATGAAAACAGACGATTAAATTGTTCTTCAATAATATCTACATACATCGGATCCTGAGTCTCGATGTAACTACGCACAGATTCAGTGATCACTTCATGGATTCTTACTTCACTCTCGTTGTCCCAATTTATTTTCCTGTAAGGGATGCTTGCTATCGGAGCTTCGGAGAATTCAACAATATATCCCTTTACTATACCATTGAATCCCAACCATTCAAAAACTCTCCTATCATTCAGATAAGCTACCAGATATTCTATACTCTCACGGCATGATCGTTTCTTAAGAATACCTGTAACATCCTGCAAAGGAAAATAATCCTCATCAGCAAGAACGAAACGGAAATGATTCTTATTCGACACCCTCTCCTTGCATGGGACAAAAATTCTTGCTTCACGCCTTTCAAAAAGCGCCTGATTGCGAGGAAACACAAACTCCCAATACGGTATATCCTTCCCATAATCATACCGTTTATCCAACTCAGACCTGTATGGCGCCATACTCTCACATATAACAGGACACTCCTTCTCAAACTCATCTTCATCCATCCTGCAGGATGCAAAGAAATAACGGCTCTCAGACTTATGATAATATTGTCCAAGATCCTTAGCTTTAAGCACCTTGATGACAGATTCACGTTCCTTAGGTGTAAGGATATCTACATCAGGTACCCGAAAGGCCTTGTCTAGGCCGGACACCATACCATTACCTATATCGCAGACATCCCCGATTCTATAAAGTCTGGGTGTTGCAAACTGATCACCCTGTTCCAAACGGCACGATTCTTCAAACCCATCCAGCAGACGCTGCTGATCACCAGTCGCCAAAAGCCATCTCCTGCCCTTTTCAAACTGAGGTATCACCACACGCTCAAAACAGGTCCCACCAACGAGGTCAAGATAATCAGGCTTACCCTTACCTCTATATTTTAACAATGAGATTGTGCCCCTTCTTTCCTGAGACTTCACAAAACGGAAGATGATGAACGAGGCACATACTCCTTCAAACAGAGGAGCTTCCTTGAAATGATATATTTCAGATATGTAGCCATTGTCCATCATATAATCTCTCAAAGCCGCGGAATTAGTGGTATTCATCCAATACTCCGTGCAGATGAATATCAGTTCACCTTCTACAGAGAGCTGCTCTATGCCTTTCAAGATAAATATGAAAAGATAATCACAGAGACTGTTGAAATATCTGTTCCACAACGGCGAACCGGCAAGTTCTTCCTTCAACTCAGTCTCCAGATTCTTCCACCTGATATAGGGAGGATTACCTATCACCACATCATATTCATCCATAGGACTGGTAACGAAACTTTCATATCTGACATTAGGATACGGATTATCGAGTGTCCTATCTATCTCATATGCTTCCACATTGCCGAAGCCGGCTTCCTTCAATGCAGTCAAAAAAACACCTTTGCCACAAGAAGGTTCCAACACTCTGGCTGCTTTCTCGTGACGAATAATACTCACCATGAACCTGGCAATAGGATCAACAGTAAAATATTGGCCGTATTTATTCTTTTCCTTCATCCGCTGATGCTTCTGAATCAGACTCCGGAGTCCTGGATGCGGGCTGGGTGGCTTCGCCATTCTGGGAAGCTGCAGTTGTCTGGGCGGCATCGTCACGCTGGGAAGCGGCGTCGTGCTCCGCCTGGGTGTTGATGCGCTGAGGGCCGCCCTGTTCGGCACGGAGGAAAGCCGCAGAACGCTTCAGGACGAAGGTCGAGCCGAGATATTTGGTGCGGACCTCATCATCGGCGGCAAGAGCCTCAGGAGTACCGCTCTGAAGGATGGAGCCTTCGTAAAGCAGGTATGCACGGTCGATGATGGCGAGGGTCTCACCCACATTATGGTCGGTGATGATCACGCCGATATTCTTGTACTTGAGTTTTGCAATGATGTACTGGATATCCTCCACTGCGATAGGGTCCACTCCGGCGAAAGGCTCGTCCAGAAGAATGAACTTCGGGTCGATTGCCAGGGCACGCGCGATCTCACAACGGCGGCGCTCTCCTCCCGAGAGCTGGATGCCCTTGCTCTTGCGTACCTTGTGGAGATTGAACTCATCGAGAAGGTCTTCAAGACGCTGCTTCCTCTCCTCCTTGGTGAACTGCTTGGACATCTCCATCACAGACATGATGTTGTCCTCCACGGTCATATGACGGAACACGGAAGCCTCCTGCGCAAGATAGCCGACGCCTTTCTGCGCCCTCTTGAACATCGGAAGGCCTGTGATCTCCTCATCATCGAGGAATATCTTGCCGTCATTCGGAACAATAAGGCCAGTGATCATATAGAAGCTTGTGGTCTTTCCCGCACCGTTAGGTCCGAGGAATCCCACGATCTCGCCCTGGTTCACTTCCATGGACACACCCTTCACAACAGTTCTCGGGCCATATTTCTTAACAAGGTTTTCGCAACGAAGTTTCATATGTTTCCTTACTTGATATCCAATCCTAAATCCTTTACAAGTCCCTTTACCTCAGGGTTTTCAGCCATAAGTTCCTTTGCCTGGTCGCTTGGCATGTAAACCACCTTCTGATGCGGGGCATCATCCGGAATCACCTCCACACGGAGATATACCTTCATAGAGCCCACGAGCACTCTGAAACGTCCTTCAAGTTCGTGCAGAAGCTTCGACTCGACCCACTCCTTCTGAGCCTCGTTCACGACACGGAACACCACTATCCTGAATTCGTCGTCACCGGTAATCTTGAGTGTAGAGCTGGAAAGCATGCTGGCCAGACGAGGCTTGTCCGCAAACTGTTTTGATAGCTCAGGCCACTTGTCCTGCAGGAACTTCTCGGATGGGGCCGGCGCCTCCTTCACTGCCTGGACAGTCTCCTGCGGTTTTTCCTCCATCATGGACTTCATCGACAGGGATGCCGTTCCGCGTGAAGCACGTGTACGGCGTTCGCGAGGCTGGGCATCAGCTGCAGGGGTTTCCTCTGCAGGCTGCTCTGGAGCAGGCTTCTGATGGGCTGGAACAGATGCGACGGGTTGTGCCGAAACTGGCTGAGAGGTTGTTGCAGCTGGCTGTACCGGCTCTGGCTTTGGTGCCGGAGCAGGCTGAGACGCAGGGACCGGCGTATGTACCGGGACCGCTACTGAGTCTGCCGGCTTGGCACACAGGAAACTCAGACGCATAAGCGCAAACTCTATATGCAGGCGCGGATTCACGCTGGCCCTGTAGCCGGACTCACACTGGGTGGTCACCGAAAGGGCATCGTAAAGGAACTGCAGCGGGCAACGTGCCGCCTGTTCCTTATATTTCATCTTAAGCGAATCAGGGAGCTCCAGAAGAGCCTCAAGTCCTCCGCTCTTGCTTACGATAAGGTCTCGCAGGTGCGAGGAAAGCGCCGCCACGAAATGCAGGGCATTGAATCCCTTGACCAGCACCTCGTCAAACACAAGCAGGGTGGAAGCATAATCCCCCTTCAGGAACGAATCCACCAGCGAGAAGCTGTACTCATAGTCCAGTACATTGAGATTGCGCAGCACATCCTGATATTTCACATCGGTGCCGCAGAATGCCACCGTCTGGTCAAAGATGGTAAGGGCGTCTCGCATCGCTCCGTCAGCCTTGTGGGCTATCACATGAAGCGACTCGTCATCTATTGTCACCCCTTCATTGGACGCAACCATACGGAGGTTCCTGACGATGTTGTCCACCGTGATCCTGTTGAAGTCATATGTCTGGCAACGCGACAGGATAGTAGGCAGTATCTTATGCTTTTCTGTGGTCGCAAGAATGAAGATAGCGTGTGCAGGCGGTTCCTCCAGGGTCTTGAGGAAGGCGTTGAACGCCGCCTGGGACAGCATATGTACCTCGTCGATGATATAAACGCTGTACTTTCCCACCTGAGGAGGTATGCGGACCTGGTCCATCAGCGCCTTGATGTCATCCACTCCGTTGTTGGAAGCGGCATCAAGCTCATGGATGCAGTAGGAACGTCCTTCCGCAAATGAAAGGCACGACTCGCACTGTCCGCAAGGCTCCATATCCTCCGACGGATTGGAACAGTTTATCATCTTCGCGAAGATGCGCGCCGTGGTGGTCTTTCCCACTCCTCGCGGTCCGCAGAAGAGATATGCATGCGCAAGCTGACCCCTGAGAATGGAGTTCTTGAGGGTCTGCGCTATGTTGTCCTGGCCTATGAGGGTTCCAAAAGAATCCGGCCTGTACTTTCTTGCTGATACTATATACTGAGACATATTTTTAGTTCTTGCGTCAATCTACAAAGATACAATTTATTTTGTAACTTTGCGCCAAATAACGCGTTCGACAATGAAGAGAATCATCATATCATTTATAACGGTCTTCCTTTGCGTAGCCGCATGGGGACAGGCTCAGCTCAACACCAAAAGCGTGAAGATAAGCGACTTCACGCAAAAGACGACAAAAGTCGTCCTCACAGGAAACGACTTCTTCGACTCTTCACTTAAGGAAGAAGTTACGGCCGTATGGCACATCTCCCCATATGAGTTCTGCACACTCGAGGAGTTCGGAGCCCTCAAGACAGACGACAGATTCTATTTCCTCCTGACCACCAAAGGCAAATTCAAGAACGAGAAGGAGGCCGGCCTGCAGTTCTTCACCCTCGTGAAAGGAGGTGCAGCAGCAGAAAAGGGCATCAACAAGATGCTTGAAATCGTGTCGTTACCGTTCGCCGCAGCAGAGGAACCGTGCGGAAGGGAACATGTATTCCTTCGCGCCTTTCTCAACATCATCCAGAACTTTACGCTTGATGCCATGGAAAAGGACACCAATGCATACGGAGGACTTGGACTCTACAACATAGACATCTTCAAGACAGAGAATATGGGCATCGTCTTCTCAAAGGACGACCTGAGCGATGAAATAACACAGGAGCTCAAGGACAAGCATTTCGACAAGGATATCCTGGTGATAGACGAGAATTATGCCGACACGTTCATGACAGACGGTCAGGAAGGAATCCTGGTCAGCTACGTGGTAGCTCCGACCACTCCGGGCCCTGGAGCATTCTGCTACAAGATGCTCATCGACTCCGGATCGCATCGTCTGTATTACTTCAAGAAGCACCGCCTGACCAAAAACCAGGGACCCGGATTCCTTCCTGAGGACATCAAAGTGATTACATTACAGCGCAAGAAAGCCGGCGAATGATAAGCGGAAGAGCAGAATGCGGCATGCAATACGCCGTGAAGCGCAGCGGATCATCCGTTGCCTATTGCGCATTGAGCATAAAATGTGGTACAAGGGACGAAGAAGGCTATAACAGCGGCATAGCGCACTTCGTCGAGCACACCATATTCAAGGGAACAGCACGCAGAAGCGCCGCAGTCATCAACAACTATCTGGACAGGCTTGGTGGCGAGCTGAATGCATTCACCACCAAGGAGGAGATAGTCTTTCACGCCACCGTCCTGAAGGAAGACCTGAAGAAGGCTGCCGACCTGCTTTTCGAGCTGGTGACATGCCCCACATTCCCGGAAAACGAGGTCAATACGGAAAAAGGAGTGGTGATTGACGAAATCCGCTCCTATAAGGACACCCCATCGGAAGACATATACGACAAGTTCGAGGAACTCCTCTTCAAAGGTCATCCCCTCAGCGGAAACATCCTCGGCACCAGAGCTTCGGTCCGGAAGATCTCCCATAAGGAACTTGCGAGATTCGTCAAGGAGAAATTCGTTCCGTCCAGGATGGCATTCAGCATAGTGGCGGACATCGACGAGAAAGTCATGGAAAAACATCTGCTGGGACTGTCCGGAAAATATTTCAAAGATTCATATCCATGCGGAGCATCCGGCCCGGAAGCGTCTGTGCACGCGCCTGAGGCAGAGCCGTTCGACCTTACCCTCAACAAAAGGAACCATCAGGCAAACTGCATCATAGGAGGACTGGCTCCGTCCCTCTATCAGGATCGCGAAAGGCTCGCCTCCGTCCTGTTATGCAACATACTCGGAGGGCCCTCCAACAACTCCATCCTAAACGCCGTCCTCAGAGAGAAGAACGGATGGGTATATGGAGTGGAATGCAGCTACACCCAGTATTCGGACACAGGAATTGTTGCGATAAGCCTCGGATGCGACAAGAACAATCTTGAAAAGTGCATCAAAGCCACATTTAAGGAAATCGGCAAACTGCAGGAAGAAATACTTTCCGAGAGAAAGCTGAAGGCAGCGAAGAAACAGCTGCTGGGCCAGATGGCAATCAGCGGGGACAACGGAGAGACACAGTGCCTGTCCATGGGAAAGGGGCTGCTTGCCTACGGGAAACTGAACACCAGCAAGGAAACGCGTCAGATGGTCGAAGGCATCACAGCCGAAGACATCCGCGAGATGGCCTGCACCATATTTGCCCCGGAGCGCTTGTCTAAACTGATCTATATATAATGGTCAGCTGACCACTAAAGCTACAATTATGGAAGAAATCTACAAATACATCGAGGACCATGCTTCGGTGCCGAGCGAGGCGCTGGAATGGGTCGTTAAGCAGACGCACATCAGGACCAACCATGCAAGGATGCTGTCAGGACAGGCACAAGGCCAGCTGATGAGGATGATGGTGCAGATGACAGGGGCCAGAAGAGTGCTGGAACTGGGCACTTTCACCGGATACTCGGCAATATGTCTGGCTTCAGGGCTTCCCGAAGGAGGGCATCTCGACACTCTTGAACTGAATGACGAACTGGAAGACCTCATCCTTGAAGGGTTCGGACGTGCCGGGCTGTCGGATGTGATTTCTCTCCATATCGGGGACTGTAAGGAGACTTTGGCCGGACTTCGCCGCGAGGCCGGACTTGAAGAAGGTACTGAGACCAGACTCGGAGATGGGTCTGAAGCAGAGTTCAAAGAAGGGTCGGGAGATAGGGAAGGCGTCCGCTCAGACATGCTCTATGATATAGTCTATATGGACGCCAACAAGCGCGAATACTGCGAGTACTACGACCTCGTGTTCGACATGGTACGTCCGGGAGGGCTCATTCTTGCCGACAATGTCCTCTGGGACGGCAAGGTATGCCAGGACCCGCTGCCTCAGGATAAGCAGACTCAGGGCATCGCCCGTTTCAACAACATGGTCAGCTCCGACCCACGCGTCGAATCCGTAATCCTCCCTATCCGCGACGGTCTCAACGTCATCCGTAAAAAGGGACGGTGACAATAGCTGCACAGACCATCGCTACATATAATCGGATATTCTTGCAGCGATGGCATGAAGGTGCCTTTCTACTGTCTGGTGATCCTTGCACCGAGGGCATTGAGACGGATGTCGATGTCTTCGTAGCCGCGGTCAATCTGGTCGATGTTGCTGATGACGCTTGTGCCGTTGGCGGACATGGCAGCTATAAGCAGCGCAATACCCGCTCTGATGTCAGGCGAAGCCATCCTGCCGGCTCTGAGCCTGTATTTGTGGTCATGACCCACAACCACAGCCCTGTGAGGGTCGCAAAGGATGATCTGAGCTCCCATGTCTATGAGCTTGTCCACAAAGAACAGACGGCTTTCGAACATCTTCTGATGGATCAGCACGCTTCCCTTGCACTGGGTCGCCATCACGAGAATCACACTCAGAAGGTCTGGAGAGAGACCAGGCCATGGGGCGTCGGCTACATTCAGGATGGAGCCGTCCAGGAAGGAATCTATCACATAGCTTTCCTGCTCAGGAATGAAGATATCATCTCCTCTGCGCTCCAGGTTCACGCCCAGACGGCGGAAAGCCTCCGGTATCATTCCAAGTTCATCATATGCCACATCCTTGATGGTGATGCTGCTGCGGTTCATGGCTGCAAGGGCTATGAACGAGCCTATCTCGATCATATCGGGAAGGATTCTATGTTCCGTACCGCCCAGACATGGTACACCTGTGATGGTCAGGAGATTGGACCCCACTCCCTCAATCCTGGCACCCATCCTGATGAGCATGCGGCACAGCTGCTGCACATAAGGTTCGCAGGCTGCATTATAGATAGTGGTAACACCCTTCGCAAGGACAGCTGCCATCACTATATTTGCCGTACCTGTCACCGAAGCCTCATCCAGAAGCATATATTTTCCGGTCAGGCTCTCCCCTTCGGGAACATGCAGATAGAAGGCTTTTCTCTCCTGGTCATACTCCTGTGCGGCACCCAGACTCATGAATCCGAGGATATGTGTATCCACCCTGCGACGTCCTATCTGGTCTCCTCCCGGCTTTGGGAAATAGGCCCTGCCAAAACGAGCCAGCAGCGGTCCCACCACCATCACGGAGCCTCTCAGCTTTGCACATCGTGCCACGAAATCGGCGCTTGCCACATATTCCGTATCAATCCGGTCTGCCTTGAAGGTATATACGCCCTTCTCGTGTCTCGTAACCTTCACACCCATGCTCTCAAGGAGGATAATGAGGTTACGGACATCAAGGATTTCCGGCACATTGGAGATTGTCACCTCCTCGTCAGTCAGCAATACTGCACTTATGACTTCCAGAGCCTCATTCTTTGCTCCCTGAGGCCTGATTACTCCACTGAGCTTATGTCCGCCTTCAACTACAAATGAACCCATATATCTAAAATTTATAAAAAATTATGACCACTTCTTAAATATGATCCACTTCCGGATGAAGTTCCACTCCGAACTTCTGCTTCACCGATGCGATTATGCGCTTCTCCAGGCCGATTATCTCCTCCGGGAATGCCTCACCGGTATGATTCACTATCACAAGCGGCTGCTTGTCCCATACTGCCGCACCACCGCTTCTGCGGCCTTTCCATCCGCATTGTTCTATCATCCAGGCTGCGGGCACCTTGACAGTACCGTCAGGCAGATCATAATGCGGAACCTTATAGTCCGCCCCATGCTCGGCCTTTGCCGCAGACTCTATTCTCTCGAAGTGCTCATGAGCAATGACAGGATTCTTGAAGAAACTGCCGGCGCTGCCCATTACGGACGGTTCAGGGAGTTTCTCCTTGCGGATCCTGATGATGACCTTGCGGATGAGAGAGGGTGTCAATTCTGAAGCACGTGCAGATTGAGCTTCCTTTACAGCATCAGCCAGATGACCGTAATCCAACCTCGGCTGTGGGATGCGGGATAAAGCGAAGACTACATGAGTGACTACATATCTTCCCTTGACCTCAGGAGACTTGAATATAGAATCACGATATCCATATCGGCAATCTTCCACACCGAAGCTTACGAACTCCTCCTCGACAGTGTCATAGCAATACACCCTGCATATCACATCCTTGACCTCGACTCCGTATGCTCCGATATTCTGAACGGCAGAAGCACCTACCTCACCAGGAATATAAGACAGATTCTCCACACCCCAGAGGCCCTCTTTTGCCGCCCAGTCGCAGAAATCATCGAACACGACACCGGCACCGACTGATACTAAGACAGGTTTCTCCACCCGCTTCGCCGGGTCGAAATGACAGAGAGAGGTTCGGTCGGAATGCTGTACTAATTGAGGGTCATGACTCTCGTCCAGTATCTCTATGAAGTCGATCTTCGAATGAAGTACGGTGCCCTTGAAATCGTCAGTAAAGAGAAGGTTGCTGCCGCCACCGATATGAAGGACCGGACGAGCCAGGTCTCCGAACTCTATGTCCACGAGATCAGCCACCGAATCATACTCCACGAAACAACGGGCCTTCACCTTCATTCCGAAGGTGTTCATCTTCGTAAGATCCTTATAATACTCCGTCTTTATCATTCACTATGATTTTACAGATGTTAAAGCCGACCTGCATAAAGTCGCCAACTACTTATATACCAATACCTTAAACTCTTACGCCTCCTGCTCTTGGGATACCCGTAAAAGCTCAAATTAATCGCCATCAAACAATTAACCAATTTCAGCACCGTTACAGAGAGTCTCAGCCGGAGTGATGAAACGCATCTTGCCGTCATTCTGGCGTGCCATGAGGATCATACCCTTGGACTCTATGCCACGGATCTTGCGCGGAGCAAGGTTGGCAAGGATACAGATCTGCTTTCCGACCATCTCCTCCGGAGAATACTGCTCGGCGATGCCTGACACGATCACTCTCTTGTCGATGCCGGTATCAATTGTCAGCTTCAGAAGCTTGTCGGTCTTAGGGACGCGCTCTGCCTCGAGGACAGTAGCTGTCCTGATGTCCATCTTGCCGAAATCATCGAATGTGCACTCTTCCTTCTGAGGTGTAACCACAGCTGCCTCTGCTGCCTTTGCTGCTGCCTCGCGCTCTGCGCGGATGGCCTCAAGGCGTGCGATCTGAGCATCCACCACCTCGTCTTCGATCTTGCCGAAAAGGAGGGTCGCATGGTTCAGCTGATGGCCTGCAGGAAGGATTGAGGTCTTTCCGAGGTCGTCCCATGAGAGGGAGATGCCGTCATAAGACACACCCGTATGAAGGGCTGCGCCCTCGCCTGCTGTGTAGCGGTTTACATATGGAGATTCCTCGACTTCGCTCGGAATGACAGAGACTTCGCTCGAAATGACAGGTTCGCCTGCACGGTGGTCGTTACCGGCAACGATGCCTACGTTGAGGATGCTGCGGAGCTTCTCGGACGAGAACGGAAGGAAGGGCTCGAATGCGATTGCAAGCGAAGCGCAGATCTGGAGCGAAACGTTAAGGATAGAGGCAGTCCTGTCCATATCCGTCTTTGCCACCTTCCATGGCTCTGTATCTGTAAGATATTTGTTTCCGAGACGGGCGATGTTCATAGCCTCCTTGAGGGCCTCACGGAACTTGTATCCGTCGAGATACTTCTCCATAGCCTCGCGCAAAGGCTGGATCTGCGCGAGAGTCTCGGCATCGATAGCCTCAGGCTTGAGGTCCGCCGGAACCTTACCCTCGAAATACTTATGTGTAAGGACCACGGCACGGTTCACGAAGTTACCGAGGATGGCAACGAGCTCGCTGTTGTTGCGCGCCTGGAAGTCCTTCCATGAGAAATCGTTATCCTTGGTCTCAGGAGCATTGGCCGTAAGCACATAGCGGAGAACGTCCTCCTGTCCAGGGAACTGCTCGAGATACTCGTGAAGCCATACCGCCCATCCGCGTGATGTCGATATCTTGTCGCCCTCGAGGTTGAGGAACTCGTTTGCCGGTACGTTATCAGGAAGGATGAAGCTACCGTCAGCCTTCAGCATTGAAGGGAAAACGATGCAGTGGAACACGATGTTGTCCTTTCCGATGAAATGCACGAGCTTTGTATCCTCGCTCTTCCACCATTTCTCCCAGCTCTGAGGAAGGAGCTCCTGAGTATTCGAGATGTAACCTATAGGGGCATCGAACCACACATAAAGCACCTTTCCGTCAGCTCCCTCTACAGGCACCGGAACTCCCCAGTTGAGGTCACGGCTCACCGCACGTGGCTGGAGACCGCCGTCGATCCAGCTCTTGCACTGGCCGTAAACATTGCTTCTCCACTCCTTGTGTCCGTCGAGAATCCACTCCGAAAGCCACTTCTCGTACTGATCGAGAGGAAGGTACCAGTGCTTGGTCTCCTTCTTCACAAGCTCGCCGCCGCTGAGCGCTGACTTAGGGTTGATGAGTTCGTCCGGGCTGAGGGTGGCGCCGCACTTCTCGCACTGGTCGCCGTATGCGCCTTCAGCACCGCAGCGAGGACATGTGCCTGTGATATAGCGGTCTGCAAGGAAGGTCTTTGTCTCCTCGTCATAGTACTGCTCGCTCACCTTCTCGATGAACTTGCCCTCATCATAGAGCCTGCGGAAATAGTCTGCAGCATTCTTGTGATGGGTCTTCGAAGAGGTCCTCGAATATATGTCGAAATTGATTCCAAGTCCTGTGAATGAGTCCTTGATTATCCTGTGATATCTGTCCACAATATCCTGAGGGGTGCATCCCTCCTTCTGTGCCTTGATGGTGATAGGCACTCCATGCTCATCCGAGCCGCAGACATAAAGCACATCCTCTCCCCTCATCCTCAGATATCTCACGTAGATGTCAGCTGGCACATACACACCGGCAAGGTGACCGATGTGGACCGGACCGTTCGCATATGGAAGCGCACAGGTCACAAGAGTTCTGTTGAATTTCTTTTCCATTATATCGTTAAATTTTAATATTTCCTTTTATACACGCCCCAGCTCGTTGTTAAGGCGAGTACGGGCCTTGTTGTAATCCCCGATCTTCGTCAGAAGTTCCATCTGCTTCTCAGGATCCGTCACCGTCTCCAGCTCCTTCATCAGGTCCTTGAGAATCAGCTCCACCTTACGGCACTGATATGCAAGCAGGGACTTTGGAATGAACTGCACAAGCCGTGTCGAAACCGCTGTCAGCGACTGCTCGTAATTCTTTACGGTAATCTGATATTTCTCTATCAGAAGGTCCTTCGCCACAGCCGATACTGTCTCATCCATGCTGTTGAGAAGCCTGCTCTGGATCTGAGACTGCGACAATCCCTCATCATACATCCTGAAATATTCCTCATAGACCTTACGGTAAGGCTCATTGACGAATTCCGCCTCGTCATCCGCAAGAATTCCGTCTATGAATTCAGCGACATTGATGCTCTCTCCCTCAACATAGAATCTTGAATCCCTGTCGAAATCCAGTTCAGTGCATCCTTCCTCGAGAACAAACCCGAGAAGCTCCCTCTCGCACGGCTGCAGATACGGAGCATTCATCACCATGCCTCCAGCCTCCGGGATAAGCGCCGGAGCCGTCTCCGGCTGCATTACATAGTCCTCTTCAGCAGGGGGCGGAGGAACCTCTCCCGGCTGCGGCATGCTTTCGCGCTCCATCTGACGCACAGCCCGGTCCTGTTCCCTTTCCCTCTGCTCCTTCTCCGCAATGATCATATCCGTACGCGACCTGCTGACCCTGTCCGCCAATATGCTCTCGTCTATCTCGAACTTCGCCGCACATGTGCGCACATACACGGCACGCACAACCGCATCCGGAATCAGAGCTATGGTGTCGGCCACGTCGTTGATCAGATTAGCCCTCTTGAGAGGGTCAGTGCCGGCTTCGCCCAAAAGCAGGTCGGTCTTGAAGCTTATGAAGTCCTGCTCGTTGCGGGCTATATGGTCCTGAACTTCCTCCAGTGTATGCTTCTTTGCAAAATCATCAGGATCCTGACCCTCAGGCAGCAGCACAACCTTCACGTTCAGGCCTTCCTTCAGCACCAGGCCTATACCCCTGAGGGCGGCCTTGATGCCTGCGGAGTCACCGTCGTAGATGATGGTTACATTGCTGGTGAACTTCCTGATAAGACGTATCTGCTCCACGGTGAGAGATGTTCCGCTGGATGCCACCACATTGGTGATTCCGAGCTGATGCATCGAGAGCACATCCAGATACCCCTCCACCAGGATACATTTGTCCTGACGTGCCATCTCGTTCTTAGCGAAATAAATTCCGTAAAGCGAGCGGCTCTTGTCGTATATTTCCGTAGACGGCGAGTTCACATATTTCGCCACCGTCTTGTCTGTCTTGAGAGTTCGTCCTCCGAAAGCAATGACTCTTCCGCTCACGGAATGGATCGGGAATATAACCCTGTCGAAAAATCTGTCCACCAGACGGCCGTCGTCGTATTTGATGCACAGTCCAGTCTCCGTAAGGAACTCCTCCTTATATCCCGCAGTCCTCGCCGCCTCCGCCAATGCCCGTCTGTCCGTAGGGGCCCATCCGAGACCATATTTGCGGATTGTCCCGTCTTCCAGACCGCGGCTGCGGAAATACTGGTATCCTATAGTCTGCCCCTCAGGCGTCTGGAGACTTTCGCGGAAAAACTTACCCGCATATTCCGACACAAGCAGAAGGCTCTCGTTGCGCTGCTTCTGCGCAATCTCCTCAGCGGATTCCTCCTTCTCCACCACCTCGATATGATACTTCCTTGCGAGATATTTCAAGGCCTCCACATAACTCAGGCTCTCGTGTTCCATCACGAAGCCGACAGCCGTGCCGGACTTGCCGCAACCGAAGCATTTATAGATTCCCTTCGCAGGAGAGACGTAGAACGACGGGGTCTTCTCGTTATGGAACGGGCAGCACGCAATGTAGTTGGCTCCGCGCTTCTTCAAAGTCACGAAGTCACCCACGACATCGGCTATCTGCGCCGTGTCCAGAATCCTGTCTACCGTCTCGTGAGGAATCATAGATTACTGTTCGTCTATTGCCTGGTCGTCAATTTTGTCCGAATCCGGATAGTTATGGATGTCATATTCATCCATTGCCTTCTTCATCTTCCACGATGAAAGCAGCTCCGACAGTCCGTAAAGGATGAGGGCCACACCGGCCACGATGCCTATCGCGGAGCCGATGAATCCAGGATTCAGGATCAGGATGGCTCCTCCAGCCAGTACCAGCGACGGCAGCACAAACGCGAGCGGGCCCACCGGCATCACCCTGTTGGCGCTTATCAGAGCTATCAGCTGGAATATTCCGAAGCCTATCAGAACAAAGCCTATCAGATACATTATAAGGCTGGCCACGAACTCAGGCCAGATGAATATCAGCAATGCCAGCAGCACATCCACCACTGCATTGAATCCCATCAGCGGCATGGCCCCCTCACTTTTATGCTTATAGGCCACAGCCATGGACACCAGTCCTGAAGCCAGCAGGAAGGCTGCTATTATACGCACGGCCAGCACCATTGCATCTGCACGGCTTACCACCATCACAATACCGATGGCAAGAGCCACCAGGGCCCTTATAGGACCATTGAATCTGTTTTTATATCCAAACGTTATCATATCACAAGTTTCTGAAACATATTACCGCATGTCCATTACACACACCATGCGCACAATCTGCAAAATTATGAAAAATTTTACTAATTTCGCACCCGTTTTTCATTAGACCTCCCCCACGCAATGGTTTTATTCGACAATCATAACCACAGCCAGTTCTCATTCGACGGGAAAAAGGCCTCCATCGAAGATGGAGCAAGGACAGCATTGGCGTCCGGACTCGGTGGACTGGCCTTCACCGACCATTGCGATTTCTTTGTCCCTCCGATGAAAGCTGCATATGAAAACCTTGTGCCTGAAGTATTCGACGTCAAGGCACAGCAGGAGGAAATCGGACGGGTGCAGGTATTGCTCAACGCAGATACTTCCACTGACGGAAAAAACGGAATCAGGATTCTTAAAGGCATTGAAATCGGCATGCATTGCGACCATCATGAAGACATCCGCAAGAAGCTGTCAGACAGCAGTTTCGACCAAGTCATAGCATCCGTGCACTACCTGGACGGAACCGACCCTTTCTATGGAGGCTATTATGAAGACAAAGACTGGAAACAGGCCTACGGGCGCTATCTGGAGACCATACTGCAGGAGATGACATGGCTTGAAGACTTCGACATAATGGGACATTACGACTATGTGGTCCGTTATGCTCCATATCCAGTCACATGCCTGCGCTACAGCGACTTCAGCGACGTCCTCGACGAAATGTTCCGATACATCATCCACGAAGGCAAGGCCCTGGAAATCAACACCAAGAGTTACCAGAACTACAATGGTCGGGAAGTTACCCTCGACGCCGAAATCCTCAAGCGCTACCGTGACATGGGAGGCGAAATCATCAGCCTCGGCTCAGACTCCCACTCCCCTGACCGCATAGGTGCCGGCTTCAACGAATATGCAGCCCGTCTCAAAACACTCGGCTTCCGTTGGACCGCCCACTACGAATCCCGCCGCCTTGTCCAGCTGGCGCTATAGCTATCAGAGTTGAGGCTACGGCTCCATCACCAGACGCAGGCCGTTCCATGAACCGGAATTGTTCCTCTCATCGCTACTTCTGAATGTTGCCTTCACGACAGAGTCCGAGCTACTGTAAAAACCGCCTCGCTGGATTTTCTTCTCACCACTTGAAGGGCCTTTAGGATTATATTGAGACGTCTTGGGATAATCTGCCTTCCAGTCACTGCACCATTCGTAAACATTTCCCAGCATATCATAGAAGCCCAATTCATTTGGAACCTTACCTTTCACATCATGTGGTTTCGAACCAGAATTTCCGCCATACCATGCGACTCTATCAAGAACGTCGCTTCCGGCATATTTATAGCCCTTGGAAGAATTTCCACCCCTTGCTGCATATTCCCATTCAGCCTCAGTCGGCATACGGAATCTACGGCCGGTCATAGAATTCAATTTACGGATAAAGTCCTGACATAGATCCCATGACACAGAATTGGCAGGCATTAAATCACCAACATGGTAGCTCGGGTTACTTCCCATCACAGCCTTCCACAATTGCTGAGTAACCTCGGTTTCACCCATATAGAAATCAGAAACTGTCACCTGATGCTTCTGATGCTCATATTCTCCCATGGTATATGTGCCTCCTGACACAAAAATCATCTCGAATGACACGCCGTTCACCTTGATGTGTTCCTTGCGGGATGAGGCCGGACTCTGGCTATAGGAACTGTTCCGGGCACTTGAAGAAGACGAATATGACGATGATGATCTATCTGAATTGCCGGAACCAGAGAGAGCCAGTCGAAGGCCGAAAGAGGATGCATTCTCAGTTGGGGGTTGTTCCCATCCAAAATCACATCCAACTATCGAATAGCAGAAACCTCCTCCACGCAATACACGTTTGGTGCCGGACGACGGACCTTGAGGATTAACCTGATCCTTATACACCCTCTCTTCTTCTCTCCAATCATTACACCATTCATATATATTACCCAACATATCATAAAGTCCAAGTTCATTAGACTTTCTGGTCTTCACCGGGTGAGTAGTGTCTCCGGAGTTCCCTTTATGCCATGCAACTTCATCGAGGTTATTACTTCCTGCATATTTATAGCCTTTTGATTTACATCCTCCCTTGGCTGCATATTCCCACTCAGCCTCGGTAGGAAGGCGGAAAGATACTCCTGTCATAGAGTTAAGTTTCTTTATGAAGTCCTGACAATCATACCAGGAAACACGACAGACCGGTTTATTGTCTCCTACATAATGTAGATAATTACCCGGATTATTACCCATAACAGCCTTCCACAGCTCCTGCGTGACCTCAACCTCTCCCATATAGAAATCGGAAAGCGTCACCTGATGTTTCTCAAAATCATACTGTCCCATGGTATAAGTGCCTCCATCAACAAAGACCATGTCGAAGCTGACACCATTGACGTTAAATGTCTTTCTGGCAGTATTATCCGCAGAGGAAGAAGTATATGACGGTCGCGAAGGGGTCTGGACCGGAAGCGGTGCATTCTGTTCCACAGTCTTGACTTCAGGTGCTGGTGCGGGCGCGGCCGACGGATCCACCTCAAGAGCCGGATTCACTTCCGTAACCGCCCCTTCGTTCACTCCTACAATGGTCTCGTAGCTCTGGTACATCGGCTTGACGATCTTCACGGTATGAATTCCACTTGAGAGCTTGTAATTATTGAGAGGCACATTGCCCACCATCCGGTCATCGACATACACTGCCGCACCTTCAGCAACAGAACCGGTAACATTCAGCAAACCGTATGTCGGGCGACCATCTTCGGATGTCTGGGTACCGCCGGTCTGGGCTGAGACGGAAATAGAGAAAAGGTATGCAAGAAGCGCATGCAAAAAAGTTAGACGAAAAATGTTCTTCATAAGTTGCAGTTATTTTTCAAAGCATAAAGATAAATATTTTAAGTGGATATCCTCAACAATCTCACCCAAAACAATCCTTCCTGAGCATTGCTCGCAATTACACATAAATGTTCACAGGGGGCGTATTCGCTACCCTCTGTGCACAACAACAGGCCACGGAAGACCCTCAGACGTAGATTCGTGTGCACGCCCGGCACAAGTTTCGCCCATTAAGAACAAAATCAGGAGGCTGAACGAAGTCATGCGACTTTCATTCAGCCTCCTGTATATCTATGACGCCTTCCTAGAACGGGAGGTCGTCATCTTCAAGCGGAGCGGAGAGGTCATCTGCCGAAGGCATCGGCGCACCTGTCGGAGCAGCATAGCTTCCAGCCGACTGGGCATAGTCATATCCTCCCTGCTGAGGAGCTGCGGGAGCGGCTGCATAACCAGCACCGCCAGCCACTGCTCCGGCAAACTGGGCTGCCTGACCTGCCGGCTCTATGCGCCATGCTCTTACATCGGTGTACCAGCGTCCGTTGAACTCACGGCTGCTGAGATTGAACGAGACCTTGACCTTGTCGCCGACCTGATATTTCTCCAGGTCCCTGACCTTGTCCTCGCCCCATACATTCATGCACACCTGAGACGGGTAGCTGCCTTCCTGATATTCGAAGACGAACTCCTGCTTGGCCCATGCACCCCTTGCAGAAGTGCCGGTCTGCACATTCAGTTTGCGGACAATCCTGCCCTCAAGCTCCATAGCCATAATTACTTCTTCTTGTCTTCCTTTGGAACGAACTTGCCGACCTTGAGAACCTCTACATCGAAGATAAGAGTAGAGTTAGGCTCGATGTTGCGGTTGCCTCTTGAACCGTAAGCGAGCTCTGCAGGAATGTAGAGAGTTGCCTTTCCGCCCTCACCGAGGAGACCGAGACCCTCTGTCCAACCCTTGATCACGCGGTTAGCCACGAACTGTGTAGAGTCGTTCTGATCGAATACTGTTCCGTCAAGGAGAGTACCCTTGTAATTAACCCATACTGTATCCTGTGGAGCGACCTTCTCAGCAGCACCTTCTGCGATGATTGTGTACTGGAGACCGCTTGCAGTTGTGTCCACATTCTCCTTGAGAGCGTTCTTCTTGAGGAAGTCCTTCTCCTTTGCAAGGTTGAGCTCAGCCTTGTAAGTCTGCTTCTTTGAGATGAATCCGTTGAGGATACGGCCCATCTGGTCTGGATTGATCTTGAACTGCTCACCGAAATCCTGGTCGTATGGAGATCCCTCAGCCTTGAGGAAGTCCTGCATACCCTTCTTAACTTCAGTCATGTTGATTTCCTTGAGATCCTCAGCAAAGTTGTTGCCCTTGAGGAATGAACCGAAGTTCACACCGATAAGGTAGCTTACTGAATCCACTTCTGCTGCTGTAGGAAGTTCAGCCTCAACCTTTACATCTGGCTGAGAGTTGCATGAGAGAGCGAGTGCCGATACAATCGCTGCTGCTGCGAAAAATTTGATTGCTTTCATGTTTAAATCTATTTTAATATTACAAAATTGTCGAATCAGCCCGCAAATATAAGAAGAAATATTTTGAGTTGTCGAAATTTTTCATTTAACTTTATAAACCAATTTGACGGTTATGAAAATAGATTCCCCAATTCTGCACGCCAAACTGAAGGAATTCTTCGGTTTCGACTCATTCAAGGCCGACCAGGAACGTATAATCAAGCATCTCACCGACGGCAACAACGCCTTTGTGCTGATGCCTACCGGAGGCGGAAAGTCCTTGTGCTATCAGCTGCCGGCCCTGGTCATGGAAGGCACAGCAATCGTCATATCGCCGCTCATCGCACTTATGAAGAACCAGGTGGACGCGATCCGAGGATTCGTATCAGGCAATGACGGAATCGCTCATTTCCTCAACTCATCTCTGAACAAGGCGCAGATTGCCGAGGTGCGTAAAGACCTGCTGTCAGGGGCTACCAAGCTACTTTATGTAGCTCCCGAGTCGCTTACCAAGGCGGAAAATGTGGCTATGCTGAAGGAAATCAGGATTTCGTTCTATGCCGTGGACGAGGCCCATTGCATATCCGAATGGGGACATGACTTCCGTCCGGAATACAGGAGGATCAGAGCAATAATCGAAGACATCGGCACAGCTCCAATCATAGCTCTCACGGCTACGGCTACTCCGAAGGTCCAGAGCGACATCATCCGCAATCTGGGCATGACGGATGCAACCGTATTCAAATCTTCATTCAACCGTCCTAACCTATATTATGAAATAAGGGACAAATCGGATCCTAAGCGCGACATCATTAAATACATCAAGCAGCATCCGGGACGCTCCGGCATCATCTACTGCCTCAGCAGGAAAAAGGTGGAAGAACTTGCAGAGCTGTTGAACATCAACGGCATAAAGGCTGCGCCTTACCATGCCGGACTTGACGCCAAGACAAGAGCCGACAACCAGGACAGGTTCCTGATGGAGGAGGTGGATGTGATTGTGGCCACAATAGCGTTCGGAATGGGAATCGACAAGCCGGACGTAAGGTTCGTCATCCATTACGACATCCCTAAGAGTATCGAAGGCTACTACCAGGAGACTGGACGCGCAGGCAGAGACGGCAAGGAGGGAGAGTGCATAACATTCTACAGCTACAAGGACATCCAGAAGCTAGAGAAGTTCATGCAGGGCAAGCCTATAGCTGAACAGGAAATCGGCAAGCAGCTTCTGATGGAGACCGTGGCATATGCCGAATCCAACTCATGCCGCAGAAAACTGCTGCTGAACTACTTCGGGGAAGACTACAATGTAGAGAACTGCGGCGCATGCGACAACTGCCTCCATCCGAAGAAAACATTCGACGGCAGGGAGGAAATGGCAACGGTAATCGAGCTTATCCAAAGCCTTCCTGAGAATTTCAAGACCGAGCACCTTGCAAACATTCTTGCAGGAGAGGTCAATTCCATAATAAAATCCTACAAGCACGACAAGCTGGACCTCTTTGGTGCCAGCAAGGACCATTCGGTTCGCTTCTGGAGTGCAGTCATACATCAGGGACTTGTTCTACATCTTTTAAATAAGGACATCGAATCCTATGGCCTCATCTCCGTGACTCCTGCAGGGGTTGAATTCTTTGCAAACCCATACGAGCTAATCCTCACGGAAGACAGGGAATTTGCCGAGGGAGAGGACGACGATGACGACCTCGCCGCATCTGCTGCAGCGGCAAGAGGAGGCGGTGGAGGTGACGACAGACTGCTAGCCATGCTCAAGGATCTCCGCAGAGATGTAGCCAAAAAGCTGAATCTCCAGCCGTGGGTGATATTCGGAGACCCTTCGCTGGAAGACATGTCCATCATGTATCCTATCACCATCGACGAGCTCAAGAACTGTCAGGGCGTCGGAGAAGGAAAAGCAAGGAAATTCGGACGCGAATTCCTCAAGCTTATAGAAAAATATGTAGAGGAAAACGATATCATCAGACCGGATGACTTCGTGATGAAGTCCATAGTGAACAAATCCGTGAACAAGGTATTCATCATCCAGAGTGTGGACCGCAAGCTCCCTCTGGAGGATATAGCCGATGCCAAGGGCATGGACATGGAAGAGCTCCTGGACGAAATAGAAGCCATCGTATACTCGGGTACCAAGCTAAATCTTGATTATTACATCGAACAGACCCTCGACGAAGACATCGTGGACGACATCTACGACTACTTCCATGACGACGCAGAGTCCGACTCCCTCGCAGCAGCCATGGAAGAGCTCGGAAGCGACTACGACGAACAGGAAGTGCGCCTCGTACGCATAAAGTTCCTATGCGAGGTGGCCAACTGATACGAAGGACTATCTCCCCACCCCAAAAAAAGCCCGGCTATCTCTCTTACACCGTTATTTTGCAGAAATTACGGACTATTCCAACGATTACAAAAACAGGGATACTCAAATCCGGTGGTGCAGTAGTGCAGAACAACGCAGTTGGCAAATACGCCATCCAGCTCCTCAAAACAGGCTGCGCTCACTGCGAAGGTTCCCGGACCATGCATATCGTTCGCTATGCCTGCCTTGTGCCGTTTCCGTCCGGGAAATAGCCGATTTTCCGGATGGAAATTGTGGATCAACTGAAAAGGTAGGTTGATAAATTTTGTTGTTGTGTCGCGGTGCTCAGTACAGTTTGCACCGCGACACAAGAAAATGAGGCAAAATCACTCAACTACTTGATATTCTTACGATTACGCATATAGACCTGTGACAATTGCCGCAGGTCTATATACATAAGTAGTTAATACTGTGGCAGTTATGTTTGCTATTCCTACTGTCCGGGAAAATGAGCGATTTCAGGGATAGAATACAAAACAACCGGGGGGGAAAAAGAAAAACCCACTCAGAAGTGATTCTGAATGGGTTCGTGGTGGAGATAGTCGGAGTCGAACCGACGACCCCCTGCTTGCAAAGCAGGTGCTCTAGCCAACTGAGCTATACCCCCAAGAATTTTTAAGAACTTGTAGTCCCGAGCAGACTTGAACTGCTGACCCCTACATTATCAGTGTAGTGCTCTAACCAACTGAGCTACGGGACTGTATATTAAAAAGACTTCTCACTGTACAAGGCTCGTAGCCTTGCAATCCACCGCGAAGCTCGTGTCATGACTTGCTCCAAAAAGGAGGTGTTCCAGC
>CANBDX010000008.1 GCA_947367315.1 uncultured Bacteroidales bacterium | reverse complement strand
GCTCCTCAGACCGTTGCTGCTCAGACAAGTCTTTTCAGCATTACAGTCGAAGGGCTGACATACAAATTCAGAAAAGACGCTGACTTCACCTATGAAGCAGGAAAGGTGAATAAGTTCACCATCAAGATTAATCGCAAAACTCCTACAGGTGAATACGAGCTTGACCTTGTCGAATCAACTATTGTTCCTTGGACAGAGGATCTCAATGTTCATGAGGGTGAAGCTCGTCAGTACTATTGTGTAAATGTAACTGAGCCTGGTACCCTAGGACGTCTTATCAAGGCTGATAAGAAGAATCCTATGAAGATTAAGAACCTGAAGGTATCTGGAACGATTTCTGATGAAGATTTCTACTTTATGCGTGACTCGATGGCTATTCTTGAGGCAGTTAACCTTAAGGAAAGTAGGGTTGTTGATGTGAAGTGCTCAAAATTGACACTTTATGGACATAATGATGAATATGGTAAGTCCACAATTTTTGCAACTCGTGAGGCTGGAATATACGATGATGTGATTCCTGATAATGCTTTTGAGGGGAAAAAATCGCTATATAACTTTACATTCCCTGAGAATATTAATCAGATTGGATATGCTGCATTTAAATCATCTTCAGTATCTGGTGCTTTGGTCGTTCCGGACAATGTAACGCATATCTGGTCTTATGCTTTTTCAGGCACTAATATTTCAAGCTTTGTGCTTTCTTCAAATTTGGACTTGTTGGGTGAATATGCTTTTTCCTATTGTTCATCACTTTCTGGAAAAATTGTTCTCCCTGAAACATTGAGATATATTGGAAGTGAGGCATTCTATGATTGTGGATTTTCAGGTAATCTAATACTTTCTGAAGAATTGGAATATATTGGACAATCTGCTTTTAGTAAGGCTGGTAATTTTACAGGTGGACTGAGAATCCCAGACAAGATAAATATACTATATAGACATAGCTTTTCATTTTCAGGATTTAGTGGACCACTAAATTTAAATAATGTTGTGGAAATTCATGATGGGTGTTTTGCGTCGTGTGAATTTTCTGGCGAACTCGTTTTTCCAGAAGGTATGACTGAAATACCTAACAATCTCTTTGGATGGTCAACCAATTATATTAATCTGTCAGGTGTTATACTGCCGAGTACATTAAAGGTAGTCGGCTCAAATGCATTTGGGAATCATACTCGAACGTCTAAATTAAGAGACAAACTTATAATTCCAGAGGGCGTGGTTATAATTAAGTCAAACGCGTTTTATAATAATACTACACTGTTGTCCATAGAATTACCATCTACCCTTCAAACTATACAGACAGATGCATTTGAAAACTGCTATGGAATTAATAAAATTATCTGTCGTGCTGCCGAACCACCGATAGTGCAGTCGGGAGCATTTGATGGAGTACCCAAGGATAGTTTTACTATAGAAGTTCCTGCTAATGCAGTGAACCGCTATGCGACCGATCCCGAATGGGGTAAATTTAAGAGGATATCAGCTCACTACGATTTCTCAATAAGCAGAAGACAGGCGCGTGCACTCAATGATGAGACCTCGAAGACTTATGTTCTTCGCGCGCCAGCAAATCATAATTGGTCGATTGAGAGCAAGCCGGATTGGATTACTGTGACTCCTTCTAGAGGAACAGGCAAGACTGAGGTTACTGTGACTTTCTCTGAGATGACGGCTGTTGATGCTTCGTCTATCTCAGTGGAGATGACTCATCCGACTTATGCTTATCAGACAACCACGAAGAATCTCAAGGGCCGTGCAGGAGAGATTGTATTCCTTCTTGATGACAAGGACTATCGCACGACTATGAGTGTAGAGCAGTTTGATTATCAGTATGGGGATGGAGATGTGATTACCCTCAATGAAGCGACACAAGGTAATGGAGTTGATGTTGTCTTTTTGGGTGACTGCTACGATGCCGCAGATATTGCTGCTGGAAACTATCTTGCAGACCTGCAAGAGGCTGTAGGACATTATTTTGCAATCGAACCATACAAGACCTATAAGGATTACTTCAACGTATATGCAGTCCTCGGAGTTTCTGATGATAGCGGTATGGGAACTTTGAACACCATCAAGGATGCTAAGTTTGGAAGTTCATCTGGTGAGTTGAATCTCGTTCAGCCTGATATGAACATGTGTTTCGAGTATGCATGCAAAGCTCCTATTAATGATAACATCGCTCAGACTCTGATTGTTCTCGTGGAGAACACTGCAGAATACGGAGGGGTATGCTACATGTATAGCGATGGCACTGCAGTTGCCTGCTGTCCTAAGTCGGCTGATGCATATCCATACGACTTCCGCGGAATCGTCCAACACGAAGCAGGTGGACATGGATTCGGAAAACTCGCAGATGAGTATATCTATCATAATGCATTTATCTCTACTTGTACATGCACAGATGGTTGTGGCCATGTCGATGATTTCAATAGAGGTAAAGCGAATGGTTGGTATCGCAATCTTGAACTCACAGGTGATATGAACGAAGTTGCTTGGTCACATTTCATATTCCACCCTAAGTATTCTAATGTAGTGGACATTTACGAGGGAGGATACTTCCATACTCGCGGAGTATATCGCTCCGAGCCGACAAGCTGTATGAACGACAATATCCCTTATTTCTCTGCGATCTCGCGTCAGGCAATGGTTGAGAGGATTATGGAGTATGCTGGTGAGAAATTCGATCTTGATGAATTCATTGCGAAAGATGTGACAACTGCTGGTCCTACAACAAAGTCTGCATTCGAGGTTATGCCGATTGTTGAACCTGTCTACAATAATGGCAAGCAGCATGCTCCTGTCTACATGGGTGATAAACCGAACTTTAGAAAATAAGTATTACTGGTTAAAACGATAATTATGAAGAAGATAATTATAATGATAGCTGCATTTGCAGCACTCCTCTCTTGTCAGAAAGAGACGCCTGCAACTTCATTGGAGCAGGATCAGATTCATTTCGAGTTCGGGCTGCCACAGACCAAGGTAATAGCTGAGAGTTTCGAGGCAGGAGACAGGGTCTCTGTTTGGGCTGTGGAATACACAACAGAAGAAGTCCCAGAACTTCAGATTGGAGGCAATTTTCTTAATAATGAGAAACTTACTTTTGATGGTAATTCGTGGTCATCAAACCGTACTTTGTATTGGAGTGCGAAAGCTTGCGATTTCTATGCTGTATACCCTTCAATCGAACCGACCTCCGTGGAATCTTATCTGTTTGATATTGCAACAGATCAGAATTCTGTAAAGACTGAAGATGCTCTTGGAGGATATGAAGCAAGTGACCTTATGTTCGCAAAGGCTGAGGCTGTTTCTCATTCTGACGGCAAGGTAAGTCTCTCATTTAAACATATGATGTCTAAATGCGTCGTCAATGTGCTAAAGGGAGAGAAGTTTGAAGGTGAACTACCTGACGACATTGCTGTGCATATTTACAATACTGTAACGACCGCTGATCTTAATCTTGCAAATGGATCTGTAGAGAAGTATGCTCTTGGTGATCGCAAGACCATAACAATGAAAAAACTCTCTAATGAGCAGTTCAAGGCTATGGTCATACCACAGAATATTGAACGCAGAACCCCGCTTATTGAGATTTCAATGGGTGGAATCGCCTACCTGCTTGAGTATAGCCTTTCATTCAGACCAGGTTATCAGCATACAATCAATCTTATCGTAAATACATCACCAGATCAGGAGAAGTTTGAAATTGCTATTGATGCTTCTTCAGGTGGAATGAACTAAATTAACTAAATACAATGAAAAAGATCGTATTCTTTGCCGCTGCATTGGCAGCACTTGTTTCGTGCCATAAAAATGGCATTGAAACCCCTATTATTCCAGTTGATGAGAATCTTAAGATCAACCTTTCAATGAATCTTGCAACAAAGGTTACCGACACTGCTTTCGAGTCAGGTGACGAAGTTGGTATCTATGTTGTGAACTATGTTGACGGTGTGGCTGGTAGTCTTGCGGCATCCGGAAACCACTATGACAATGTAAAGCATACTTATAGCACATCATGGACTCCGGCAGAGGAGATGTATTGGTTAGACAAAACTACAAAGGCGGATTTCTACTGCTACTATCCATATGGTAATCCATCAAGTGTTACTGCATATCCGTTTGCCGTGAATGCTAACCAGAGTACCCTTGCAAACTATAAGGCTTCAGATTTTATATGGGGGATAGCCTCAGGAGTTTCTCCTACATCAAATCTTGTACAGATTGCAACAAACCATGTGATGAGCAACATGACAATTTATCTTGAAGCTGGCGATGGATTTACTGATGAAACTTTCGCTGCTGCTAATGTATCAGTGGCTGTGCGCAATGTGAAAACAAATGCTACAGTCAATCTTACTGATGGTACTGTGACTGCTACTGGATCAGTGACAGAGATGATTCCGTATAACGAAGGTACATATTATCGTGCAGTAATTGTTCCTCAGACTGTTGCCAATGATTCTGCGCTTATCGTGGTTACGGTTGATGGCACAGAATATACATTGAAGAAGGGATTTACTTTCGTGGGCGGCAAGCAGCACAAGTTCACAGTGACAGTAAACAAGACAGGAAACGGAATCAATATTGGTATCGGCGGATGGGAAACCGACGACGAGGACAATGGGGGTTCAGCAGAGTAATTAGATGTCAAGAATGATAGATGATCAAAAATTCTCTTCGCCTTCGCTAGATGTTATAGAGATTGTTTCAGAAGGGGCAATCTTAACACAAAGTGGTTTATCTATAGGGGTCAGTGGCTGGGAAGATGGGGATGATTTTGAAGGCTCTGCAGATTGATGAAACCTAACATTCAGGCGATACGAAGTAATACATAAATGAAAGGAAGATATGAGAATTCAAAGAACTGAATATAAGGCACCTACGTTGGAAGTTATTAAACTCGTTCCAGAGGGAAGTATTCTAACAATGAGTGGCGGATCAGTAGGAATCGGAGGTTGGGAAGATGCCGGTAACGATTTTGGAGGATCTGCGGAATAATCTCATAGTACCTTTCAATAATATGACTAAAGCCACTCATTGCCAATTTTGAGTGGCTTTTACTCTTAAAAGATGCTTATGATTTATGAATAGAGAAGAACTAGATTTGAAAATCAACACAATGGTGCCAGTCTGTGCAAATTAAAACCAGCCAGTGGTTAACTGGACCACAGATGTCTCAAAAGACTTTAAATCTTTAAGTGCTAATGATTATGATAGATTTTATCATTAAGACATTTGCTAAGTGAGTTCTGTGTGAAATCTTCTGTTTCGCCTGAAAGCACTGAATTTATCCATCTATCAAAAGATGGTTCAGTACAAGAAGAAGAGACTAGAAGATAAACTAAAATCCGGATTTTGGCCCTCTCCATGCTAGCAACGGGAGGGCTTTTTACATATACGAGCTCGTATGGACTTAGTTTTCCGCCAAACAATTATTTGCCATTTGAGGAAGAATCGCATAAATTTGTAGAAAACACTGAAGGTCTATGGAGTTGGAAAATATACATATCTTTGAGCAGAAGAAAGTTCGCACGATGTGGGATGAAGAGAAGCAGGAGTGGTTCTTCTCGATTGTTGATGTATGCGCTGTTCTTACAGATCAAGATGACTACGATCTCGCAAAGAATTATTGGAAGGTATTGAAACATAGGCTCATTAAGGAAGGCAATGAGTCGGTTACAAAATGTAACCAACTGAGATTGGCATCTCCAAAAGACGGCAAGAGGTATGCAACTGATGTCGCTGATATGGCACTGATGTTCCGTATAATTGAGTCAATCCCATCAAAGAAGGCTGAGCCGTTCAAGCAATGGATGGCATCGGTTGCAGCAGAGAGAATCAACCAGATGATTGATCCAGAGAGAAGCATAGACCAGGCGATGGCAGATTACAGACGTCTTGGTTATTCTGAATCTTGGATTACACGTCGCATTAAAACTATAGAGATCCGCAAGGGGCTGACAGATGAATGGAAGCGAGGCGGTATCACAAAGGAGATTGACTTTGCGATGCTGACTGACTTGATGTCAAAGACCTGGAGTGGACTGACCACGAGGGAATATAAGAGGCATAAAGGGTTGACAAAGGAGAACCTTCGTGACAATATGACTAATATGGAACTGCTTCTCAATGCCCTGGCAGAGGAAACTGCAACTGAAATCAGCAGGGAACGTAATCCTCAGGGATTGACGGAAAATGCAAGGATTGCCAAGGAGGGAGCAGATGTCGCGAAGGCCGCTCGCGAGGATGTGGAGAAACGTCTCGGAAGAAGTGTCGTTTCATCTGAGAAAGCCATAGACTACATCCAATCTCCCGAAGAACTGCCTTTTGAGAAGCCGGATGATCAATGATTGCAGACTTTTACAAAAATCCTCCTTTACCGCTTGCAAATCCGCTTGTAACACGTGTAACCAATTGATATACACATATAGTTCGATTCCCGTCCGGAGCACGGCAATCAAAAGGAGAATGACTAATATGGTCACTCTCCTGTTTATCATTTAAGATGTATGATCCGCTGGTTGGAACTGCCGCGGAACGGAAGGTCCGGATCACGGAGTTCTGCCACGAAAGGGCCGTCCACAATAGTATCGAGATAAGGAAGAATCATGCTCAGACGCTTGTCTGCAAGGATTTTCTCATAAGTGAAACCTGTATAGCACCATATGGTCTTGCCGGTTTCTTCCTTTATGCGGCGGGCCAGTTCGGTGAAAGCCTCCACCTGATACAGAGGATCACCTCCTGAGAATGTCACATTGGCGAACTCGTCAGCCTTGACCACTTCAAGAAGTTCATCGACGGAGACTTCCCTGCCGCCGGCAAAGTCCCATGAGTGAGGGTTATGGCAGCCGGGGCAATGGTGCGCGCATCCCGCACAATAAATCGATGTGCGGAACCCGGGGCCGTCAGCCGTTGTTTCCTCCAATATATCAAGAATCCTTATCTTCATATCCTCTTTTCCATATGCGCCGGACGCACGTCGTCCCATGAACGTATGGCATCATAGGCTTCGCGGGAGCCGTAATATGCCTTGAACTTCTCCGGATCATTCTCCACCCACCACTGCGTACCCATGCCTTTCTCGAACGCATATGGCTTCATGAACATCTTCACCGCCCATGCCGGAGCAAGGAATGCCAGCGAATAGAACCAAGGCAGCCTGGACTTCATCGTAGCGAAGTATTCATCCACAGGAATATCAGCTCTGAAATGCAGTATTTCCTCGAGCACATCACCGTCGGTGTACCACATTCCGTGGAAGTTCTTCAGAGCAAACCATTGCGGCTCGAAGACCTTCTCTGGAGACGGAAGACCGAGCGCCCCCAGCATGCGGGTCATGAACTCATAATTTGTCATGCGGTACTGCCAGCCGCTGCTGATGTTGTAGGCCCTGTTCCAGAAACTGTCCGGCACCCAGTCTTCGCAGACCTGAGCCAGAAGACGGCCGGAATCCTCTATGGTCGCCCACTCCAGCACTCCCCGCATAGGCACATGGAAGGCTGTCGGGTTCACCACACTCAGAATGCCCGGATAAAGGATTCCGCTCTGCCTCAAGGACACCCAGCGGGCAAGCCCTGCCGAGGCAAAGATTTCTTCAGAACGGATTTTGGAAAGCGCATATATGTCAAACAGGGCCGGAGTCTGAGGGTCTTCAGCGCTTCCCCAATGGGAAGGAGGGTTCCTGTCGCCGTACTGGGCCACAGAGCCTATATAAACGACCTTCATTTCCGAGGCATGGGGCTGAGCTAGCACCGCCCTGACCACATTTTCGGCAGCAGTCACATTCACCTTGAGGGTCTTCTCCGGATAATAATCCGCCGCCGGAGAGACCATTCCTCCCACATGCAGCACATAATCGGATCCGTTCACCCCTGCAAGAACATCCTCATATCGCACAAGGTCTCCCCACACTACCGTCACCGAAGGGTCTCCCGCATACGGAGCAAGCAGCTTCCTGTTCTTCCTGCTGTCGCGTGCCAGTATCCTTATGTCGAACCTGTCTTTTCTCTTATATAATTCCTGAAATCCGGCCCACCCCATATTTCCTGTGGCGCCGGTAATGAATACAGTCTTCTTCATATCCTTATTTAAGCCATACTTCCGGATTCTGCGGCTTGGTGCCCTGCCATACTTCGAAATGAAGCTGCGTGTCTCCGTTAATAGTATCCACACGTCCTATAGCCTGTCCTGTCTTTACCTTGTCACCGGCCTTCACGTCCACCGACTTCAGCCTGCAGTAGAATGTAAAATAGTTTCCATGCTGCACAAGCACACACTGGTTATATCCAGGCATGACCAGTACCTGGCTGACAGTTCCTCCAAACACAGCATTCACCTGTGTCCCTTTACCGAGAGCTATATCCACTCCATTGTTAGGCGGAAGTTCAAGATTCTTATACACCGGATGGAAATGCTTGCCGAAACGTCCCACTACCGGACCGTCCGCAGGCCAAGGAAGCTTGCCTTTGTTCTTGGCGAATTCTGCCGCCAGCTTCTGGTCGATTTCCGTTTTCTTTCCTCCCTTGGAAGAAGTTTTTCCTCCCTGCATGGCAGCCGCCACTATCCTCTCTATCTCCCGGTTAAGCGCCAGCACTTCCTTCTTCTTTTCATTAAGCTGCTTCTGGTAGGTCTTCCTGTTGCTTTTCAACTTCTTCACCACCGAATCCGCTTCCTTTTCCTCTTTCCTGAGTCTGTCCAGTTCCAATACCCTCTCCTTCTTCACAGCCTCAGCACCCTTCTTCAGAACAGACAGGGAATCCCTCTGAGCTGACAGTTCATCCTGCGCCTTTCTGATCTTCCTGGCTTCATCATTCATCTGTGATGAAAGATTCTTGAAGTAGGAGTACCTGCGGAACGCCTGCCCGAGGTCTTCGCTGGCAAGCATATACATATACCACACACGGGCATCCCTGTTCTTATAAGCGCTGAGCACCAGCCGCGAGTAATGGGCGGTAAGCGTGTCCACCCTGGCCTGCATGCGGTTGATGGTCTTCTGTGTGAGATATATGCGGTCCGAATACGACTTGATTGTACGGTCGCTCTGGGCCACCAGCTCCTTTCTGTTGGATATCTTCTTGCGGATGAGAGAAAGATTAGAGAGCATGGCACTGCTCTTCGAGGCATTTTGAGCCAGTTGGTTATCGATGATGGCTATTTCCTTTTCAAGCTTTTCACGGCGTGCCTTCTGCCTGCTGACATCCTGCGCACTGAGGCCTGCCGCCATAATGAAAAGCAGCACAACGCTATAGGTCAATTTCAGGTAACGGTTCATCATCGGTCTGTCATTTTCGGATTGCCCTCTTTCTTTCCTTGACCTTTTCCTCAAGGCCAGGAATGTTACCGTTATTCTTCTGCAGTGCATTCGTCCAATAGACAAAAGCTCTGTCATACTCTCCAAGGGCATAAAGAACCTCGGCATAATGATCCATGATCACCACACTGTCCTTTCCACCGTAGAGCATAGCCCTCTTGAAGTGGGTCTTGGCTTCTTCCGGCTTTCCCTGAAGGAAAAGTATCCATCCGAAGGTATCCAGATATGTGGCATTGTCCGGCTCTGCCTCGATGGTCTTACGGCTCATCTTATATGCCTTCTTGAGCTTGCTCTTCTTTCCCTCCATGCTCAGGAAATATGCATAATTATTAAGTACATATACATAACCGGAATTTATCTTCAGGGCATTTTCATATGCTGAATAAGCCTTCTTCATCTCATTGCGGGAAGAGTACACATCTCCTATCGTAGACCACGCCCGGAGTGTCTTGGCACTGTCTGCCGGAGCTGTCGCCAGAACTGTCTGACAAGCCTCCAGCACACTGTCGTAATCCTCTCGGTTATAATCCCCCACCACAGCCATCTCCAGGAATGCCAGTTCCTTAGGAAAACGCATATATGCCTTGCGTCCTTCGGATGAAAGCTCTTCCCATTCCTCCGCATACATAAGAAGTTCCACCAGCTCCACGCTTGCAGTCAGGCTTGAGGGGTGAGTTACGGCATTGGTACGGAAGTGAGTTTTCGCGAGGTCCATGCGCCCTGTCGCAAGATAGTACTTGCCGGCAACCCTCAAGGCCCCGCTGTCGAGAGGATGGGTATCCAGCGTCCTTGCGACTATGCTGTCCATCTGAGGTGCAAACGACCTCAGGAAGTTAGGGTCCGACTTCTGGACCACAGCCATCAGATAGTCGGTCTTTGCCTGAGGCCTGTCGGCCGGATTGGTTACAAACTTGTCGAGCACAAGGAAATAATCATCATATTTTCTGGTCATCCTGAGCGTCTCCGCCTTACCCAGAAGCGCCGGAGAATAGTCCGGAGCAAGCTCCAGGGCCTCATTGTAATAAGCCAGAGCGATAGAATCGTTGTAAGTGGAAAGTTCATGCTCTGCAAGGGTCACCAGCACATAAGGGGAAGAATATCTGCTATTGTATTCCTCAAGAGACCTGTAGGCATCGGACTGACGGTTCATGCGCATCAGCAGATTGAAACGGAACATCGCTATGGCCTCTGTCATGCCGAAGACGGTCTCTATTTCATCAAGCGTCTTCAGCGCCTTTTCGTTCTGCCCCTGGGCCGCATAAAGCTCCACGAGGTCATAATAAAGGTCGCTTTTCTTCGGAAAATCTTCGAGCAGGCCTTCATACATCTCCACAGTCTGGTCCTGACGCGATGTCACTGCATATAATCCTGCCAGACGGTATCTGTACCAGAAGTTGCCCTTGTCAAGCTCGGCTGCCTTCCTCAGGCAATGCTCCGCCATCTCCAGATCCTTTTCCGCATAATACGAAAGGCCTAGATAATACCACGCTGCGTCATTCTCCGGCATCGAATCCGCTAGAGGCTTGAGGATGTTCCTGGCAGCAGCATATTCGCCATTGTTATAGTGTTCCACGGCGGATACGATCAGCGTCCCGGCTCCGCGCTCACGACGCGGGGACTGGGCATATGACGGCATGACCGCCAGCAGCATGGCTGCAAATAATATTATCTTAAACAACCTGTTCATATTCATCTGAGCTAACCGCAAAAAAAGATGCAGAAAACATACAAAAATAACACTCAAATTCGGGAAAAATGCACAACTTTGGGAAAAATGTGCCATAAATGCAACACAACAGGCCCGTTTTGCATCTTTTACGGCGCATGGAAAGAATATCCAACTTCAGGGCCTGAAGAAACGCAACGTGACAGAAACCTTTGACCTACAACTGATTAAGTCCTGCAGACAAGGAGACCGTGCTTCCCAGAAGATCCTCTATGATCGTCTGGCTCCACGTATGTTCCCCGTATGCCTGAGATATGTCAGCGACAGGTCATTGGCGGAAGACATCCTGCAGGACGGCTTCATAACGCTTTTCACAAAGCTTGGGTCTTATAAGGGTGACGGATCGTTTGAAGGGTGGGCCAGAAGAATATTTGTCACGACAGCCCTGATGGCTTTGCGAAAGAAGGACGCATTGAAGATGAGTGACGAACTGGATGCCGTAAGAGGCATGAAGGCCGACACTTACACCCAGATCCAGAATCTCGGATACAAGGAACTCATGCAGCTGATAATGAGTCTTCCGACAGGATTCAGGACGGTGTTCAACCTATATGCTGTGGAAGGATATTCGCATAAGGAGATAGCGGAAATGCTCGGAATAACCGAGACCACTTCCAGGACGCAGCTCAGCAGGGCGCGCATCTGGCTCCAGAAAAAAATTGAAGAAAGAGACAATGTTTGACGAAGGTAGACATATAGAAGATACTGACCTCATGCTGAGGACCGTTCTGGACGAGGGATACGAAGAAGTTCCTGCCGGAATATGGGAAGGCGTGGCAGAAGGTCTTGACAGGGTTGCGGCCAGGAAGAAGGCAGCCATGATATGGTGGCGTCGTGCCGCCGTATCCACTGCTGCGGCTGCCGCCATAGCCGTAGGTATCCTTGTGAATACGGATCCTGTTTCAGATCACGGTCTCGGGTACCCGTCCTTAATTGCGGAAGGTAGTGCTGTAGAAATCAATGTCATTCCGCTGGAAAGTCCGGTTCCTTTGACGGCCATGGTCAGCAGACCGGACGCCCCAGAATCTGCGGACGTGCCTGCACAGACCTTCGTTCAGAAAGAGGGAACACATGAAAAGCAGACTGTAATCATCACAGAAGAGCCTGCAGAGAAAGAAGATGCTGTCAAGGAAAAGCCTGTCCGTGAGGTAGCTGCACGTCAGGACCAGAAGGAGGCTTTTCCCGAAAAGTGGGAAGAAGAGGAACTTCCGAAAGCTTCAAAGACCCGTACATCTATCGTCCTTTCCGGAATCGCCGGAAGCAATAGTTCACCGAACAAGACCTCGAAGACCATGATGAGGCTCCCGGGTACAGGCAAGCCGCTCAACAAGACCACAATAACCGACAAGGACCAATCCGTTTACGGCATTCCTCTGTCATTTGGAGCTGGCGTTAAGATAGACTTCTCACAGCGATGGGCAATATCCGCAGGAGTGAACTACACCATGCTTTCGAGAAAATTCAACGGTGCATACACAGAAGTCAATGACGGAGTGGCGGCTCCTACGATTTATTCAGACATGAATAATGTCCAGCATTATATAGGCATACCTGTGAACGTGTTCTATAACATCATAGACACCAAACATATGAACTTCTATGCATATGCAGGCGGTGCAGCGGAAAAGTGCATTTCAAACAAATACGAAATCCTGGACTATTCGATCACCCATAAGGAAGACGTCGAAGGCATACAGTGGTCTGCCGGCCTCGGAATCGGGGTGGAGTTCACACCTTGGAAGCATCTTGGAATCTACATCGACCCGAGTCTGCGCTACTATTTCGACTGCAACCAGCCGCGCAGCATCAGGACAGCCCAGCCGCTCATGTTCGGCCTTGAAATAGGACTCCGATTCATGCTTTAATAACAGAGGCCGACTAATAAGTTAGTCGGCCTCTGTTCGTATATAGTTATGGGTAGGAGCGGAGATAGGGTAAGTTTGGCCCGGTTCCGTCGGAACGTTCCGACTCCATCCCTCCCACCGCTATCGCGGCGGGCCCCTCCCGTTCACGAGGCCACGGGCGGCCACGCCGGCCAAACTTACCCTATCTCCGCTCTACAACGGCACCATATCCGTTTGAGATCATCTCTCTGATATTATGCGCTACAGCTATAGTAGCGAACTCTGCTTTTACAAGTCGCCTTCTTTGTGTTATATAGGTCATCCGGGAGTGTGGCAGTAATCGCGGGGGACTAATATGTGTTAGTCTTCCCCATTATATTACGGGCGAGGGTATTGGCGCATATGAATGTGCGGAGTTCCTCGCAGTCAGTCTTCAGTATGGTATCCTTGTCTCCCTGCCATATCATCGAGCCCTTGGAGATGAAGCCGATCTTGTCCCCTATCTCAAGTATCGAATTCATATCGTGGGTGTTCACGACCGTAGTCATGTTGAACTCCTTGGTCAGGTCGTAAATGAGACGGTCTATGAGAATGGATGTGTATGGATCCAGACCTGAATTCGGCTCGTCACAGAAAAGATACGAAGGATTCAATGCTATTGCACGGGCAATGCCAACCCTCTTCTGCATTCCGCCGCTCAGCTCGTTGGGATATTTGTCATTGGACCCTATGACATTCACCTTCTCAAGACAGTATTCAGCCCTTTCGATCATCTGGGTACGCGACCAGTCGGTAAAGAACTCCATTGGGAACATTACATTCTCTATGACAGTAGCAAAGTCAAAGAGGGCACTTCCCTGAAAAAGGATGCCGATGTTCTGACGAAGCTTCATCCTGTCCTTGTCGCGCATCGACGAGAATCGGTTCTCATCATATATGATTTCCCCGCTGTCGGGATGCATCAGACCTATGAGGTTCTTCAGCAGGACGGTCTTGCCCGATCCGCTGGCACCTATAATCATATTGCATTTGCCGGACTCGTACTCGACATTTATATCCTTGAGGACCTGCACCCCGTCAAAACTCTTGTTGAGATGTTCTACCTTTATCATGGCGAGATAACTGTTTAATAAAGCATAAGCTGGGTGACAACGAGATCGGAGAACAGTATGAGGATACTGGTCACGACAATGGCCCTGGTGCTCGAATGACCCACTCCGAGGGAACCTCCCTTGGCATTATATCCGTTGAAAGCCGCTATTGAAGATATCAGGAAGCAGAACAGCGACATCTTGAAGCAGCTGTAAAATATGTAGAAGCCGTTATAGAAGGCCTTGATTCCGGTGATGTATGACGGCGGCGGGATTATATGCGTAGCTTCCACGACGACCCATCCTCCCACAAGGCCGAGGGCAAGGCTCAGAAGCATCAGAAGCGGGCTGAGGATGGTGGCTGACGCCACTTTAGGAAGGACCAGGAAACCCGCTGAATTCACTCCCATCATCTCCATCGCGTCAATCTGCTCGGTGATGCGCATGCTGCCGATCTCTGAAGATATGTTAGAGCCCATCTTTCCGGCAAGAATCAGCGCCACCATTGTGGAGCAGAATTCGAGGATGAGGCTTTCCCTGACCATATAGCCGATATACATCTTGTCGATGATAGGATTTTCAAGATTCGAAGCCGTCTGGATCACGAGAACTCCTCCGATAAAGAGAGAGATGACCCCCACAAGCAGCACGGAAGAGAGCATCAGCTTATCCGATTCATTGATGCACTGCCTCCAGAAGATCCGGCCCTTTTCCGGCCGCCTGAAGACCTTTTTCATGAACAGAACGTACTCTCCTACCGATATAAAGATTTTTTTTATCATGCTAAAATTAATTTTAGTGTCGCAAATTTACCACATTTTTCTTTTTTTTATAATGA
This sequence comes from uncultured Bacteroidales bacterium, assembly GCA_947367315.1. GTDB lineage: Bacteria > Bacteroidota > Bacteroidia > Bacteroidales > UBA932 > Cryptobacteroides. The sequence goes on along the minus strand of CANBDX010000008.1, from coordinate 30,281 downwards.
GTCTCGGCCTTATAGACGAGATTTGGCGCAAGAATGACGAAATATATAAAACTAATTTCCAATTGCCATGCTGATTAACATTTATTGCGCCAAATGCATCGGTATCGATGCTGTGCCCGTGACCGTAGAGGTAAACATCTCCACCGGTATTGGGATTCATCTTGTGGGGCTTGCAGACGCCGCCGTCAAGGAAAGTCTTCTAAGGACCATTACCGCCATGCAATCACTTGGATTCCGTATCCCGGGAAAGAAAATTGTCATCAATCTTGCTCCTGCCGACATGCACAAGAAAGGCAGCGGCTACGACATACCCATAGCTCTGGGCATCATCGCGGCTTCCGGACAACGAGACCTGCCGCTTCTGGACAAGTTCCTCGTGATGGGAGAGCTGGGCCTGGACGGAGGCGTAAGGGATATTCCGGGAGCGTTGCCCATCGTCGAACTTGCAGACAGGGAAGGGCTTGCGGGATGTATCCTGCCCACAATGTCTGCTCTGGAGGCTGTGGAATACAGTTCAGTCAAAGTCTATGGAGCAGAGACCCTGGGAGACGTACTCCGCATACTGTCCGGAGAAGATTGTGAAGAGTTTCTGGCCAGGAACCTGCTGGATTGCCGTGCAGAGAGAGAGCACCCTGCCCCTGATGCCTCCATCATGGACTTCTCCGAAATCATCGGACAGGAAGCCGCCAAGAGAGGACTGGAAATCGCGGCCGCAGGCGGACACAATGCCATTCTCATAGGCAGCCCGGGCAGCGGAAAGAGTTCTCTGGCAAAGGCCATGGCAGGAATTCTGCCTCCTATGTCGCTTGAGGAATCCCTGCAGACGAGCAAGATTTATTCAGTGGCCGGGAAGGGCAATCCGCTCGGAGGGCTCATGAGGCAGAGGCCTTTCAGGGCGCCTCATTACAGTGCTTCTCTGGCGGCCCTTATCGGAGGTGGCTCGGAGAACATCATGCCCGGGGAAATATCACTGGCCCATAACGGAATCCTTTTCGCCGACGAATTCTGCGAGACTCCCAAGAAAGTCATGGAAGCCTTGAGAGGACCGATGGAAGACAGGAAGGTGACAATCTCAAGACTCAAGGCCAAGGTCGAATATCCGGCTGACTTCATGCTGATAGCAGCCACCAACCCATGCCCTTGCGGCTATTATGGAGAGGGGGACCGGTGCACATGCACTCCGTCAAAACGTCTTGGCTACATCTCCAAGCTATCGGGGCCGATCATGGACCGCATTGACATTCAGCTGGTCGTCTCGAGAGTAGATGCCCGCAGACTTGTAAACAGGAGGCCTGCCGAGCCGAGCGCAGCGGTTGCGGAACGCGTCCTGAAGGCACGTGAGACCCAGAAGGCCAGATTCGCCGGGGAGGGAATCTTCTGCAACGCCGCCATGAACAGCCGCCAGATAGACAGATACTGTCCTCTGTCTCCCGAATGCCGGGCCTTGCTTGAACGCATAATCGAGCGTATGGGTCTCTCTGCACGTGCCTGCTCCCGCATCGTGAAACTGGCCCGCACCATAGCTGACCTGGCCGGATCACCCGACATCCTCCCCGGACACATATCCGAAGCCGCCGGCTACAGATTCCTCGACCGTCAGAACCTTATCTGAGGTCTGCGTACCCGCTCTTTTATGTTACGACAATCGCAGATAGATAACGATATACTGCCGATGACAGACATACTATTACTGACGGTCATACCATCGCTACATAATTTGGAGGTTTTGTGTAGCTATGGTGTGCAAAACATAGTATTTTGACCCCAAATCACCACCACCGCTACAAATATCATCCAAATTATGTACAGATGGTATAAACGAATAAACAATCCGCCACTTATAGCAGCAAAGGGCATTAAATCATTAACGACAAAAAAACAATTATGAAGAAAACATTCCATTTATGCCTGTCTGCAGGAGAAGAGGTCATGTTCCGTGACTTGGAAGACTATCACAGAGGATTCAACTGCTTTGCACTAGCACTTCATAAGACCGGTTCTACAGGATTAGCAGAATCATTCATGTCCACTCATACCCATCAGGTCATACAGACCGATAGACCTGAAGATTTTATGTATCATTTCCGAAGACCATACAGTCTGTATTTCAATCATAAATACCATAGAACAGGTAAACTTGGAGAAAGTACACATTTTTCCATGGAAGTTATCGGGCACCATCATCTGCTGGCAGCTCTAAGCTATACGTTAAGAAACGCACTTCATCATGGAGTAGCCCCGATTCCATACGCCTACCCGCATTGCTCTGCTAATGCATTTTTCCGTAGGGAGATGGGGAAATTCATTGATGAAAACACATTACCAGTAAGAACCATTTACAACCACATAGGCAGACGCGCAAATTTTCCTGACAGATACAAGATGAGCGAAAGCGGAGTCTTTTTGCGGGAAAGCGTTCTGGATATCCCACAAGTAGAGAACCTATTTGTGACACCCCGTGCATTCAATTACTACATGACCCGAAAGTCATCGGAAGAATGGGAAATGGAACAAGTTAAGGACGGAAACAGTATGGAACCAGTAAATCTCCATTCCATTGAAAAAGGTGTACGGCATCACGATATGGATAAGATGTTAATTTTTGAAAGCGGAAAAGCAGACTACCGGAAGATTTCTGATATAGAGCTATGCACTCAAGTAGACAGGATTGCACGCTCCTATTATGGGAAACAATCCATCTATCAGCTTACTCGGGCAGAAAAAACCATGATTGCTGAAGACCTCTATCGAAATCATCACTTAAGGGAATCTCAGATTCGACGCTGCCTGGCGTTGATGAGATGATAATCCTGCATGTATAATACTTCAAGGTTCTTTAATGACATCTTCTGGAATATTAACCATTATGGTCAACGAAAACACGACTTACGGTTTGAATATATGAATCATGGTAAAGAAGGTATGTAAGGTATAACTCCCGAAGCGTTGGATTTTACTATTATGTACACCATCGCTACATGAATAGCCCGTTTTGTGTAGCGATGGTCATAAAAACAAGGTAAATTGCACTGATTTTGGCACCATCGCTACAAGAAAAGAGGATTATATGTAGCGATGGCGAGGGAGTAATGGACATAAAGTTATGGAGATCAGACGGCAAGACGTAGCTGCGGTGACGATTAGCTGCGGTGACGATAATAAAAAAGAGAAAAAGTTATAAAAAAAAAGAAAAATGTGACTAAATCCCGATATGCGGGACGAACGTTTTTCGGTTTGAAGAATGTTTTGCGTTCCTTTGGAGGAAAAAGGACATGAAACATTTTATATTTATGCTGACGGCTTCACTGTCGGTGCTGTCATGCGGGCTCCATGAGATTGGAGACAAAACGGATAAAGGCAGTGGAGATGTATGGACCGGACCTTCGGGAGGAGGAACCTCCGGACCGGCCATGCGGTCGAGGTGCTATGTGACATGTATAGACTATCCGGACGGATATGACTGGAGGGCTGACAGGGAAAAAGGATCGGTGAAGTGTTCTCTGGTGGTGTATTCGGACGGAGTGCCTGTGATGAAGGTCCCCGTCGGGGATGCATATGAAGTCAGTTCTGATCCGGATATGCACAGGATTGTGTCAGGGCATCTGATTACGGATTACGCCACGTCTTCCGAGACAGTCATAAAGATGGATGGTGTGGAACGCTTTCGCTATTCAGCTAGGGAAATCATGGCAGGTGTACTTATCAGGGAAGAGGGAATTTACACATTAGGCCAATACAGAAGCGGAGATGGCTTTTCTTTGCGCCTAAACGGAGAGATTATCCTGGAACGTGCTTCCGGATATGTGTTGGGAACGCTATATGAAGACTTAGGAACGGTATGCTTTGCCTTTGCGGAAAGAGTCGTTTCCACTGATGAGGAAATTGAGAGATATTATCATGTGACGGATGGGAAGGTGGTCCAGGTGGGGCTCAGAGATGATGTCCGGAAGGTTTGGGATGTGATGACAAGGAATGGAGATATGTTTATTCTGGCTTCTCTGACCGGCATAAAGGCTCCGGTGATGATCAGAAACAACGGTCTTCAGGCAATAGAGGTGGCTCCATCCGCTTCAGTCCATTCCTGCAGGCTGTTCCCGATAGGAGATGGATGCGGTGTCGAGGGGATATATTCCTATATGGGAAGGTATCAGTATAACGCGGTATGGATTGACGGTGTCATCCATAAGGCTTTCGATGTCGGGCATATGATTTCATCGCTCACCACGACCGATAATGGGGTGTGTTGCCTTGTAAATCCGACAGGGCCTTTGGACCGTGGGATCATATTCAGAAACGGAGAAGAATTCCGGATGCCTGTCGGATACTCTTCCATGGGAGTATGCAATGTCGCCATGGTGGATGGAATTCTTCATGCCGGTCTGTCCTCGACAGGCAGAAAGAAACCCGTCCTATGGAAGGACGGGGCTATAGACTCCCTTGATGTATATGGATTTATTTCGGGTCTCAGCGTAGAAAAGGTCAGGAAATGAGACTCTCATGACGGTCTGCTTACCGGCAGTCCTCCCAGGAGACGGTACGTGTCTGGTCCGGATTTACCGTGATTGTGACTTTGAGGGTCTCCTCCGGCAGGAGTTCCTCAATATTTTCCGGCCACTCCATTATGCAGAGGCATCCGCTGTCGAGGTAGTCATAAAGACCTATCTCGATGGCTTCCTGGAGCTTGTTGATCCGATAAAAATCAAAATGGTACATCGGTTCACCATCAGCACGCATATACTCGTTGATGATGGCGAAGGTCGGAGATCCGACAGGGTCGGTCACACCCAACACCTTGCATATGGCAGTAGTGAATGTAGTCTTGCCAGACCCCATTGGAGCAAAGAATGCCACCAGAGTATTATCTCCGATTTCTTCAAGAAATTCTGCTGCGGCCCTCTCGAGGTCTTCGATACCGTTTATGATAATTTCATGCTTCATGCTGCAAAGATAATTCATTTGTGATTATTAACTCCTTCTGTACAAAGCGAAGAGTGCTGAACCGGATCCTGACATGCTGGCATAGACAGCACCGGAATTGTACAAGGATTTCTTGATTGCTGCAAGTTCAGGGAACCTGGCGAATACCGTTTCCTCGAAATCATTTACAAGAAGACCATCCCATTCCTCCACCGGTCTGGCAAGCACTTCCTTTAGAGGCATCTCCGGCATATGAGGCCTGATGCCGGAATAGGCATCCTTGGTAGATACGGCTATGCCCGCAGGGGTGATGACCTGAATGTCGTAGAGAGATTCTTCACCTCGTTCAGAATTATACTCGAGGCAGTCACACGTAGAAGCCCGGCAGTCAGAAGGAGACGATGACAAATCAGGAAGGCAGCCGCCGGTAATTGCCCGAACGGAGTCAGTGGCAATCTCGGAAAGCACCTCCCCACGCCCTTCTCCGAACATCGGACGGTTGTAGATGAAGAAGGCACAGTCGCTGCCAAGACGGGATGCATAGTCCGCCAGCTGCTGTTCTGAAAGTCCCAGACCGCAAAGTCCGTTCAGCATCTTCAGTGCAAATGCAGCATCAGCCGACCCTCCCCCGAGACCGGCCCCCACTGGAGAGGTCTTCTCAAGGAATATCTTCACAGGCGGCATCTTGAAATCCTCTGCCAGAATAAAATATGCCTTTGCAGTGAGATCCTTTAGAGGATCCCAGTCCACTCCTTCTTCACGGGCAATGGTAATCATCAGGCTTCCGTCCTCAGACATGGCCTGCACCAGCTTCGGAGCTGCAGATTCTTCGGTTTCCACGCCGAACACTCCCTCCGGTTTCAAAGAGCCCTGAGATGCCGGAACCTCAGACCCGTATCTGGCAAAAAGCGCTGCCGAGGTACGGCTGTAATCATCCCCAAGCACAATCTCAAGTGTGTCATGGATACCGAAATAAGGCACAAAAAGGGTCTCGAGGTCATGGAATCCGTCCTCGCGCCTGCGCAGGACATTCAGACCAAGGTTTATCTTGACATTGGGATTTGTAATCATACCTCTCGTTCAGCAAATTATAGATTAATTAAGAAGCTATTGGACCAGACACAAACGGAAGCCCACTGCTGCTGAGGACTTCTTCCCATAGCTTTCACGCTCCGGAATAGCTCCGGTTCCTTTATAATAAGGCTCTTTCGAATAAGAAATTTCCGAAATAAACTCTCCGACGTTACCTGACATGTCATATATGCCCAACTCATTAGGAATGCTCGTGCGGACCTTACCGGACTTGAAAACCTTTGCCGGCAGGCATGTACCGCTATAGCAGCACCCGCGCGAGTATTTGCCACCGGATGCAGCATATTCCCACTGCAGATTGTCAGGAAGAGAGAATGTCTTTCCGGTCAGTTTATTCAGTTTCTTTATAAATGTAAGGCATTCCTTGTACTTCATACCTTTAACAGGCATATCTGCTATTCCTGTCCATGACGCCTTCAAAGGCTTGCCCATAACAGCGAGCCATAGTTCTTCCGTAACCTCTGTCTCACCTATAGCGAAGGAACTTACATCATATTTCTTATCCAGAAGTCTGTCATAGACACCGCCTTCCACTTCCACCATCTTGAAAGTGACGCCATTGACTTCATACTCTTCCACATGGACTTCCACCTGCTCCTGCGGTTCCACATCCACAGTCATGGCGAGTCGGAAGCCAAGGTTTCCATATCTATAGGAAACAATATCACTTCCGTAATTATAATGTATCAACCCCCTGTGATATTCTTTAGGATTAGCCCAATTAGGAAGTTCGAACTCGCTTACGAGATGAGGCCATTTCTTCAGCCAGCCGTCAAACATCTCGAAGGCATTACCATCCATATCATATAGCCCCGCATAATTCGTCACCCCCTTCTTCACCTCAACAGGATCATTCAAACTTTTTACATAATTCTCAAATGCATCATTATATTGAATAGGTTTATATAGAGACGGTCCATGCCCTGCATAAACCCATTGCGTCTCATCCGGAAGATGCATATCCAAGCCTGTCATTCTGTTCAACCTTGCTATAAATTCATTGACCTCTTCCCGAGTAACCTTTATCTTAGGGAAATCCTTCTTACTTCTGCGTACACTTCCGCCCATCACCGAAACCCACACTCCCTCTGTGATTTCCGTCTCTGCAATATAATACGGGCCCACATAATATTTATAATAACCATAATAACCCTCACCCTTATCCACCACACCAGCATCTATCTTGCGCATAACCAACGACTCACCAGTGTCAAAGAAAATTTCAAACATATCACCCGACGCCGAAGGATATATAGAGTATTTCTCCGCTTTTTCTATCAATGGGTTGAATGATAGACAAAGTCTCATACCATGTTGGCCTGGTATCTTCCCATAGCTCACGACTTCCCGAGCCGAAATAGTACATTCTGAAGCTGGACTCTTAAAGTCTCCTCCACGATAGACTTCATGACCATCCACCGTTCCACAATACTCTGCCAGATTTCCACTCATATCATACAGTCCCAACTCATTCGGAAGTTTCTTCTTTACATCCTTTCTCGAATTGCTGGAATTATTGGAATACCACGCTACTTTTCCGATATTATTGCTCCCGCTATATTTATAATTCTTGGACAGATGCCCGCCCATTGCTGCGTACTCCCATCTGTTCTCACTTGGAAAGCAAAAGTTCTCTCCTGTCAATTTGTGCAACTTATTCCAGTCCACACTATATTTGTAGACTGGTTTTTTGCCATCTTTACGTACTTTCCTCCCATCTATAGCAGCATGTAGTTCTACCGTAACCTCCGTTTCCGCCAAATAATAAGACTTAAGAGAAACAGTATCTCCACGACTATTTACAAACTTGCCTCCCTGAATACCTATCATCTTGAATGACACTCCATTCACATCGAACACCTTGTCTTCAGGCGCCAGACAGAATTCCATTCTGACAGGCTCATCGCCTCCGGCATTCACCTCAACAGATGATTCATAGTCCTTGAATCCGAGCGCCGTCAATTTCAGTTCATGCTTTCCAACCGGCATTTCCTTGATTCCCCATGCCGTTCCGATGTAGTTGCCATCCACATACAGGTCAGCCTTCGGAGCATTGCATATTATTCGCACTTTTGCAGAATTCACAAGCTTCACCTCCACTTCCGTCGTCTTTCCTTCCGACACCTCGAATGTCAGATGACGTTCCCCATAGCCCGGAAGAGAAACCTTAGCCTGATGACTCCCGACGATAATGGATTCTATTCTTACCGGTGTCTGACCATAATTCCTGCCGTCTATCTCCAGATCAGCCAATGCCGGGTCCGTCGTAAACATCACAGACCCCAGCTGGGGCACGGGAGACGGAATAACTACAGTCTCTCCCGAATTGGAAGATGTGATATCCATCGACAACGTAGATGCTGAATGATTCTCCTTACGGGCTTCAAACCTATAGGTCCCGGCAGGTAACTCCCCAGACCACATACCTATCCCCCGTTTTTCACCATTCACCCATATTTCCGATCCGGAATCTGTCTTGAGAGTGATATTGGCAAACTTGGCGTTCATATCGGGAGAAATTGTCTTTGTAATCCCATCCTCTATTTCCACAGTAGTGACAAAGGTCTCATATTTGGCCTGAGATACTTTCACAGTATGCTTTCCGCTTGGCAATTCCTCACTGATGCAAGGAATCTTTCCGACCATCCTATTGTCGATATAGACACTTGCCCCTTCCATATCCTTTCCTCCTGTGACCTTCAGATAGCCATAAGCGGGAGCGAGGTTCACGGAAACAACATGCTTATCCTTAAGGTCATTGACCGTAACGGTCCCTTCAACAGGATGATGGTTATATGCCTCCGCCTTATAAGTATATGTGCCGAATCTCACGAATTTCTGGGCAGTACCCCCTGAGACTTCCAGAATATCTCCGTCAAATTCCACCACCGCATCCGCCGGACTGACCTTGAACACAACGAACTGCTGAAAAGAGGATGCATCCGAAAGTTCCACTTCGAAATAGACTTTCTTTTTGGAAACCTCTATATCAAGCTCTGACACATCTTCTCCATCCTGGACCTTCAGGATATGCTTTCCAAGATCAACATCTCCTATTATTGCAATACCCTCCTTGACATCTGCTCTGTACATACCGTCCAGAAACACTGAGGCCCCATCCCTTTTACAGGAAACCGTTATCGGAATCTTCTGTTCAAGACGAGACTCAATATAATATTCCTTATTTGGTTCCGGAGAAATGGTCACAATATTCGAATCCCCATATTTATCATGATGCAGATACAATCTTATCCCGCTCTTGGCTGTCATGACCACTATTATCCCGTCCCTATTATAGGAAACTTCCTTCGACATTACGACAATATTACCTCCGATTGGGACAACAGACACATCCTTCACTTCATCAGGAGGCATCATGGCAGTCTTTATCTTAAGTCTGAAACAAGCTCTATTGGACCTGTCCTTTTCAATCTCATCCACAGCAACACCTGTCAGGACATCTCCCTGAACAGGCCTGAACGATGTCGCATCCAGATTAATAAGATTTGTCTGAGCCATAATGCCGGCATTAGCGGCCACACATATCAGACAGCAAACGACAAGCTTTTTCAAAGAATTTCCCATATACTTATATTATATTCCTTATAGCATCCTCGAACTGAATAGCTACGGATTCGCGGTCGGTTTCAGGAATGTTTTCCAGAACAGGAGCTATGAAGGATATCATCTGGAGGACCTTGGCGTCTTCCAGGGTGATTCCGCGGGAACGCATGTAGAACTGTTCCTCTTCGCTGAGACGTCCGATGGTGGCTCCGTGCGAGCACTTCACATCATCCGCATATATTTCCAGCTGTGGCTTGGTGTCCACCTTGGCTCCGTCAGAGAGCAGGATGTTATGGTTTTCCTGATACGCCTCAGTCTTCTGGGCATCCTGGGCCACTATTATCTTTCCATAGAAATCAACACGCGACGAGCCTCCTGCTATTCCCTTGAAGAGCTGACGGGAATTGCAATGAGGCAGGTCATGATGCATATCGACTGCAATACTCACCTTCTCATCTCCTCCGCAGACATAGGCGCCATAGATATTGGCTTCAGCCCCTTCTCCTGCAAGACGGACATCCAGCTTCACATCGCAGCTCACCCCAGGCATGATCAGAAATACCATATCGGCTCTCTGTCCTCCCGGAACCTCGATGCTGCGGACAAGCTGTCCGTCCTTTACGAATATCACTTCAATCATAAGCAGACCTCCTACAGATTGTCGTAACCCTTTTCCTCGATCTCAGACACGAGCTCCTTGCCGGCAGTCTTCACGATCCTGCCATCCTTGAGCACGTGCACCACATCAGGAACGATGTAATCGAGCAGCCTCTGGTAGTGAGTGATCACAATAGCGGCCTTCTCCGGATTGTGAAGAGCATTCACGCCGTTCGCCACAATACGGAGAGCATCCACATCAAGTCCGCTGTCAGTCTCGTCGAGGATGGCAAGCGTTGGGTCTAACATGGCCATCTGGAATATCTCGTTACGCTTCTTCTCTCCTCCCGAGAATCCTACATTCACTTCACGCTTTGCGAACTCAGGCTTCATCTGCACGAAAGCCATCTTCTCACGAAGCAGCTTGAGGAAGTCTCCTGCCTTGAGAGGTTCAAGTCCCTTGCCTGCACGATGCGCATTCACTGCTGTCTTCATGAAATTGGTGATGGTTACTCCAGGTATCTCCACAGGATACTGGAACGAAAGGAATACTCCCGCCCATGCACGTTCCTCCGGAGACATTGCGAGCAGGTCCTGTCCGAGAAACTCCACACTACCGGCTGTCACGGTAAACTGCGGCTTTCCGGCCAGCACAGCCGAAAGGGTACTCTTTCCTGCACCGTTCGGTCCCATCACCGCATGGATTTCGCCCTTGCGGATAGTCAGATTCACGCCTTTCAGGATTTCCTTATCCTCAACCGAAGCCCTCAGGCCCTCAATCTTCAAAAGTATATCGTTTGCCATATCGCTAAATTTTATTCAAAACTCACCATCGCTACAAAATATGCCGTGTTTTTGACACGATGGTCTTCTATAATTTCAGTGTTTTAATTCAAAATAATCCACCATCGCTACAAAATATGTCGTTTTTTTGACGCGATGGTATATTTTGAGCGTTTATGCATTCCTCCTGTATAATTTATACCACGTAAACAGCGACCATATTCCGTTTACCAGATACAGACTGCTCACTACAGGCATGAACACCAGTCCCGCCTTCAGGAACAGCACCAGATTAGCCACATTCACAAAAAGCCATGCTATCCAGCAGTCCCATTTCTTCAGGGCAGACAAAGTCTGAGCTGTAAGTATCAGCACAGTCACGCAGCAATCCAGATACGGAAGCGGATTCGCAGGGAAATATCCCACAAACCACTTGGTGCCCATCATGCTCATAAGCCAGCCCCATCCCAGAGCAAGCACCAGCACAAGAGCTACAACCATGCCCCTCTGAGGCCACCCGAGCATGGTCACCTTCAAGGCACCGTTCCCGGAAGCACTCTCCTCACCCTTGCGCGGATGACTCCAGCGGTACTGCCCCAGAATGTTGATTCCAAGGGATATAGGCTGAAGCAGAAGGTTGGCGTATAGGTTCTTCTGCCAGAACATGAAGAACAGCAACGCAGTATACATGTAACCTACATAGAAGTTATATCTGCTGTTACGTCCTGCAAGGAATACGGTGGTAAGGCCGAACACCGCCGACAGCAGATCTATCAGCAGCACCGGCTTCCCGCCCATTTCAAACAGTATGATGTTCCAGAATTCCATTAAAATTTCATTTTCATTTAAAAGATTGCCACGACGTTTCATGCCGGTACCGCTACAGCAGGCTGCCCGCTGCTGAATGCTCAGTTCACTTGGTCGGGGTGAGGTTTGAAAAACCATGGCCGCCCGTGGCCTTGTGAACGGGAGGGGCCCGCCGCGAAGCGGTGGGAGGGATTTAGTTTTTCAAACCTCACCCCGACCATATTCTAACCTACAGAGCCCTCCAGACTCACCTGCAGAAGCTTCTGCGCCTCAACCGCAAACTCCATAGGAAGCTTCGACAGCACCTCACGGGCATATCCATTCACAATCAGCCCCACAGCTTCCTCCGGGCCGATACCTCTCTGGTTGCAATAGAACAGCTGATCCTCGCTTATCTTCGAAGTGGTTGCCTCGTGCTCCACCACCGCGGTCTTGTTGGCATTTTCGATATAAGGGAATGTATGTGCTCCGCATCGGTCGCCAATCAGCAGGCTGTCGCACTGCGAGAAGTTACGTGCATTGTCAGCACCTGGCAGCATCTTCACCAGACCGCGATAGCTGTTCTGGCTGCGTCCAGCCGATATACCCTTGCTGACAATACGGCTGCGGGTATTACGACCTATGTGTATCATCTTAGTTCCCGTATCCGCCTGCTGCATATTATTGGTCACAGCCACGGAATAGAACTCCGATGACGAATTGTCTCCCTTGAGGATTGTCGAAGGATACTTCCATGTGATGGCAGAGCCTGTTTCCACCTGAGTCCATGAAAGGTGGCTGCCTGATCCCTTGCATATCCCCCTCTTAGTCACGAAATTGAATATGCCGCCACGGCCCTCGGCATCTCCAGGATACCAGTTCTGCACTGTCGAATACTTCACATCCGCATCCTTCTCCACGATTATCTCCACCACAGCCGCATGGAGCTGGTTCTCGTCACGCATCGGCGCAGTACATCCCTCCATATAGCTCACATACGAGCCCTCGTCCGCCACGATCAGCGTCCTCTCGAACTGACCGGTACCTGCCGCATTTATACGGAAATAGCTCGAAAGTTCCATAGGGCAACGCACTCCCTTGGGTATATACACAAACGAGCCGTCACTGAATACAGCCGAATTCAAGGCCGCATAGAAATTGTCTCCCACCGGAACTACCGAAGCCAGATACTTGCGGACAAGTTCAGGATGCTCGCGTACAGCCTCTGAGAAAGAACAGAATATGATTCCCTTTTCGGCAAGGGCCGAACGGAAAGTAGTGGTCACGGAGACCGAATCGAAAACGGCATCCACAGCCACTCCCGCCAGGGCCTTGCGTTCATGAAGCGGTATCCCGAGCTTGTCGAAAGTCTTTTCCAGCTCCGGGTCGATTTCCTTCGGACGGTCTTCATCCTTCTTCGGAGCCGCATAATAGATTATATCCTGAAAATCTATTTCAGGAATATCAAGATGTGCCCATGCAGGCACCTTCATCTTCTGCCAGCGTCGGAAAGCCTCAAGACGGAACTCAAGCATCCACTCAGGCTCCTGCTTCTTCGCTGAAATCAGACGTATTATATCTTCATTGAGACCTTTCGGTATGAACTCCTGTTCGACATCAGTCACAAAGCCGTGCTCATACTCCTTGTCTGCAATGTTATCCAATATTTCCTTATCCTTACTCATAACAAAATTCTGCTACCTTCAATGTATAGGCCGCAGAACGGCCTAACATGCAAAGATAGCAGAAATTTCATTTCAATCAGCAGATAGTGCCTATTATGAACGATTATCCGTAAAGGGGAGCCCGTACGTCATCAATCCTTTATGGCATGGTCTCCTGATATTTTCTGTCCGGACCAGGCTCTCATTCCCGTCCATGGAGTGAAAGGCTCCGTCCAGAACGGGTCGTCGGAAGGAAGTCCGAGGGCAAGAAAAGCCGTGGTGCAATGGTAAAGGCTTCCCGTGTTCACATATCCCTCCGCCATCTCAGGCTGATAGCCTGCAAACCCGATACGAAGCCAACCATTCTCGTCAAAATTGTCCGGATTCTCAAGCTGGCGTTCTATGACGGCTGTCAGAGCCGACCTGGCCTGTCCAGGAGACACCGTCTCCGGAAGATTGCCAAGAAGGGCTGCCTGGGAAAGAACCTGAAACGTACCGCAACGGCATGCAGAAATCGAGCGTCCGAGGACCGGATATGTACCGTCAGGGGCTACCATGCGCTCGAGAATCTCTGCATAACGGCGATGGCGCACACTCTCGACATCTATGAAATCCCATCCCTCCACATCATGTCTCTTCATTGCTGCAAGCACATCCATAAGCATAGGATGGATCACATAACTGTTGTAATAATCCATATGGAAAGCCGGGCCGTCGCCATAAAAAGCGTCTCCCTTATACCACTCCTTGAACTTATCCACGCCATATATCATGCGCTCAACATCACATTCCCCTGTGAATTCCAGAATAGCGGCTTCCACCATCGAAGCAAACAGAAGCCAGTTATTGTTATGAGGCTGAATGGCTCTGGTATCCTTGAGCGCCGCGACAAGATCCGCCTTCACCTTATCCGAAGACATCTCCCAGAGCTGACGAGGTGCACGAAGCATTCCCTGGGCCAGATATGCAGCATCAACCAGAGGTTGTCTGCCTTCCTTGAACTCCATATAATCCGGTGATTCCGGATCCACTGCATTTGCCAGGGCTGCTCTTGCAAGCTCACGATACTCCTGCTTCATTCCCAGATCGTCCTCATCCGACTCAAGCCATGGGGCAAGACCGCATAAAGTCCTTCCAAAGGCCTCCAGATAAGAAAACTTCCTTGTATCCCTGTCCTTATGGCCGGTATATGGCATATTGGCCTTCAAGGTGCCTGCAGCAGTATTTCTGATCACAGGATCAGACACCTTCACAAGATATTCCGTCCATAGTTCCCTGTCCTGCAGAGGGGTACGTTCCTGCTGCTCACTCTGACATGAGGTGAACAACATGCACAGCGAAAACACGGCTGCACAAGCCGCAAAAACCAACTTCTTCATATTATCCTATAAAATATCCGGTTATCCTATTTTCGGGCCAACGTCTGTCGGCAAGTCTCACAAGAGTGTATTGCACAGCATATAAACATAAGGCCGCCCCATACACAAAGACATATTTCCAAACCAGAGCCCAACCGTCAAACGGTCCTCCGACCACGATGTTCACAAAAGGGATATGCCACAGATATATCCATATCGTATTGCGCCCTATGAATGTAAACAGGCCATTGTCCAGAACACGTGCCCACCAGCGGGAAGTCGTCCACAGAAAACAGCTGACGGTGATGCCCCACAGCAGGAAATATGACTGAGGAGGATATTTGAACGGCTGGAACCTCATCCAGGTACCATACTCCTCCGCGACACCTATTCCTTTAACGACCATGGCGGCAACCAGGAACATCATGACGACCAGACGTTCCTTCATGGATGCGTTACGGAACCTTAGTCCGACCAGAAAGACAGCAGGATATGCCATGGCATACAGTATCCAATCCTCGACAAGGATCACCGTACGGAAAGGCTGTAACCACTCGACAAGCAGATCCTGAAAATCCAGCATGAATGCCGCCAACACATAAACACACCATCCCGGCTTAAGCAGTTTTTCCAGCTTCAGAAGCAGCGGAGTCATCAGCATGACAATCAGGAACACCCTGATAATCCATACATAACCGATAGTAGGCTGAAGCCTCAGGATATAAGTTCCGAATATCCTTTCCGGCTGATAATGCATCACCAGTCCCAGATCCGAAAGCACAGGATTAAGCAGGATATATGCAGTCACAAAAACATACACTGGCACCAGCAGTCTGAGACTCCTTTTGCACATAAACGGGAAATATGCCCCGATGGACTTTCCGGAAAAGGCAAGGCCCGAGGTAAATACCATAAGAGGCACATCGAAGCATCTCAGCTGGAAAAGAGGGTTTTCCTTTGACAGTCCTATATGTGCAAGCACTATCATCGTAAGACCTATAAACCTCATGAGGTCTATAGAATTGTCTCTTTTAAGTGTCCGGTTCATCTCATTGGAATTAGGCTGCTAATATAGTAATAATGCTGCTCATATCCCGCGATGCAAAGTTTTTCCTGTAATAATAAAACATCCCTCACAATCAGAGCGATTGCAAGGGATGTCGGGTATTACGGTCAGTTTGTTGTAGAAATCCTAATGGATCCAGACTGTCAGGCCGGCCATCACGATGGACACCATGCTCATGAGCTTGATGAGGATGTTGAGGGACGGTCCGGACGTATCCTTGAAAGGATCGCCGACAGTGTCACCTGTAACTGTAGCCTTATGAGCCTCTGAATTCTTGCCTCCGAGATGACCTTCCTCAACGTATTTCTTGGCATTGTCCCATGCTCCGCCTGAGTTGGCCATGAAGACCGCAAGCACGAAGCCGCTGCCAAGACCTCCGATAAGGAGACCCATCACGCCAGCCACTCCGAGAACAAGTCCTACTACAACAGGAACGATGATGGCGATCATAGACGGGAGAAGCATCTCGCGCTGAGCACCCTTTGTGGAGATTTCCACGCAGCGTGCGTAATCAGGAGTAGCTTCCTTGGTGAGGATACCCTTGATCTCGCGGAACTGACGGCGAACCTCTGTCACCATGCTCTGTGCCGCACGTCCCACAGCATTCATAGTGAGACCGCAGAAGAGGAATGACATCATCGCTCCGATGAACACGCCAACAAGCACCATAGGATTCATAAGGTCCACATGGTAATATGCCATGATGTCAGGAATGGTAGCCTGAGCCGCATCGATAAGCTCACCCGAAACAGACTCTATCTGCTTGCCGATATGCGTGAGGCCGATCTTGATTTCTTCGATATAGGATGCGAGGAGTGCAAGGCCTGTAAGGGCTGCCGATCCGATCGCGAATCCCTTTCCGGTAGCGGCGGTAGTGTTGCCGAGAGCATCAAGCACATCTGTACGCTTGCGCACTTCCGGGTCGAGCTCGCTCATCTGCGCGTTTCCGCCGGCGTTATCCGCGATAGGGCCGTATGCGTCGGTCGCGAGGGTGATTCCCAATGTCGAGAGCATTCCCACAGCTGCGATACCGATGCCGTAAAGACCCTGGCTGAGGCTATGTGCCGAGAACGAGAGGTCGAATCCGTTTGCACAGAGATATGCAAGCAGGATAGCCACTGCGATGGTCACGACAGGAATGGCTGTAGAAAGCATACCGAGGCCGACACCTGATATGATCACGGTAGCAGGACCTGTCTCAGCCGATTCCGCCAGTTTCTGGGTAGGCTTGTATGAGTGGGATGTATAATATTCAGTAGCCTGGCCTATCACGACTCCCGCAACAAGACCAACGACAACAGAAAGCGAAAGCTGCCACCAGTTATCCATTCCGAGGACATACATGATGCCGAATGTAGCCGCAGCGATAAGCACAGAACTGAGGTTGGTTCCGACTCCGAGAGACTTAAGAAGCTGCTGCATGCCTGCTCCTTCCTTAGTCCTTACTGTAAATATTCCTACGAGAGACAGCACCACACCTACTGCAGCGATAAGCATCGGCGCAAATATGGCCTTAAGCTGAAGGTCTGTACCTCCCATATAATATGCAGATGCACCGAGGGCGCATGTAGCGAGGATTGATCCACAGTATGACTCATAGAGGTCTGCTCCCATACCGGCAACATCACCGACATTATCACCGACATTATCAGCGATTGTAGCAGGGTTGCGAGGGTCATCCTCCGGAATACCGGCCTCAACCTTACCCACAAGGTCAGCTCCGACATCGGCAGCCTTGGTGTAGATACCTCCGCCCACACGTGCGAAAAGGGCCTGAGTTGAAGCTCCCATACCGAATGTAAGCATCGTGGTGGTGATGATTACGAGATTCTGAGGGTCGGTTGTAGGATAAAAGCCTGATAGGATAAACCACCATATGGCTATATCGAGAAGTCCGAGACCGACCACGGTAAGTCCCATGACGGCACCGCTTCGAAACGCAACCTTAAGACCTGAATTGAGTGAACGCATTGCAGCATTTGCTGTTCTCGCGGAAGCATATGTAGCAGTCTTCATACCCACAAATCCTGCAAGTCCCGAGAAGAATCCTCCTGTAAGGAATGCAAACGGCACCCATGGATTCTGCACATGGAATACATAAGCAAGGACTGCAAAAAAAGCAGCCAAAATAATGAACACAATTGTCACCACTTTGTACTGCTGCTTCAGATAGGCCATAGCTCCCTCTCTCACGAACCTGGCAATCTCCTTCATTGTCACATTTCCTTCGCTTTCCTTCATCATCTGTCGGAAAAACAGGTAGGCGAACAACAGAGCAATCACTGCCGCCGCCGGCACTAGATAGAATAGGTTAGTCATGTCGTTATTAATTTTAGCGAGACAAATTTATTTATATTTTCCAGAAAAACAAGTCTGTGGGTATCAAAATCCAAGCATTCTTATCATAATGAGTAACATTTGTAGAGTTTTTTTATAACTTTGTAATTCCTTTAAACACATCATCTAATGAAGAAGTTTTCACTGCCTAAAGACGGAGGCCTGATAGAGGCCGGTCTTCCAAACGGTATCAAACACACCTACGAAAGGATTCCTGCACACATCTTCGAAGACGAAGTGGATGCAAGTAATCGAATTGCCGAAAAGATTATTGAAGCAATCAACACTACTCCCGGAACCTACAGGCTCGGTCTCAGCACCGGTTCTTCCCCGGTCTACATTTATCGTGAGCTTGTAAAGCGCCACAAGGCAGGTGATGTGTCGTTCAAGAATGTGGAAATCTACAGTATCGACGAATACTATCCAGCTCCTGCAGACACCCAGAGCCGTAACCGAAGGCTTTATGAGGAGCTCGTGGCAAACATCGACATCAAGCCGGAAAACGTGCACGTACCTAAGCTTACAGAGATTCATGACAGTGCATACGTGTCCGAATTCTGCTCAGAATACGACAGAAAGGCAACTGGCCTTGACCTCCTGGTAATGGGTACCGGAGAATCCGGCCAGATCGGATTCAACGAGGCCGGAGCATCCGAACAGAGCCGCACAAGAACAGTACTCCTTTCATATGGCTCACGCAAGAGGCAAGCAAAGAATTTCGCAGGCAACCTCGACATAACTCCAAGAAGCGCTATCGCAATGGGCATCTCCACAATGATGAGCGCAAAGAAAATCATGCTTATAGGATGGGGTGAAGACAAGGCTCAGGTGGTGAAGAGAATAACAGAAGATGCAGCAGACTCATCATGTCCTGCATCATTCCTCCAGAAGCATGGTGACATCTCATTCTATACAGACGAAAACTCTGCAAGCCTTCTTACAAGAAATGTTGCACCTTGGCTTGTAGGTCCATGCGAGTGGACTCCTAAGTTCATAAGAAAGGCTGTGGTATGGCTATGCGAGCAGGTTCACAAGCCTATCCTCAAGCTCACCCAGAAAGACTACCTGACCAATGGTCTGGGAGAACTTCTCGAAAGATGCGGATCATACGACCAGATCAACATAAAGGTATTCAACGACCTCCAGCATACGATTTCAGGATGGCCGGGAGGAAAGCCTGATGCAGATGACAGCACAAGGCCGGTACCATCAACTCCATTCCCTAAGAAGGTCATTATCTTCTCACCACATCCGGACGATGACGTAATCTCAATGGGAGGTACATTCATCAGACTCGTTGAACAGGGACATGACGTGCATGTTGCATACGAGACCTCCGGAAACGTTGCCGTACACGATGACGTAGTCCTCCAGCATATGGATGCCGCACGCGAGCTCGGATTCGGTGACAGATTCGACGAGGTGAAGGAGATCATAGCATCCAAGAGACCGGGAGAGCCTGAACCAAGAGCACTGCTCAACCTCAAGGGAGCGATCCGCCGCGCCGAAGCCAAGAGCGCAGTACGTTCCTTCGGCCTGAACGATCAGACCAACACTCACTTCCTCAATCTTCCTTTCTATGAGACAGGAGGCATCAAGAAGGGTGAACGCACTCAGGCCGACATCGACATCATCATAGCACTTCTCCAGAAAGTTCAGCCGCACCAGATATATCTTGCAGGTGACCTTGCAGACCCTCATGGAACACACCGTGTATGTACAGAGGCTGTCCTTGAGGCTCTGAATCAGCTAAAGGGAGAGAAGTGGCTTGAAGAATGCCACGTATGGCTCTACAGAGGTGCATGGATGGAGTGGGAGCTCGGCAAGGTGGACATGGCCGTTCCGCTCAGTCCGGACGAAGTAATCAAGAAACGTCATGCCATATACCGCCACCTTTCACAGAAGGACATCGTTCCTTTCCCGGGCGAGGATCCACGTGAATTCTGGCAGAGAGCGGAGGAAAGGACCCAGAACACAGCACGCCTGTATGATGCGCTGGGAATGGCGGAGTATCAGGCAATAGAAGTATTTGTAAAACTGTTTTAAGATATGAGACTTATCATCAATCCGGATAGCGCAAAAGGCTCAGTATGGGCTGCACGCTATATCGTTTCAAGAATCAAAGCGAAGGCTGCTGTGACAGACAAGCCATTCGTGCTCGGACTCCCTACCGGAGGAACTCCTATCGCAACTTATCAGGAGCTTATCCGTATGTACAAGGCGGGAGAGGTGTCTTTCAAGAATGTCATAACATTCAACATGGACGAGTACGTGGGTCTTCCTGAAGAGCACCCTGAAAGCTATCACTCATTCATGGCAAGAAACTTCTTCGACCATGTGGACGTTCCTAAGGAAAATATCAATATCCTCAACGGCAATGCTGAGGATCTCGCTGCCGAGTGTGCTGCATATGAGGCAAAGATTGTCGCTGCCGGCGGTATCGACCTGTTCATGGGAGGAGTAGGAGAAGACGGCCATCTTGCATTCAACGAGCCTTTCTCTTCACTTGTTTCACGCACACGTGTAAAGAGCCTCACATATGACACAATCCTCGTGAATTCCCGTTTCTTTGACGGCGATATCAGCAAGGTTCCTACAACTGCCCTCACAGTAGGAGTAGGCACTGTTATGGATGCCAAGGAGGTTCTCGTTCTGGCTTTCGGCCACAAGAAGGCAAATGCACTTCGCGAGGCAATCGAAGGTGCATATTCACAGAAATGCACTCTTTCAGCCCTCCAGGCCCATCCGCACGGCATCATCGTGGCAGATGAACTTGCAGTGGGAGAACTCAAGGTAAATACCTATCGATATTTCAAGGATATTGAAAAAGACAATATCTAACAAACTAAGACAAGGGGCTGGCACTAGTGTCAGCCTCTTTCTTTTACTGAAACAGGGACGAATCTGACCAACGGATAAGATTTCTGTACCATTGTTCTGCAACCAAATCATTCGCCGGATCCCTCTTGTCTACACAAGTATCTTTCTTAGCCGTGAAACGAAGAGTAGGGCATCCGCTATCCTTTGATGAAGGTATGACAAAAACCGGCTTCACCTCTGACTCAGCCACATATTCTACTCCGGCACTGCAGCTTAAGCAGATCAGCACGCAAACAGCTGCAAAGAACAATCTGAACATTTCAGTTTTATTTTAATAAGTCCATTCTTACACGGATTCAACCCGGAATCCGATAAGCGAAGATATTGCCATATTCAGACCCATACCTTTCAGAAATTATTTTTAAATTTTGACTTTTCCATAATAGAGCCCAATATGTGTATTTTCTAAATATTCATAGACAATTTTGAAAAAGATAACCGCTTTTTTTATCTTTGTATAATACCAACTGACCACACTATCATGAAGCGTCTTTTTCTAATATGCTCAATATTATTCCTGACGATAGAAATGCTGCTGGCGAAGGAACAATATATTTTCACACAGATATCACACACTGATGGCTTTACCTCTTATGTAAACTGCATATACAAGGAGAAGAATGGGGATGTACTGGTCGGCAGCCCACGCGGCCTGTTCCGTTTCAACGGAAGCACCATCAAGCCTCTCAAGGATACCCTTTTCGTTGACAATGAAGTATTCAACATTGATATCGACGGCAAGGGGAACCTATGGATACTTACCAATAATTATCTTGCATGCCGCAGGAAAGGAGAAATACAGTTCAGTAAAGTGGACATTCCGGACTGTGACGCACATTCATTCCATAGCATGTGTCACGACAACAAAGACGCATGGTTCGCAGGCATGGGGAAAATATTCAGATACAACTATGACACCGGCAAGACCACCTTATTCTGCACAATCCCGGACCAGGAATCATATGCCTTCAATAGCATAACAAGCATCACGGGAAATAAACTGTTATGCTGTTCACATAATGGCACGCTCATTATAGACAAGATCAGTAGAGAGTTTTCTGCCAGTGGATTCGGTCCACACAAAGAAGCATCTGCATCTATAATAGACAGCCAGGGAAATGTGTGGATTGCTTTCTACAATAAAGGCATAGAGGTCTTCAATCCGCTTGGCGAAAAGATAAAATCCTTCAACACTTCATGCTCGGAAATAAACAGTAACATTATCCTATGTATGACTGAGAGGTTCGGAAAGATCTGGGCAGGAACTGACGGCGGAGGAATCAACATCATAGATAAAGAAACCGGCAAAGTTTCCATTTTGTCACATGTTTCCGGAAATCCACATTCATTCCCAGCCCATACCATAAAAAGCATCTTTATCGACCACTATGAAAATATCTGGGCAGGAAGCATGCGCAACGGACTGATACGAATCAGCAAGAGTGAAATCAAAACATATGGAGATGTACACTTGGGATTAAAGAGCGGACTCAGCAATCCTACAGTACTTTGTCTTTATCAGGAGCATGGCTCAGAATACATCTGGGCAGGTACTGACGGAGGAGGAATAAACAGATTCGAGCCGACAGGCAATAAATTCACTCACTATCCTAGTACATTTAAAAACAAGATCGTATCAATTGCCTCATATTCAGAGACAGAACTGGCTTTATCCGTCTTCTCCGACCAGATATGGATATTCAACAAAAACACAGGAAAGACACGCCCCCTGACAATCAACGACAATGACTTGAACTATCGTATAAAATACGGTGGAAGGAATATACATCTGATAAACGAACCGGATAATGAAATATTGCTCATCGGCAGTAATATCAGAAGATTGAACAGGGCCTCCGGAGAATGTACTCCTATAATCAATGCGACCCCGAAAGATGAAACAGAGGACATCTTCACCATCGGTATCCAAGATAACGGAACCTGGTTTCATGACAAACACCATATCTATTTTCTGAAGACCGGCGCAACCGAGCTGAACCTTGTAGGAAGCATACACGAAACCGTCATCAACTGCGGACATTTCGGAAGCGATGGCAATATATGGCTTGCAACTGAACAAGGCCTTTACAGATTTGATACGTCCGACACTGATTTCACTCATATTGAAACTGACCTTTTCAAAAATGCCCGTTCTGTAGTATGTGACATGAATTCAAGAGTCTGGATAGGAACTGCATACAATCTATACGCATACCTTCCTGACACGGGCACATTTACGATTTTCGGATATTCAGACGGAGCATATCCGAACGAATATCTGAGCAGAGCACGTTTATTATCTGAAAGAGGCGATGTACTGCTGGGAGGAGTAGAGGGACTGCTTGAGGTTAACGCTGAATATTCAATCGGCCAATCAGAAGAACCTATAATACGACTCAATAAAATCGAAATAGATGATGAACCGGCTTCACCTACAGCGGACAGCACCTACAACATCGACAGAAACAGCCGTAAATTAGCGATAAGTGTATCTACGCAAGACCGGGATATCTTCCGTGAACGCATGTATCGATTCATGCTCTCGGACAATAAGGTACTGACATCCAACTCACCGACACTTAGCCTCCGTCAGATGCCGCCTCCCGGGAAATATGACGTAAGCGTATCGTGCAGCAAAAGGAACGGTGAATGGTGCACACCATATAAGCTACTTACTATCAACATACCTCAACCATGGTTCCTGACATGGTGGTTCCTATGCTTATGTGCCTTGGGGATGATGATTATTGCAGGAGGTATCATCGTAACCATTACCCTCCGCAAAAATCACCAGATGGCTCTGGCTCTTAAAGAACAGGAACATCTTATGTATGAAGAAAAACTCAGAATGCTTATTAATATAAGTCATGAACTTAGGACACCTCTTACCCTCATAATGGCTCCACTTAAAAGATTGATAAGCAGCACAAGGCCTGATGCAGACAGCTACCCGACTCTAAACCGCATATATCGTCAGTCAAGACGAATGGGCAACCTTTTAAACATGGTCCTGGAACTCAGAAAAATGGAGGTCGGTAAAAGCAGGCTTAAAATTGAGAATATTGAATTCAACTCATGGCTTAAGAACACAATAGCAGACATTATAGAAGAAGAGCATCTGGAAGGTATTGAGGTCGTAATGGATTTTGATCCTGCAGTAAGTATCGTAGAGTGTGACCGACAGAAATGCGACACAATTCTAATGAATATATTGATTAATGCCATCAAGCATAGTTCAAAGGGGGATACTATAACTATCCGGACACGACTGGACGAAGACAGGATGGTCATAACAAGTATATCAGATGAAGGCGTTGGACTTGGTGACATAGACATGTCCAGATTATTTACAAGATTCTATCAAAGCAATAGCGAAGAGTATGGGACCGGCATCGGACTATCATACTCAAAAATTCTTGTAGAACTTCATGGTGGAAACATATATGCTGAAAATAACATAGACAAAGGCGCTACATTCTGGTGGACTCTACCAGTAAAGTCCGTGCATGATGCTACATCCGATCTTCCGACAAAGGCCTATCTAAATGAACTTATCGGATACAATCCTTTGGAAAATGTACAGGATAGCCAAGGCGAAGTATTCAACACATCAGGAATGAAACTGATGTTAGTCGATGATAATCGAGATCTTCTGGAATTCCTGAACGAAGCATTAAACGGCCAATTTTCAGAAATTACTTTGGTATCGAGCGGAAACAAAGCCCTTACGGCACTATCAAGCGGAAAACTTCCGGACATAATCGTCAGCGATGTAAATATGCCGGACGGAGACGGATATTTCCTATGTAAGGAGTTAAAAGCTAACGACAAATACAACAATATACCGATAATCCTTCTAACTGCAAGCGGAGAGGAGCAGAGCCAGATTGATAGCTACAGAATGGGAGCAGACTCATTTATGGCCAAACCATTTGAGGTTGACACCCTTATGGAACTGCTTCGCAATATACTCAGGCATAAAGCAGAAATAAGAAAGAGATACCTTGAAAGTAACGAAGAGACCATCACAAGCTACGGAGCCAATGAAGAAAGCTTCATCGTGAAACTTAATAAAGTCATAGCAGAACATATGAGCGACCCCGAACTTGACCAAATATTGATATGCAAGGAACTCGGTGTCAGCAGAGCGCTGCTATACAACAAGATGAAAGCGATAACTGGAGCCGGGGCCAAGGAATACATCACACGCATCCGACTCGAGAAGGCTAAATCCCTAATAGAAAAGACCAGCCTGACTATTGCAGAGATCTCCGACATGACCGGATTCGCAAGCCAAAGCTACTTCAGTACGGCATTCAAGGCCTACACAGGCATGACTCCAAGCCAATACAAAAAGATCCGGAAGCCATAGGCCTCCGGATTAACATGTATATTTACGTCGACTTTTAAAACAGGCTGTTCAGTATGGAAGCAAGACGATAGCCGGCATACAGAATCTGTGTTTCGATCAAAGGAAGTGCATCATTGACGAAATCCTGTGCAACTTTAACACCAGGGGATGACATTTCAAACTGCACCACACATCTTCGGGCATTATCCTCAAGCCAGTCCTCAGGAGTCCCTTTGACGATGGCTTTGATTTCCTTTGCCGACTTGCGATCCAGTTCTTCTGCCCACTCGCTTACAGACCATATGCGGGAAGACTGTATAACTGCTTCATCCCACACGGTATGGATCTTTATTTCCTTGACCGGCTTGATGTATCCGCCACCGAACTTCACCTTATAATCCTGATTTCTGCCAAGGTAATACACATGTGCAGGGCAATGCATATCACCGACAAGATGAAGCAGATACTTGATGTTAACTGCAACAGTAGAATCGGGAAGATTCTTATAGTCTTTCAGAAGTTCTACTGCCTGATTGATGCCGGAAATCGCGTCACCTGTCTCAGGGTACGGAGAATATTTCAGATTCTCGTCCACCCTGGCAACATGCCACTTTGTCGTGAACCCATATTCCGGAGTATGACGATACTCATCCATCCACTTCGCATAATAGACAATGGAATGGTCTCCAAGATATTTTTCAATAACCTTTCTTGCAGATGATTCAAGATTATTGTCTGCTATCTTGGCGATGGTCTCGTGGCCTTCTCTTCCCCATCCAAAGGCGGGACTGCAGACAAGCAATCCGGCCATTATAATAAGTATAAACCGTTTCATCAGTCGTGTCTTCCTACTGAGCGCAGGTAATTAATAAGCAATTCAGGACGGTCAGTCTGAATCATGGAGAATCCCATATCCAGATACTGGCCATAAACATCTGCAGGATTTGCAGCATCCAAGGCAGCATCGTCGTCATTGCCTGGTCCGCCACAAAGCGACGGCCACAGAGTATTCACCCATGCCCTTGAACCGGTCTCGAGGATCTTGGCAACGCAGCTTTCGAGCTCCTCGCCCGGATACTGCCAGCACACCTCATATGCCATAGGTACTACTCCTCTTTCCTGATACTCAGCGAAGAGGGCCTGACCCTTTGGCTTGTTGATGTCGATGATAGGCATATAAAGGAGGTTGTGCTCATGTTTCGACATATCCTCGTTCACCTTGTCAATGTTACTCTTGCCCTTCATGAGCACCTGACCTGTGACTCCGAGCTCGTTCGCCATCTCTACAATCTCCTTATAGTAAGGATATGCGTGGTCCACATTCACAAGAATCCTGTCCTTGCAGCACATAAGGGCTTCACGAAGTGTAGGAACCTTGATTGAATCTGTAGCGACATTGTGGGCACGTCTCATGTTGAAGGTCATGAGCGAGTCGTATGTGATGTCGCTTACCTTACCCTTGCCGGTGGTCATGCGGTTGATGGTCTTGTCGTGCATCAGGACAAGGACGCTATCCTTTGTCATCTTCACGTCAAGCTCCATCATGTCCACTCCCATACGGATAATAGACTCGATGGCAGGGATCGAATTCTCCGGATAGTTTCTCCAGTCTCCTCTGTGTGAGATGACCACTACATACTCGGAGTTAGGGTTATTGATTTCTGCAAGAATCTTCTCTGCCCTGTTTGCATAATTCTCCTTTGGAGCGCAAGCAGCAATTATAAGTAAAGCAGATAGAATAAATAGAATATTAGTCAGGATTCTTTTCATAAGACTTTAATGTTATTAATTTATAAAATCGACTAAAGTTAAAAAATATTTAATTATAGGCAAAATTTCTCGCCGAGCACGACTGTTGCAGCTATACTCCTCAGCGCAGCCGCTTTCTTAGGGTCAATACCGCAATCTGAAGGATTCTCACCGAAAGGTTCTCTGAAAAGGACAAGATAATTGACACAAGACTTCAAATACGAGCCATACACTGACGGATGATATCCGTCATCTGCAAAAAGCAGTATGTCAGGACGCTCAATATTGGCCAGGCGGAATGCATCCCTGATCGGGGACACATCGGCTTTGGCAGCCTGGGCCAGAACCTTGATTCCCTTGCCTGCATTATTATAGAACTCCGTCACACAGCCGAAGCCTCCATTGTTCTTACCGGCATATGCCCATGTACACTCAAGCAGCAGGCGGCAATCCTCAGATGCAGACCTTACCTTTTGAGCCATGGCAACAGTATTTTCAATATTTTCCGCATACTTTTTTCTGTCGCTGCCGACCTGAGCTGCCGACTGGCTCTGATCCTGAAGAATCACTACATCATATCCTCCCCGGCGTATTTCGTCGTCAGTAACCGGGTATGCCAGATGTTTCCCCATTGACCAGCCACCCTTAAGGCTTGCAGAAACATCCAGATAATGTCCCTCTTTCCAGGCTATTTCCTTAAGCATCTGAGGACAAGACTGGTAGTATGTGAAGGAATTACCTATACACAGAACACTTGTTGTGTCTTTCGGCGGAATCACACCATAATCCATGACACAGGCACCAATATATGGCGAGGTGACAAACATGACCATTGCATCTGAGTCCACACCTTCAGCAGAAGGTACGAAGGTCCCCTCAAGCGCACGAAGGCGTACGCTTACGACAGCATCTTCAGGAGCATCCTTCAGCCTGTATGTCTGATGTATGGTAGTGTATTTATGATTCTTTCCAAGTGCCGGGCCATGGCAGACATATTGTCTTCCGGGCACCCACCTGTCCCCTTCCTTCCACTCTACAACCCAGTGCATGGGTGCACATGGATTCGCAGACAACGTCGCATCGAAAGATACAAAGGTTCCGGCTTGAGCACCTTCAGCAGGGATCTCGAACAGAAAGCAACAACCGGCTTTGAAAGGGCCTGCAGCGGCTCTTCCTTTCAAGACGCGATAGTCTGCAAGGTCATTTCCATCAGCATCAACCGCCTTCATGATACCCTCACCACATACCGTCGCCATCAGGTAATGCTCAGTTTCCCAAGTCGCCTTCATCTTTGAATTATAAGCACTGCCGAACAGCCATCTGGACGAGAAATCCTGGGCTGAAAGATTAAGGGCAGCCACCGTCCACAGGACGATGACTGCCTTAATGAATTTACCGAACATTATCATGTTGCAATGATACTAGTTTGATGCTGTACCGAATCTGATGTTTTCTTTAGTGACATTCACTGCAGAAGCTCCAACCTGACCGATGTAATCGAAGTAGTTGTCAGCATTCACCTCGACGACATCATAGGTGCCGCTGTTATACATACCGACTGTTCCTCCGCAGACGCAATTGGTGATTGTAGCGGCCTTCGAGCACTGGCCGAAGAACGAACCCTTGTAAGAGTTGTTGGCCTTGTCTGAAATGACTCTTCCGTATGTCTCCACACCTTCGAGTACATTGTCATCTGAATTGACAAGACAGAGCACTCCACCCACTGCACCTGTTGTTGTAGAGATCAGGTCACCGAAGTTTCTTGTATAATATAACGCTGAACCGGCTCCTGTGATACATGTGATGTTACCGAGACGAGCGCCGCCTGATGTCTTGAATGTGTTCAGGTTGTCACCATAATTATCGCATCCGCGTACATGGGTGTATCTGTTACATGCCGCAACAAGACCTGAAGCACGTGCTGTTGCCGACTCGATGTCTCCGTTGTTCACACAGTCAAGAACAGCAACAATCTGAGTACTGTTCAGATGGTTGGTTCCGAATCCGAGAAGTCCCGCAACATGCACGGCTGTACCGCCGTTCTTTGTATTGCCGCCTGCAGCCGCCACAATCTTACCGTTGTTGACCACATTGCTGATGATGGTGCTGTCTGTCTCAGCGAATGCCATTCCCACAACAGCCATGGTCATCCTCTTGTTGTCACCTCCGTTTCCGTCGAACTTCATGGCAGCGTTGCTGGTGATGTTTCGTACCTTTGCATCCCACATCATTCCGGCGATCACACCGCAATCTGTAGGCGCTGTCGCCTTTATTTCAAGAGAGCAACTCTCGTCGATCACGAGGTTCTCGACGACTGCGTCTGCACCAAGACCTCCGAAAAGACCCCATGCGCCGCCTTCTGTAGCATTATCACAAACCATCTTGAAGTTCTTGATCTTGTATCCCTGACCATCGAAGTAGCCGGTAAACATCTTTCCTGACGTAAGAGTAAGCGCATTGCTTGCCCAGCTGAATGCAGATGTTCCGATAGGAGTCCATAAAGTCACTGAAGCCATGTCGATGTCATTCAGAAGGACAACCTTTCCGTCTGCGTTCATCCAGTTGACGATGCTCTCGCCTGCGTTCACTGCTGCTGCAAAAGCAACAAGATCCTCAGCAGTTGCGATACCGCCTGCATTTGCAAACGCATACATCGGCTTTGCAAGATGTCTTGCATAGAAGTTATCACCCTTCTGCACATATGAAGTCACGCCTGTCTTATAGACATTTCTCGAGTAAGAACCCTCTGATGTAGTGAAGGTTATCTTAAGTCCGCTGGCTGTAGAGAAACGGCCGACAGGGAACTTAAGGGTCATGGCCTGCTTAGGATCCGCATTCTCTGGAAGATTGAGGGTAAGGATGTTGCCTGTACCATTCTCCGCCGGAGTAACTGCAAGAGTTGCAGGATCTACGGTTCCGGTAAAGCTGAGGTAGCCCTCGAAATCAGCAGCGGAAGCCGGCTCAACCTTTATAGACTTAGCTGTTCCGCCGAGTTCGCCAGCATCGATACGAAGCTCGAGAACCGAGAACACATTGCTGAACACAACGCTCAAAGCGCCATCCTTAAGATTGTCATCCTTAGGAGTTCCCACAAGTGGAGCACACGATGTGTTTACCTGAGCTCCTTCCTTGAATGC
>CANBDX010000007.1 GCA_947367315.1 uncultured Bacteroidales bacterium | reverse complement strand
CAGCGGTCCGGTCAGGGGCCGCTGGCTTGAAGTATTTAGTTTGCAGGAGTTGTTCCTGGAGTCATGAAGTATGCCTTGTCAGTTGCAGCGTTCATATATACATCATATGTACCTGCTGTAACATACATGTCAGATCCATTGTGTGCAATCGAGATTGCCTTGTTTGCACCAGAGAATGTACCTCCGCGATTCTCGTCCCATGAACCGGCGTTGAACTTAACGCCCTGTCCGTCAGCGACGAAGCCCTTGAATACATACCAGTTGCCCTCCTTAGTGAACTTGTAGTTTGCATCGCCGGTTGCCCAACCGTTGAAGTTACCTACAAGGTACCAGTTCGAAGCATCAGGAGTCTCAACCACGCCGCCTTCTGCCTCAGTGATATCCTTACCTGGAGTCATGACATAAACCTTAGAGTTGTTAAGGTCGAAGTAGATGTCATATGTACCTGCAAGAAGAGTGATATCCTTTGAACCCGCACCGCAGATAAGGTCATATGCATGATCTACAGCAGCAGTACCTGCAGCAGCGAAGCCATAGTTCTTTGTGTCATCCCACGCGTTGTTTGCGCGAATCTTGAAAGCACCAGCTGGCATCTCAGCGTTCTTTGCTACGAAAAGGCCTGCTGTCGGAGTTGTGTACATTACGATATCAGCAGTAGCACCCCAGTTGTTTACTACACCTACAACACCCCACTCTGAAGCCACAGCCTCGAACCCAGGCTCCTCTGGCTTTGGCTCCTCACCTGGAGTCTGACCAGGAGTAAGACCCTCAGCCATAACGTAAACCTTAGCAGCGTCAAGGCTCATGTAAACATCGTATGTACCTGCAGCGATAGAGAAGTTCTTACCGTTTGCAACGATCTCATACTCTGTGTTTGCAGCAAGCTCGAACGGCTCCACATCACCTGTAGCACCACGGTTGATGTCCCAGCTTCCAGCGTTGAACTTGAAGCCGTCACCGTCAGCAACGAAGCCCTTGAATACAAACCATTCAGCCTCCTTGGTCATTGTGTAGGCAGCATCAGCAACTGTCCAGCCATTGAAGTTACCAACGAGATACCATGTAAGGTCTGTTGGCTCTGGTTCCGGCTCTGGCTCCGGTGCGACACCAGCATCAGAAGGAGTCTTTCCATCTGTCATGAAGTAAGCTGTACCAGACTGACCATCCTCTGCCACCTTCAGGTAAACATCATAAGTACCGGCTGTAACAACAAGATCAGCACCACCACCTGTCAGAGCAATTTCTGCATTTGCAGCGAATGTTCCACCAAGGTTTGTCTGAACATCGTTACCGTCTTCGCCCTTGTAATTCCACATACCATCCTTACGGAATTTCATTTTTCCGTCAGCGGCAACTACAAAGCCCTTAGCTACATGGTACTCGCCCTCAACATACATAGGGTAGTCACCAGCCCAACTGTTGAACTCACCGATAAGCGCCCAAGGAGAAGCCTCCGGAGCAGCTCCACCACCTGGGTATGAGCCGTCAGTGATGAACCATGCCTTAGCATTAACCTCATCAAGATATACATCGTAAGTTCCCTCAGCGATAGTAAAGTTCTTACCATTTGCAACAAGCTCAAGCTCAGTGTTTACTGCAACCGCTACAGGCTCAACGTCACCTGGTGCACCGAAGTTCACAGCCCAGTCTCCGTCCTTGCGGAACTTCACCTGGCCTGAGAGTGCAACGCCCTTAGCTACGAGGAATGTACCGTCAGAAGCGAGCATTACATCAGCCTCTGCACCCCAGCTATTATACTCACCGACAAGACCCCAACCAACAACTGGAGTTGGCTCTGGCTCTGGTTCCGGTTCTGGCTCTGGAGTCGAAGCGCCATAATCGCCCTTGTTGAGCTCGTAAGTAATCTCACCAAGGTTGTTCATGTTGAGGTAAACACGGTAGTTACCAGCCTTCGCAGCGATATTGCCACCATTATCTGATGTAAGGAATCCGTCTGCGCCGGTACCATAAGAGATTGTCCATGCGCCGTCAAGACGGAACTTGAATTCAGCATCTGCTGCAAACTCAACGTCAGCATAGAACTTCTGCTTAACATTGTCAAAGTTCATCACGACATCTGCACCCCAATCATTAAATGAGCCGATAACACCGATCTGGTCGAATGAAAGGTTCATCTTGAGTGTAAGAGCTGTCTTATCGAACGTCATGTTGTAGAAGTTCTTAGAATAAATCTTAATATCCTTAGAACCACCTGAAGTGATTAGAGTAAGTTCAGAAGCCTCAGCTGCTGGAGTCTCTTTGTCTCCATCCAGACCCCAGTTGCAGGTATCATCCCAACCTGATGCGGTTCCCCTGATTTTCCAACCGTTAGCAGCCTTGCCGCCGAAGCCGATCATACCGCTGTATTTGCCTGACGCAGGAGTGAACTCAAAGAGTTCCTGGGTTGTTCCGTCTTTCCATCCATTGAAATCACCGATAACATAAATCATCGGATATACCTTCTCAGCAGCAGTCACAGTCACAGTAAGAGACTTTGGCTCTGAGTAAACCTTAGGGTATGAAGCTACAGAAGAACCTGCATAAAGAACAGCTCCGACATAGATCTTAAGTCCTGTAGGCTGTCCCTCAGGAACCTCAAGATCATTGAAAAGGACTCTATTGAGGTCCTCATATGTCACAGTAGCCTCTGTTTTAACAAGTCCAGAAAGAATTGTTACCTTCTTGCTGGTCTCATCAAGAGCAGCCTCCAAAGAATAGCTGATCTGTGTAGGCGCACCATAGTCAGCAGCCTCCCATGAGAAGCTGACTGTCTCCTGCTGGTTTGTTGCTGAAATTGCAATCTCAGTCACTTCAAGTTCATGCAATGAAGCAGGAACTACGTTCTCTGGAGATGCAATCTGCACAACCTCAGGAGTCTGGCAGGCAGCAAGAAGACCTGCTGCAGCTGCAAACGAAAGAATGTATTTTGTAATTTTCATATGCTTAATACATTAAATTACTATCTGCCTGCATAACCTGGGTTCTGTACCAGATCAAGATTAGTTGCAAGCTCAGATGATGGAATAGGGAAGATGTTCATATGATCGCCAAGATCTACATTACCCTGGAATGAACCACCCTTGAATGGCCAAGGGAAATCCTTGCTGGTAAACTTGCCGTAACGAACAAGGTCAGTACGACGATGTCCCTCCCACATAAGCTCACGAGCGCGCTCTGCGATAAGGAAGTCCTCGTCGATAGTAGCTGGAGCAGCAACACCAGCACGTGCAGCAAGAGCTGCAACCTGTGCAGAAGCATCACCACCTGCATGCATACAAGCCTCAGCATAGATAAGATGAATCTCACCAAGACGGATGAGCGGGAAGTCGATATCACTAAGTGTTACAGCTTCAGCAGCGTATGTCTCACCTGTCTTATCTGTTGAAGGAATATTAGTATACTTATAGCAAGACCATCCTGCAGTAAACACCAAAAGGTCAGCATCAGTCATCTCTGTACGGCCCTTGATAAGGAAGTATTTACCACGGTTATCAGCACAATCATATTCACCTGTAGTATAGTCTGGATTAGAGACGTTGAAGTATTTTCTAACATAGTCACCAGGAATTCTATTTCCTGACCAACCGTCAGCACTACCAGTCAAATATATTGGACCATCATCACCGTTGAGCGAGCCGCAGGTGAGATATGTTGAACCTCCCCATGACTGTGCGTGGTCAGAGTCATACGCAGCAGCGAAAAGGAACTCACCTCTAGCATCCGGATTCTCAGCATTATCGCCACGGAAGAGTTCATCATAATTTGTAGCCAATTTATAAGGCATATTATAAATCTTCTCACAAGTAGCCTTAGCCTCAGCCCACATTGCAGTGCCTGTGTAAACCTCTGCATTCAAGTAAAGACGTGCAAGAAGGCCAAGACAAGAACCCTTGTCAGCACGTGGATAGCATGACTGTGCTTCTGGCATTGCACTCTCTGAAGACGCAAGATACTCGAGCTCACTTACAATAAAGTTGAAGATTTCAGCACGAGGAGTCTGTGGAGGGTTATATCCACCACCGAATGGAGAAGTCTCAGTCGAGAAAGGCACATTGCCGAATGAATCGACCAGAGCCCAATAGAAGTATGCTCTAAGGAAACGGGCCTCAGCACGGAATCCCTGAATCTTAACCTTAAGTTCCTCGCTTACACCTCTCTGAGAGAGTTTCTCATCAGCAGTCTGACGCAAATACTCATTAATATAAGCAACACCTTGAAGTGAACGTACGTACACTGCGTAAACAGCATCGTTAAGCACATCACCTCTCCATGTGTTTTTGTTAAGGTCATTCACCCATGCATCTGGCCAAGCATTCTTGGCAGCATCAGTGGTAACCTCCTGAGTACTCCAAAGACCACGAATAAACTCCGATGCACCACCGTCAGTAACCTTAAGGTCCTGAGTATCATTTGAAATTATCTGGAAATAGAGCTTGGTCAATCCAGAAAGATAACCAGCCTCATCTGCTCCATACGCAGTCTCAGAAGTCACATCGGTCGGATTCAACGGAAGGGTGTTGAGATCACCGATGCAGGCAGTGAGCATAACTGATGCCGCAACTGCTGATAAAATATTCTTGATATTCATTTTCATGTTGATTCCGATTAGAAGTTAACGTTCAAACGGATAGAGAATGTGCGTGGTCTTGGCCAGAATGAGTTGTTGATACCCGATGTATTATCCGTCTCAGGATCCACACCCTTGAACTTGCTAAGAACAAATGCATTCTGACAAGATGCAGCTACACGGATGTTACCGCCCCAGTTTCCAATCTCCTTGAAAGTGTAACCGAGGTTTATGTCATCCATACGGAAGAATGAAGCATCCTCGATGAAGAGGTCAGTCATATACTGATATGTATCATTCACATCAGTAAAGCCTGTCTGTTTAACTACCTGAGCAAAGTTAGGCAGGTGACCCTGGTTTGCATCGAAGTAAGTTGTAGAGTTCATTGCACCGAATGCGTTATAAACTGTATAACCGATGTTTCCGTGACCATTAAATCCGAAGTCCCAGTTCTTGTAAGAGAGTTTCACATTAACTCCGTAGTAGAAATCAGGGTTAGGATCGCCTGCGCAATAACGGTCAGCATCATTGATTTCGCCATCATTATTGCGATCTACAAAGGCATTCTGAATAGGCATTCCTTCAGAATCATAAAGCTGCTGGTACACATAGTAGCTGTAAGGAGCATTACCCACCTGATGACGACCAAGAACACGTCCTGTACCAGGAAGCCATGAAGCATCCATATAGAAGTCTTCGTCACCTGTTGCGTTAAGCTTAGTGAACTCAGTACTCTGGAATGTACCGTTAAAGCCAACAGAAAGATGCCAGTCATTTGTCTGAACCGGGATAAAGTTGACTGCAAACTCAACTCCCTTGTTCTGCATTGAACCGATGTTTGTCAGGATAGTATTACCAAAGTTAGAACCCATCGGAGTCTGAACAGAGTTCAAGAGGTCGTTTGTATTACGGAGATATGCATCCACGTTACCTGTGATTCTGTCACCGAAGAAACCGAAGTCTACACCGACGTTGTAAGTTGTAGTAGTTTCCCACTTGATACCTGGATCATAAGCAGCCGGAGTATATACGAACTGGTATGCAGGAGCGCCATTCTCATCGAAGCCCATAGGATATCTATGATATGTATCTGTTGAAAGGCTATAACGAGCAAGGTGTGCATACTCAGCAATACCATCCTGCTGACCGGTTACACCGGCAGACAGACGAAGCTTAAGCTGTGACACAGTCTTAACTCCCTTAAGGAAGCCTTCTTCCTTGATGTTCCAAGCAAATGCACCTGAAGGGAAGATACCCCAACGGTTTTCTGGAGCAAAACGTGACGATCCGTCAGTACGGAGAGACGCTGTGAAGAGATACTTAGAAGCTATTGAGTAATTAACACGACCATAGAATGAAACGAGGTAGCTCTCCCATTTCCACCATGGATAACCACCTTCCTTTGGCTTCATCTCATTTGTAATATTGAAATAAGACACGTCATGTGACATACCATAGAAGTGCTGCCATGAATAACCGGCCATCACGTCAAGGTTATGGATACCCCAAGTCTCGTTGTAGTTAGCGTAAGCCTCAATAGCTGAACTCTTACGCTGCTGATATCCTATAGAATACTGACCTTTACCTCGGTTTTCGCTATCACCCCAAGCCTGGAATGAACCAGGGTTTACACCTGACTTAGAGTTTGATTCTGACCAGTCAATGGAAGCATTTACATTGAACTTAAGTGCCTCAAGGCCATGAACCTTATAGTCAAGACCAGCGCTACCGATGAAACGACCAGTCATAGCATTACTCCAGTTATCAAAAAGAAGTGACATCGGACCTACTCCAAGCACTGAGTTACCGTTAAATACTCCGTTTTCCTCATTGTAAGTACCATAGTTGAAGTATCCGTTGCAGATGTCAGTATTGATAGTGCCGTCTTCATTTCTGAAGTATGGATCCTGAGTAGGGTTGTAGAAAGCAGCTCCGCCCACTACTCCGCCATCAACATAATTCGACTTGGTATATACACCCTTTGCATTGAGGTTGAGGGTGAGGTGCTTGTCGAAGAAGTTAGGATTCAGGCTGAAATCGATTGTACCCTTGTCATAAGTTGAGCCAATCAGAGTACCGCTCTGGTCTGTATAACCGATAGATGCACGGTAAGGCATACGGTCATTCACATTACCAGCGACGCTAACGTTGTGATCGTGGCTGATGGCAGTCTGGAAAATGATATCCTGATAATCCACATTGACATCGCCCAACCTCTTCTGAATTACAGCATAGTGCTGAGGATAAGCTTCCTCTGTGAACACTTCGCCCACAAGCTCACGGAACTCGCCAGGAGTCATTACAGGGAGCTTCTTTGAGTTGTTCTGCACGCTCATGCTACCGCTGTAAGACACCTGCACCTTGTTTCCTTTACCCTTCTTGGTGGTGATCATGATGACACCGTTAGATGCACGTGAACCATAGATGGCTGCAGAAGATGCATCCTTAAGGACAGTGAATGACTCGATGTCGTTAGGGTTTACCATATCGAGTGGGTTAGACATACCCGAACCGGCGCCATTAGCAATTGGAACACCGTCGATGATGATGAGAGGGTCGTTTGATGCTTTGAGGGAAGCGGCACCACGGATACGGATTGTAGATCCTGCTCCTGGACCACCGTCACCAGGGGTGATGAGAAGGCCCGGAACCTTACCCTTGAGCATGTCCTGGGTATTTACCATTGCACCGCGGTTGAGCTCCTCGCTCTTGATTGCAGTGATGGAACCTGTCATGTCCTCCCTCTTCACTGAACCGTAACCGATTACGACAACCTCATCGAGGAACTGGGTGTCCTCTACGAGAGTCACGGTCGCAGGAACCTGAGAAGCCACAAAAGTCTGTGTAGCATAGCCGATGAAGCTGAATTCCACAACCGCATCAGCGCTAGAAACCTTAAGGACATAGTCGCCGTCGAGTCCGGTCGATGTACCGTTGGTGGTACCCTGCTCGATGACCGTTGCTGTGATCACCGGACCGTACTGATCAACAACTACTCCTTTCACCTCGTATCCGCCCTGGGCGAATACAGACACACCCATGATGCATGAAAGCACCAGAGATGCGCACAGTGTTTTGATTCTATTCATACGAATTTTGTTTGGTTAGTAATTGTTTGTATTATTTGATGATAAATATCTTTTATCCAGTATTATTTCTTCTCGTTCACGAAGCGTACTGCGACCGCTCCAAGCACCAGAAGCACTCCTGCAACAAGGAACATGCTCACCTGAGCACCGCCTACCATCTTGAGGATGAATCCTCCACATGCAGCTGCAGCGATCTGCGGAAGGCAGATTGTGCCGTTGAAGAGGCCGAGGTATGTACCGATGTGCTCGCCTGAAAGCGAGTTGGTGAGAAGGGTGAACGGAACCGCCAGCATGGCTGCCCATGCCACTCCGATGAGGAGGAACGAGATGAAGAGCAGATACTGGTCGTGGATGAAGAACACAGAAGCGAAGCCCGCAGCACCGATAAGGAGACTGACAACATATGCTGTCTTGATGTTCTTGAACTTAGGGATTACGAGAGCCCAGAGAACCGATCCGATAGCCTGCACTGCGAAGAGGATACCCACCCAGTTGCCGGCCGTCTGATAACCTTCAGACGACACATCTGTCGTTCCCCACACCGTGTCAGCGATAGCGCCGTTGGTGTATGTCCACATGTAGAGGAAAGCAGCCCAGCAGAAGAACTGCACCAGTCCCACCGTCCAGAATGTCTTAGGAGCATTCTTCAGGAGGGTAAACATGCCCGGTCCTTTGCCTTCTACCTTCTTTTCAGGGTCTATGCCATGGAATTCGGCATATTCCTTTGGAGGCATCTCCTTTACCTTCAGCGTTGTGAAAAGTACACAGAGGATAAGGATTGCTGAGCCGATGTAGAATGCATATTTCACTGTGTCCGGCACCTGACCCTCTGGAGCTGTATTTGCTATTCCGAGCCATGCAAACAGGAACGGGAAGACATATCCCACGAGGCTGCCGGCGTTGCATAGGAAGCTCTGGATAGAGTAGGCCTGTCCTTTCTGCTCCTCGTTCACCATATCGCCCACAAGCATCTTGAACGGCTGCATGGCAACATTGATGGAAGTGTCAAGAAGCATAAGGGAAATGAGTCCGAAGATCATTGCACCACCCACAGCAAGACCGAAGCTGCCCGCATTAGGAAGCATGCACATCACGAGGATGGCGATTATCGAACCAAGGAAAAGATAAGGGATGCGTCTGCCAAGGCGGGTCCACGTCCTGTCGCTGTATTTTCCGACGAGCGGCTGGACGATGAGTCCCATGAGCGGCGGAAGGATCCAGAAAAAGCTGAGATCGTGGGGATCCGCACCTAAAGTCGCAAAAATACGGCTGATGTTGGCGTTCTGAAGAGAATATGCAATCTGAACCCCGAAGAATCCGAAACTGATATTCCACATCTGCCAGAAAGTAAGTTTTGCTTTTTGCATTTTATGGCGTTTTTGGTTATTAATTCGTAGCATAAAATTAGTTTGCTAAAATAATCATTATATATAAGAAGCGCGAATTTCATAAGACGAACGGCGCAAAGAAAAGGACGAGCGGCGGATTTTTCGGGATGAAATGGCGGCAAAAATTGGATAATACGCTGATTTTGCCTATCTTCGAAGTTGGAACCTGACATCATTGGCATATATGAGGAATATTAAGCCTTCATTGATAATTCATGTTTTCGCGCTGCTGCATGCCGCAACGGCCCTTTCATGCCGACTGGCCGGAGTCGAAGACGAACTCCTGCTGACTATTCTGACCATTGCCATGTCTCTTCTGATCTGCTACAGAAAGAATCTCAGCATCGAGTTTACGGCAGCCATCATCATCGTGGGAAATATCATCGGTTATCTGATGGGAACGATAGGAGCCAATATCCTCCAGCTGCTGTTCAGTTCACAATATGTCTTCAATACTGTATCCACGGCCGTAACTACAGAAGTGCTCGGATGGAGCATAGTGGCCATTTCGGACATATTCAAGGAAGGTTCGACCGGAAA
Source organism: uncultured Bacteroidales bacterium (assembly GCA_947367315.1). Taxonomy (GTDB): domain Bacteria; phylum Bacteroidota; class Bacteroidia; order Bacteroidales; family UBA932; genus Cryptobacteroides. The sequence goes on along the minus strand of CANBDX010000007.1, from coordinate 36,337 downwards.
GGAAGGAAACTCCCTGTCTTCGCCATATATGAAATGGCTGCTGCTTGCTTCAGGAGGCATTTTTGTATTCAGACTTGGAATCGTGCTGATGTTCAACAGGGATCCTTTTGACCCAGGACATATAATGGCAATCACCGGCCGCGTACTCACCAATTCCGTAGCAATCGTAATACTCGTCTGCATAGACATCCTCTATATCCGCTTTGCCGGGAAAAAAAGGACAAAGAGCTGGAAGCCCTGGTTCAAGACATCGGTATTCATAGGATTCATGCTTTCAGCTACCCTTCTTGAAAGCATACTTGTAGGCTCCGGGATACCATTTGACATCAGAAAGGTCTTCGGACAGGAATTTCCCCTGCTGTTCATAGTATCCCTGCTGGCCCAGATAACCATATACTGCATCATCTACATGGCCAACTATGCGATCACGGCAAAGTCGGAGATGAATCAGGCACGCGAGAAAGCCAATATGGCACAATATAGGTATATCAAGCTAAAACGTCAGGTGAACCCTCATTTCCTGTTCAACTCGCTTAATATCCTGGATTGCATGGTATGCGAGGAACAGAGCGAAAAGGCCAGCATCTATATCCATAAACTCGCAGGCATCTACAGATATATGATCAAGAGCGAGGAAGAGGAACTGGTACCCCTTAGGGACGAGCTGGTGTTCGTGAAGCTGTACACCGACCTGCTGAAGGTGCGTTTCCCGGAAGGGTTTGAAGTGGAGATGGATATTGCAGAGGAGGACTACAGCCGTTTCGTACTGCCGTGCTCCATCCAGCTGCTTATCGAAAACGCTACCAAGCATAATGCCGTAACTGCAGATAATCCCCTGGCAATCAGGATAGAATCCATCGGAGGGAATATGATCAGGGTAAGCAATAACATTGTTCCTAAAATAACAGCCAGCCCATCAACAGGGTTAGGACAGAAATATATAAGGCAGCTTTACATGGATCTTTCAGGGAAGTCCATCGGTATAGAGAAGACTGCAGGCAAATATTGTGTAACATTACCGTTATTATAGTTATGAAAGTCCTTATTATAGAAGACGAGATTATGGCTCAGAAGAGTCTTGTCAGACTGCTTTCCCAGAATTTCCCGGACATCACAGTAGTGAATATATTATCTTCAGTCAAAGGCGCCGTATCCTGGCTGAAGGATAATCCGGATGCAGCAGATGTCATTTTCATGGACGTAGAGCTATCCGACGGTGTATGCTTCGAGATTTTCCGTCAGACAAACGTAAAGGCAAAGGTCATAATGACCACAGCTTACGACCATTATGCGGTGAAGGCTTTTGAGACCGGCAGCGTGGACTACCTTCTGAAGCCGATAGATTCCACAGCATTGAAAAGAGCTGTGGCAAGATGCCGAATGAGCGGGGGCATGGTGGATGTCGAGCAGCTCCTCAAGGCAGTCGGCAACAATGCAGAGCCTGAGAAGGAGTATAAAGAAAGATATATTATCCGGTTCAACGACAGGATTGTCCCTCTTCAGACGTCCGACATAGCATATGTCTATTCTGAAGAGAAGAACAATTACCTGGTTACATCCGACGGTCACAAATACGTGATAGACTCGTCACTGGATGTGATATATGAAGACATGAACCCAAGGGATTTCTTCAGGATATCACGTGGCTGTATCATGTCCATGAAGGCTATCAGAAGTATCGTAAAGCAGGCAGGAGGGCGTCTGCGCATAATGACCGACCCTGAATCCCCTTTCGAAATGACAGTCAGCCGCTCGCGTGTAGATGATTTCCTCGCATGGATCGAAAGATAAAACAAGACTCGCGACACCCTGTATCAGGAGGTCGCGAGTCTTGTTTATAACTTACACTCTAAATCTACATTATAGAATGCTTGCGAAGAAAACATTCTATAGTATTTTCCATAAGACAAGTGATGGTCATCGGTCCCACGCCACCTGGTACAGGAGTGATGACCGAAGCCTTCGGCTCAATGGCGGCAAAGTCCACGTCACCGCAAAGCTTTCCGGTCTCAGGGTCGCGGTTCACTCCAACATCTATCACAACAGCGCCTTCGGCAACCATGTCGGCAGTCACGAACTTAGGACGACCTATCGCAACCACAAGGATCTCGGCGTTGCGTGTCACTGATGGAAGGTCCACCGTGCGGCTATGAGCAATTGTAACCGTAGCATTCTCATCCAGAAGAAGCTTTGACACAGGAAGGCCCACGATATTGCTTCGGCCGATTACCACGGCACGTTTCCCCTTGATTTCAACTCCAGCCACCTTAAGCATCTTGATGATGCCTTTAGGAGTACATGGAAGGACGCAGTCCTGCTTCTGCCAGAGAGCAGCGACGTTGAGAGGGTGGAACCCATCCACATCCTTCTCCTTGGCGATGGCTGCTATGACATTGTCTTCGCTGATATGCTTGGGCAAAGGAAGCTGAACGAGGATACCGTCCACAGAATCGTCTGCATTGAGTTCACCGATAAGAGAGAGGAGCTCCGCCTCGGAGATTGTATCCGGCTTGCGGATAGTGGTGTTCCTGATGCCGACATACTCGGAGGCCTTGGCCTTGCCTGTCACATATGACACGCTGCCCGGATCCTCTCCTACAAGAATCACCACCAGATGAGGCACACGGCCGTATTTGTCCGGAAATGTGGCAACCTGTGCCTTCATTTCATCCTTCAGCTTTACTGAAAGTTCTTTTCCTGATATTATCATACACACTCGTTTCGCAAATATGAAGTTATTACCTTTCCTAAATCCTTTCCCTCGGGGAAAGGACTTGCTATCGACCTGTCGGTCTCAATACACACTCGTTTCGCAAATATGAAGTTATTACAATATTGAAGATCTGTGCGGTTTGCGAAACTCTTTCTGCCGCACTTTCCTCATCTACGTTACCCCTTTCCTAAATCCTTTCCCTCGGGGAAAGGACTTACTCTCGACCTGTCGGTCTCAATACACTCGTTTTTATTCCCAGTCATCCGAACGGAACGGAGAAGCCGGGATGCCGAAATTATTGAACAGGGTAGCCTCCGACCAGTTCTTGATCCCATAACGCACCGCTATAGGATTCGTAACCTCAGGAGAAGTCACCTTGATGCTCTTATTATCCTTCTGTATACGAGCTGTTGCAGGGTAAAATATTTTATCCTCACCTGCAAGTTCGAAGGATTCCAGATCTTTATTAATCGGGCTGATGCCGTTCTGACCGCATTCGAATTCTACATAAGCTGCACCATCCTTGAAAGTAAACTCGACCGGCATAGGAGGATTGGCATCAAAGCCCTTCATACCGTAATCGTTGGCAAGGGCAAGGTATGCAAGCCTATATCCTACAACCTTCTTATTGGCAGGATGGATGCAGTCCAGTTCGCCGGCATCATGAGTGGTGGCCATGCCGCTGCGAGGAATCATCCCAAGCGTCTGAGCCTGTGCCCACATCATATATCCGGCATCAGGCGCATCAGGATTACCGTAGCTATAAGGAGCAATCTGAGTAAAATAGAACGGCATCTTATCGTTGCCCCACTCCTCGCGAAGCATCTCCACGAATGCTGGCTGAAGCCTCTTGTACTGCTCGTATCTATCCTTGTTCTGACATCCCTGATACCATATGAATCCCTTTGCTGTATAAGGAATCACAGTATGCAGCATACCATTATAAAGCACCCCGGCAAGTCGATATGTTTTCTTCATATCAGGCCACTTACCGGTCTCGATATGCTCCATATTGATCTCTCCGGCAAAATTCTCTTTCAGCAGCTCCGGATTCATCCATGCCTCGATAGGGGTTCCGCCCCATGACACATTAATTACACCTACCGGTATATCCAGTGCCTTATGCAGCTTGAAAGCGAAGAAATATGCAGTGGCGCTTGACTCCGACACGCCATATGGATCATTCAGAAACCAAGTTGCATCACATTCCTCCATCTTTGTCAGAGACTTCTGATGAACGAGGGTACAGCAACGTATAGGAACAGACGGCTTTGCTTCCGTGATGAGGTCCATCGCGCCTGCTATAGGCTGGCCCGTATATCCTTTCATCCTGGTGTCCATATTCGACTGGCCCGAGCATATCCATACCTCTCCGATAAGGACATTCTTCAGCGTGAGCTTCTCCCCGTCGTTGAATGTAATCTCATAAGGACCACCTGCAGAAGGTGTCGCTATGCGTGCAGACCATTTACCGTCGGCATCGGCATTGACTGTAGTCTTTGTTTTCGACCATGTCGTGGTTATAGTCACCTTGGCACCCGGCTTAGCCTTGCCCCACACGGCAGCATCGGCATTCTGCTGAAGCACCATATTGTCAGCGAACACAGGCGGAAGCTCCACCTTGGCATTCATTGTCACCGCAACGGCGACAAACAGCATGCAGATTGAAAGGATACGTTTCATAATATGACTTTTTGATTATAGTACTCTCCAGCCGATATCACGGCGATAGAACAGGTTCTCGCACCCTATCGATTCAACGGCAGCAAGAGCCTTGTCATGAGCCTCCTGGAGGTCTGCACCGAAGCCTACCACCATGAGGACACGACCTCCTGAAGTATAGTATTTACCATCCTTGAGGGAGGTGCCCATGTGGTAGATTGCCACATCGCTGAGCGACTCGGGGAGCATTATCTCATAGCCCTTTTCATAGTCTCCCGGATAACCCTTGGAAGCCATCACAAAACCCATCGTAACCTCCTTCTTCCACTCGATCTGCGGCATAGGAGTATGGTCTGCCACTGCTGAGAAGATATCGTAAATGTCTGTTGCGAGACGCGGAAGCACGACCTCGGTCTCAGGATCTCCGAAACGGCAGTTGAACTCGATGACCTTAGGTCCATGAGGGGTCTTCATAAGACCACCATAAAGCACTCCGGTGAAAGGACAGCCCTCTGCAACCATTGCCGCAGCAGTCGGCTTCATCACCTTCTCGAGGGAGAAATCCATATCCTCATCTGTAATGAGAGGAACCGGCGAATATGCACCCATACCCCCTGTATTAGGTCCCTTGTCGCCTTCGTATGCACGCTTGTGGTCCTGAGAAAGAGTCATAGGATACACTTCCTTTCCATCCACGAAGCACATGAAAGAGAACTCCGGACCGGTGAGGAATTCCTCGACAACAACCTTTCCCTTGCCGAACTTGTCATCCAGCAGCATGTCCTTAAGAGTCTCCTCTGCCTCCTCGAGAGTCTCAGGAATCACCACACCCTTGCCGGCTGCGAGTCCGTCATACTTCAGAACGACAGGGAAAGAGCCCTTCTTCACATACTCCAGAGCAGCATAATAATCCTCGAAAGTTTCGAATGCTGCTGTAGGTATGTTGTACTTGGCCATGAGCTGCTTTGCGAAATCCTTGCTGGCCTCGATGGTAGCCGCTGCCTTCGAAGGACCGAAGATCCTGAGTCCTGCAGCCTTGAAAGCATCCACAACACCTGCCGCAAGAGCCACTTCCGGACCAACGACCGTAAGGTCGATGGCGTTTTCCAGCGCAAAGGCCTTAAGGGCCTCAACGTCCGTATCCTTGATTGCAACGCACTCAGCCTGAGCGGAAATTCCAGCATTACCAGGCGCACAATATATCTTTCCTACCTGTGGACTGCGGCTGACAGCATCCACAATAGCATGCTCACGGCCGCCTCCACCGATTACCAAAACTTTTTTCATACACAAACTTGTTATATCCACAGTCTTTCCCATGGTCTTTTCATCCTGAAAAATCCCATGCAAAGCCAGTATCGCTTCCATTATATCACCTGATTTTAATGCTTGAAGTGGCGCATGCCTGTGCAAAGCATAGTAATGCCGCACTCGTTGGCCTTCTTCACGGAATCCTCATCACGTACGCTTCCGCCAGGCTGCACGATAGCCTTCACACCATACTCGGCTGCGAGAGTCACTGTATCGTCGAATGGGAAGAATCCGTCTGAACCAAGTACGAGACCCTCCTGACGGATGTCCTTGCCAGCCTCCTTGAGCGCTGCCTCAGCCTGCTCGAGGGCAATCTTAGCAGAGCCCACACGGTTCATCTGACCGGCACCGACTCCGAGAGTAGCACCATCCTTCACCACTACGATAGCGTTGGACTTGACATGCTTTACGATTCTCCATGCGAAATCGAGGTCTGTAAGCTGCTTCTCGCAAGGCTTAGCCTCAGTCACGCACATATCAGCCACCACAGTCTTTGTGTCGATATCCTGCTCCTGTACGAGGATGCCGCCATTCATGCTCACATACATATTGTGGCCGCCCTCTTCCTTGCTCATGTCCACCTTGAGAAGACGGAGATTCTTCTTTGTGCAGAGCACTTCAAGAGCCTCGTCAGTAAAGCTTGGAGCCATGATGATCTCGAGGAAGATCGGCTTCATGAGTTCTGCCACCTCCTTGTTCACCTCGCGGTTCACGGCAACGATGCCGCCGAAGATGCTGACCTTGTCAGCCTCGTATGCCTTCTTCCATGCGTCCACCACATCTGTTCCGATAGCTGCACCGCATGGATTCATATGCTTGAGACCTACACAGAACGGTGCATCGAACTCGCGGGCGATGTTAAGCGCTGCGTTTGCATCCTGGATGTTGTTGTAAGAAAGTTCCTTTCCGTTAAGCTGCTCAGCAGTTGCGAGAGAAAAAGGCACTTTGTCGAGAGTTGCGTAGAACTTAGCGTTCTGGTGTGGATTCTCGCCATAGCGGAGGCTCTGCTTGAGGTCGTACTCGAGGAAAAGCTTCTCGTTGAGACCTGCAGCCTTGCGCATGTATGTAGCGATCATCATGTCGTACTCAGCTGTGTGGGTATATGCCTCGGCAGAAAGCTGGAGACGGGTCTCCTTTGTGGTGTTGCCGGTCTCTCGGATCTCTGCAATGATCTTCGCGTAGTTATCAGGGTTGCAGACTACTGTAACCGCACTCCAGTTCTTGGCAGCCGAACGGAGCATTGAAGGACCTCCGATGTCGATATTCTCGATGGCATCCTCCATAGTCACATCGGGACGTGCTATTGTCTGCTTGAACGGATAGAGGTTCACGCACACCATGTCGATGAAGTCGATGCCGTTTTCCTTGAGCTGGGCGATGTGGCTATCGAGGTCGCGGCGTCCGAGAAGTCCTCCGTGCACCTTAGGATGGAGGGTCTTCACGCGGCCGTCACAGATTTCAGGGAAACCTGTAACCTCACTGATATTGATAACCTTGAGTCCTGCGTCCTGCAGGAGCTTCATTGTACCTCCGGTTGCAATGATTTCCCAACCGAGGTCCACCAACTGACTGGCGAATTCTACTACGCCAGTCTTATCACTTACTGAAAATAATGCTCTCATTATATATTTGTTATTACATTTCATTTTGAAGATTCCCACGCTTCGCTCGGAATGACGTCTAGTAGATAAATTCTCCGAATTCAGAGCGGATGATAAGTTCCTTGTGGTCACATTCCTCCACGCGGCCAACTATCTGAGCATCTATGCCGAAGCTCTTCGAAATGGCGATGACCTCCTCGGCATGCTCCGGAGAAAGGTACACCTCAAGACGATGACCCATATTGAACACCTTGTACATCTCGGCCCAGTCTGTACCACTCTGCTCATGAATGGTCTTGAAAAGAGGAGGGACTGGGAAAAGGTTGTCCTTGATCACGCGGATATTGTCGCCGACGAAATGAAGAATCTTGGTCTGGGCACCGCCTGAGCAATGCACCATTCCATGAATTTCATGTCTCAGAGCATCCAGAAGTTTCTTCACCACCGGCGCATAGGTACGTGTAGGAGAAAGCACGAGTTTGCCGGCATCAAGAGGAGAACCCTCCACTGCATCCGTCAGTTTAAGACCGCCGCTGTACACGAGGTCTTCCGGAACAGCCTTATCAAAGCTTTCAGGATACTTCTCGGCAAGATACTTCGAGAACACGTCGTGACGCGCGCTGGTCAGTCCGTTGCTGCCCATTCCGCCGTTGTATTCCTTCTCGTATGTAGCCTGACCGTATGATGCAAGACCTACGATGACATCTCCCGGACGGATGTTCGCATTATCGATGACATCGCTGCGCTTCATGCGGCATGTAACGGTAGAGTCCACGATGATGGTGCGCACAAGGTCTCCCACATCGGCAGTCTCTCCGCCTGTGGCATACACACCCACTCCCATCTCACGAAGCTCCGCAAGAAGTTCATCAGTACCGTTGATTATAGCGCTGATGACCTCACCAGGCACAAGAAGCTTGTTGCGGCCGATAGTGGACGACACGAGGATGTTGTCCACAGCTCCCACGCAGAGAAGATCGTCGATATTCATGATCAGCGCATCCTGGGCGATGCCTTTCCACACGCTCAGGTCTCCGGTTTCCTTCCAGTAGAGATATGCCAGGGATGATTTTGTGCCGGCTCCGTCCGCATGCATGATGTTGCAGTATTCCGGATCGCCGCCGAGAATGTCAGGAATAATTTTACAGAATGCCTTGGGGAAGACTCCCTTGTCGATGTTCTTGATAGCGTTGTGGACATCTTCCTTCGATGCCGAAACACCACGCTGCATGTACCTTTGGTTGCTCATATCAGCTCGTTTTCTTTTAACGCGCAAATATAAAAAAAGAAAACGATAGGTAAAAGACAGGATAGGTCCAAAAGTCCATATGGTCCGTGGTTTGCTGAAATCAAGTCAACAAAACACGAACCATATGGACAAATATCCATGCAACTAAAGAACGAAGAAATCGTTCTGATTGCCAATGGCCGGATTATAGCGCATCTCCTCTTCCGGGAAGGCTATGAGAAGGCCTTTTCTCACCTCGTCAGGTTCGACAGGAAGTCCTCCACCATTATAGATATAATTAGTATACGACTTCTCTCCATGACTCTGGTCAGAAAGTTCGAGGAAAGAATTCAACGGACTGGTTATCTCATCTATAATATACTGGGCTCCTCTGCGATGGGTATCGAAAAACTCATGTCCTTCGCATCCCATTTCAAAGACCCTCTCCCACATTATAGCCTTCACCAGCTGGTCACGGGTATAGAACTTGCCTTCCTTCCACACCGGCTGAGACGCCTGAGGAGCCCCATCAGGAACAGTGCGGCGCGCACGCGCATGAATCTGCTCTATATACCCCAGAGCCTCATTCCAATACTCGTCGCCTGGAGACGAAAGGCTCGCTGCCGCCTCCGCAGCCATCAGAAGAATATCAGCATAACGCAGCATATAGAAATCCGCATAGCTGTTTCCAACATTATACCGTGGATTCAGGTACTTCTTGAAATAAGGTTCGTTGGCATTCTTTGTCCTTACACATCCTGACGAAGGATAGAGGGCGACATCCTTCTTTGTATTCTGATTATAATAAGAGGTATGTATAAATGTAGCATCGAAACGAGGATCCGGACAACTCACATACAGTACATTCTTCACATCAGTACGCTCATCCTTATCCGCCACAGCGCCTCCGTAAGTTTTCGCCCATTTCTGGAACACGAACCTGGACGGGCGGATCATACCGCTGTTCTTGTTCTCAGCCGAGACATTGAGTGTACCTCCCGGATACACAGGCAGAGTACGCGTCGCAAGATAACATCCCACGGCACCATTATCCGTGGACTGCAAGACAAAAATCCTCTCCTTAAGCTGATAGTCCTCCGGGGCTTCCCATCTGAAAAGATCGGTATACTTATCTGCCAGTTCATATCCGCTGTCTGAAATCACAGAGCGCGCTGTCTCCAACGCCAGAGTCCATGCTTCATTTTCGTTTCTGATTCCACCATCCTTCACATTATCCAGAACAGTAAAATCCGGAGCACGACCCTCCTTGGCAAGGTCGAACCATTGCATATCCTTATTCTCAAGCAGGCATGCTATCTGGATATAAACAGCAACTTTGAACGAAGTGGCAGCCCATTTATGAGGACGTCCCGATGTCCCGCTCACCGCCATCTGACGCTCGCTGTCACGCATATTTGCCTCCGCATAACTCAGATCATCCAATATCTGGCGATATACCTCAGTATAATGCATACGCGGAACCGACGCATCAGCCACCGTCTTGGCTGGGGTCAGCACCAAAGGGACATCTCCATACAGACGCACAAGAGTAAAATACAGAATGCCTCTGAGCAATCTGGCTTCAGCCTCTATTTCAACCTTGAAAGCATCTTCCACAGGACTGTCCTTAAGGCCATCTATGAGTTTGTTGCACTTATAGACTGCCGAGTATAAGGCACTGAACATCTTTCTATTGTTGTCATTTACCGAATACATGGTCAAATCCAGCGCCTGAGTGAACTTGGCATCTGTCCTTTTTCCCTTCCAATTGACGAGCAGGGATGCATACTGAAGGAACTGTCCCATTTCGCCCTGGTACATAGCGCTGCCATAAAAAGCGTTGTAGCATCCCACAAGAGAGGTTTCGAGAGCCTCCGGGGTAGAATACACAGACTCCTCAGAGAATGACGTCACCGGCGATTCGTCGAGAAATCCGCATGAGGCCGTCATCATTCCTAAAATCGCTGCACATAGTATAGATATTATATTTTTCATAGCGAGACGTATTAAAAGGTGAACTTAAGGTCAAAACAGAAAGTACGCGCAGACGGATACGATCCGCAGTCAATACCTACCCTGGTCATATCACTGCCATAACTGTTCACTTCAGGATCCCATCCCGAATATTTCGTGAAGACATGACAATTTCTTGCAGAAGCTCCCACAGACATACCTCTGACCACCTTATTCTCCGGAACAGGTATCTGATATGAAAGTGACACATTGGAAATCCTGAGATAGGAACCATCCTCCACAATCCTGTCTGACATATATTTGACCTCATCCGAAGAAAGAGCCCCGATTGCCGGATACTTACCGCCTTGGTTATTTTCAGACCAGGCATCCCTAAACACATCCTTACGGACATTTACTGTAACACGGGAGATATCCGTCTCCTGAAGAAGGTTGGCATTCACAATATCATTGCCATACGATCCGTCACAAGCTACAGACAGGGAAAGACCCTTCCATGAAAGAGAAGTCGAGAAGCCGTAAGTAAAATCAGGGTTCGGGTCTCCTATCACAGTCCTGTCATCAAGGCTGAGATAGCCGTTACCATCCATATCCACATAACTTATCGAACCAGGTCCACGAGGTTCTCCACCCTCGGTAAGCGGAATGCCGGTCTGTCCTACCGGGACAATTCCGTTCGTCCTGTAACCATAAAACAGTCCCACCGGAGAACCCTCACGGAAGATATTGGCAGGAGCATTGAAATAATCACCGTTACCGACATTTGAGCCTAGAAAATAATCGCCTGTATCCTCACCTATGCTGGTAATCTCATTGCGGTTGAACGAGATATTTCCGCTAATATTCCATTCAAAATCCCCGCGCGCAACAGGAGTAGCGTCAAAAGACACCTCAAGACCACGGTTTCGTATGCTTCCGTCATTGACCCATATTGTCGAGAATCCAGATGAGATCGGGATTCTCTTGCGCTGAAGAAGATCATAGGTATTCTTATCATACAGGTCTACACTCATCGAAAAGCGTCCTTTCCACAGTCCGAGATCCAGACCAAGATTAACCTGTCTGGTAGTCTCCCATCTCAAATCAGGATTGGCTATATTGTTCGGATATACTCCCACCACATATTCAGCCGCATTTCCGGGGCTATGGTCCGCATAAGTACCGGAACCGTATGTAGAGTATATCTGATATGCCGTCACACCGGAATTACCTACCTGTCCCCATCCTGCCCTGAGCTTCAGAGTCTCGACAAAATCCGCATTGAACCACTTTTCCTCTGATATACGCCATGCAAAGGCAAATGAAGGGAACACGGAGTATCTGTTCTGCCTGCTGAATTTGCTGCTTCCATCGACACGGCATGTGGCTGTAAGAAGATACCTGTCAGCATAGTTATAGACAGCACGAGCAAAGTATGAATTCATGCTTACATTGCTCTCGTTATATGCGAAACGCATATTTACAGCCGAGTTTATATTTTTATCCTGAATCTTGGACTGTTCTATATTCCATCCTTCGGATGTGGATGTCTTGACAGAATTACGCGAAGTGGTCACGCCCAATGTGGCCTGGATCCTGTGCCGGCGTATCTTTCTGTTATAATTCAGGGTATTATCGATATTCCAGGTATAGGATGTCATGTCAGATGCTGCAGCCAACGAACCTTCTGGTCCTGAATTCACCGTGGCTCCTTTCCATTTCACACGCTCTGATGCACGGAAATCTCCTCCGACAGAAGATTTGAATTCAAGATGACGAAGAATCTTCCACTCGACAAAGAAATGAGGTGTCACCCTGTATTCTTCGCGTGAATTACGGAAATCAGACACCCACTGCAAAGGCGTTCCTATCATTTCATCATCGAAATCCTCATCATCATCCGCCCCCGGCCTATAATACGGCTTTGTTATCATCATGCTCCTCATAAGGCTGGATGAAGCGGTAAGCCTTGTGGTTGATGCTCCCTGAGTCATTTCCGAATCCAGGTAGGCAAAATTTGTCTTTGTACCTATCTTGAAGTTCTTGAACAGGGTCTTGGTCACATTGAGACGGAGGGTGAACTGTTCGGATCCGGTATTACGGATAATGCCATCCTTCCTGTTATACCCGGCAGAGAACTGGTAGTTCAACGTCTTCGGGCGTCCTGAAATGGAAAGATGATATCTCTGATTCACCACCGTACGCATCATGTATTTCTGCCAGTCCATAGGCACAATGGAAGCCTTAAGACCTGTCATATTATCCGGATTGTCATAAAAATCCGCCAAAGACTGTCCCTGAGCCCTGAGATAAAGCATATACTCATCAAATGAAAGCATATCTATTGTCTTATAAGGAGTCGCGACATCCACACCTACGCTGGCACGAATCACTGGACGGTCCCTGTTTGCAGACTTTGTGGTTATCAGCACAACTCCATTAGCTCCGGCAGATCCATAAATTGCGGTTGCAGAAGCATCCTTGAGAATCTCCAAGCTCGCAATATCCTGAGGATTGATACCCATCAGCGAGTTTACGCCCTCATCAGAGCCCGCATTGTCATTTCCCTGAGTAAACATCTGAGGATTCTCCGCAGGCGTCATAATGACACCGTCTATGACATAAAGCGGTTCGTTACTGCCGTTCAGAGATGTCACTCCACGTATCCTGACAGACACAGCGGCATCAGGAGCTGCACTGCTGCTTACGACAGACACTCCGGCAGCGCGACCTTGAAGCAGTTCATCCATGGAAGCGGAGCGTGAAGCCGCTCCATCATCAATCTTCACAGAAGCAACCGAACCGGTAAGGTCGCTGCGGCGCATCGCACCATATCCCACAACGACCACTTCTTCAAGAAGCTCCGAATCTTCTTCCATAACAACATCTACACGGATCCTGCCGCCAGTTTTCTCCTCAACGGTGATATAGCCCATGCTTGAAATTATCAGGACTGCACCATCCAACCTGTCTTCAGGTATGGCAAGCTGCCACTTTCCATCAAGGTCTGTTACAGTTCCTATAGCCTGGTCTCCCTTAAGCTGCACAGCCGCCCCTATTACGGACAGGCCCTTGGCATCAGTCACAGTTCCGCTTATAAGAGTCTGAGCATAAGCCTCCAAAGACATCAACAAGACAAAGAATAAAAATATCGTTCTTCTCATGACTTTCATTTGTTAGAATTTCATACTGATACCCAGAATCCATCCACGCGAATACTGCGATGAACCGTAATCCATGCCAAGCGTTGAATTGGAAACAGCATAACTATTCACATCAGGAGTCCAGCCAGAATAGCCCGTCAGGATATAAGGGTCGGTAACAGCAAACCTGACCTTCATGGATTTCACGGAAAGTGTTTTCGCCAGAGGAACCTCATAACTGAAAGATAGTCTGGAGAGTCTTAAAAAGTCCCCCTTCTCCACATATTTCGATGACACTTCTGAAACCCCGTCAATATGCATTCTGGAAAGGTTCAGCAGATTAAAACCTGCGGCGCCATCCATCATAAGTTCAAAAGAGAACCTTTTCCAGTCAATACCGGTCACAAAAGACGCGAGATAACGAGGCGTCGGAGTGCCCAGACATTTACCGTTGCCGTCAAAGAATGAGCTGACAGGATATCCTTCCACATTTGCGGTCGGAGTCAGTCCGCCTCCGACATCCGACCTCACCATACGGTCATGATCATCCATCATACTGATATTCCCCACGTTGTACGATCCCCTGAGAGCCATGGTCCATTTCCAGTCACGTATCATCACCGGAACTGCCTCAAGTGACAGTTCAACGCCCTTTCCATCTATTTCACTGACTTGAGACCTCATCTGGCGAGCCGGTGCTTCACGCCATAAACCGTCATTTCCCTCCATGCCGAAAGAGAAACAGCCCAATGCATCAGCGGTACGACGCTGATAGACTCCACCTTCCAGGACCATGCGTTCAGACAGGAAGCCCATGCTGACAGACAGATTAACCTCTTCGGTACGAAGTCGGTTCAACACCTCATAGAATGCCGTATGCTCCGGAGCCACTTCCATTGACGGGATATATGACATTGCCAGATCATAAGGAAGACATCTGTCAAATCCGGATATTCCATATTCTGCATCTATTCTAAATGACGACATCACGTCATTCTTCGGAAAGAAAGTGCGGCGCACATCCCACCATATCCCGGCAGAGGGATACACAGTCATTGCCGCACCGTCAAAACGCGGAGTCGAATCCGCCCTTACGGACACATCGGCGCCAACAACGCCGTCAAAGGCATAATTAGCCGTTCCATAGACACCATACGTGAAATACTTGCAGACATATCTGTGGATCTGAGCCTTGCTGGCCATGACGTTGATCGATTTAGCCCTGAGGTCATGGAGAAAGAAGTCCGTGCCGTTCTGATTCGAGAACTTGTTCCAGTCTCCGACAACCGAAGCGCCGGCAGAGACATCAAGGAGATGCCTGTCCGACAGATATCGTGAGTATCTGAAATCGGCAGATGCATTATACGAAAACATCGACGAGACAAGTATGGCCGCAGCACCATTCGAAGCCTTGCCGAAAGGAGTGGAATTGCCATACCAGAAACTTCTGGAAGAATTCTGGTAGTCCGTACCTATGCGAAAATCTGCGGTAAAACCTTGGAATAGGTTCAGAGTGAGCCATGCGGAAGTCACAGCCCTATAAGACATGTCATCGTCGTCGTAATCTTCGACCCAACCCTGAGGGTTTCCACCGGCACTGCGCATGGCCATGGTCTGCGATTCCTTGCCGAAACCGGCAGTGGTGGCCGCAGAAGTAGTCCTGCCTGCTGAAAGAATGGAATTAAGTCCAAACCATACCACCGGATTCGCCTTTGTCTGGAACGAGGTTCTGAGACCTCCATACAGTCCGGACGTACCTGGAATGACATAACGCATATCACGCAGATTGGCACTGACAGTGTAACTCGTACGGTCATTTGAAGCACCGGCCCTCACCACATGGTCGTGGCTAAGAGAAGGACGGGAGAACCCGTTTAGCATCGGCTCGCTAAGCCTGACATTCGAATCCCAGGATATACCAGTCTTGGCGGACGTCTCTTCCTTTGTCTTTATCAGTATCACTCCGTTTGCTCCCCTGGAGCCATATAGCGAAGTGGCTGCCGCACTCTTCAACACTACTATCTCCTCCACATCGTAAGGCGAAAGAAAAGACAGGGGGTCCAGAGAAGAGGCATATCCGTTACCTCCATGCTGCCAGAACGGATCCTGATTATATGAAGCAGATGAGCCGATGACCGAGCCATCCACAACATAAAGAGGGGACCCGTTGCCACGCAGGGAATTCACGCCCCTTATATTTACCACAGGAGCCGTCTGCGAGCCTCCGTCAAGCGAAGACACACGCACTCCAGCTACCTCTCCCCGCAGCATAGAGGCCACAGAGGAGGCCGTCATCGCCTTAGTCGTCAGAGAGTCTGTGACCACCTTAGCTTCAAGTTGCCAGAAAGAAAACACCGGCATACAGACGCATACGATCAGTCTTGATAGTCTTTTCATCATTGTTATTTTCTTTTCAATGTAGTTGTAATGCACGCCTTTGCACCTGCAGGAATATCCACTTCATACCCGCAGATATAAATACCCGCAACAGGATCTTCCAGATGCTTCAGAACGCTTTCATAATCTTGCGGATCGGAAGACCAGACCTTATATGACACCTCAGCTCCTGACACATGCAGAAGCATGGTCACATCCTTCTTCCTCAAAAGGATGCCTTCTTCAGTCACTTCAGGCTCCGCTTCCGAAACCATTGTCCACCTTACATGCGCCGGTCCTTCCGCTCCGGCTTCCAGATCATCAATAACCTCCAGATACTCTTCTGAACATATTGATGCTGTCCTGACCGCTTTCTTCAGGTCATCCCCATACAGCCCGGTAAGGTCGAAAGAAGCCCCCATACGGTCCGGAAGATCGAGAGTCTCAAGCATCGGCACGACATAATCCACATTATGATCCTTGTCATTGACGGTGAGGGTATTATGCTGGCGGCAGTTGAGTCTGAACAGTCTCCAGCGAAGCGAATTCTGGGATCGGTCAGCCAGACTTCCTCCAAGTTCCTTTATACCGTTCTCCACACGCTCATACGCCTGACGGTTTATATCGGCCGCCCAGCGCACACCATATGCTTCGAATACAAAAGATCCTGCATCCATATGACCATGAAGATAACCTGCATTGCCTCCTTTGGCAGCAAGATACAGATCCTTGTTGCCGAATCCGGTACGGCACATTATCATAGGGACGTTTCCTCGTCCTGCGAAGACGCCGGATTTTGGCTTCGGAATGACAAAATCCCCCATCTGTACACCATATTTGATAGCAAGAGGGATAAAGCCGGGATGGCTATTATTCTCATATTTCTCTGTCGTATTCAACGATGTGCGCTCATGATAGAGGAGAGAATAATCCTTTGTCTTGTAAGCAAAATACCACATAGGGATATTAGCTGGAGCGCCTGTGGAATTATCAGCGAAATTGAATTGCCTTCCTGTATTTCCACGCGCATAAACCTTGAAGCGTCCTGTATCCATAAAGCCCGCAGCTGAGCTAAGTCCGAAGTCAGTGCCTAGGCAATCTTCCATTACCGCGAGCATCAGAACTTGATACACTGTACCGAATCCCCAATAGGTCGGACCTTCCGGATAAGCGCCGTCAGGTCCATAAATACCCTCAATGGCAGGACGGTTTGTCCTTACGGCATCATCTATGACTGTACGGGAAAGTTCCGGATAATGCTCATATATCGCAAGAGCTGCACACACAAGACCGGCATTGCACACCTGATTCCAGTTTCCTATACGTCCATAGAACCATGTCTCATCCTCCAGACGCGATGCATCAAGGGCCTTTTCCTTCAACGCGCGCACAACGTTATCCCTTGTCTGCTGCGACAGGAAAGGGTACAGCCAGTCATAACCTATGGCTACTGCAGCTGACATTTCCGCGACATCAAGGAAATGTCTCGGGTTCCACGTCTCGAATGCGCACACTGTGTTGAGGTCGGACTCAGCATGCTCGAGATACTTTTTCTTCCCGGTCATCCTGTAGGCATATGCTGCTGAAAGTATGCGTCCTGATGCCTTGCGGCATATGGGGAGAAGACGCTTTCCGCTGGCATCAAGTTCAAACTTCAAAGGCTCCTTCTCCAGACCGGCCTTATCGGCTACAGCCATGGCCTTCTCATGAAGGAGATAGGTGAGCTCGTTTCCGCTGCCTCGGATGATTCCCTTCAGATCCTTGAAACTTTTATCTGTAAACAGAAGACGGGGATGATTATCTTCGGTAAGACGTGAAAAATCGGCCTGTGTCTGCGCTGCAGCATGGCCGCACAGACACAAGGCTCCCAACACAATTATGAAAAAACGCTTCATCTGATAATGTCTTATTGATTCCCGGACTCACCGGAAACGGAAGGGACCTCTGCCCTTTCCATGATAAAGACCGGACTATCCCACACAGGGAGTCCTTTAAAATTCATTGAACCACCTTTGACGCTCCATTTCTCAAGTTCACAGATACGTCCGGTAACAGGTTCCACCCAGACAGGGTCTTTGAGCGCTAGACCTGACACGGTCAGATCCAGCTTTTCCTGTGATATGGAATCAGACGGGATCTCACCTTTCTGCCACACCAGGACACCGACTCTGCGCCCGTCTTTAGACACAGCCAGCACACTCAGAGATTTTTTGGATGGAGTCTTATAAGCCAATTCCCCATCTGCCTTCATCTGAGGTGTCAGCAGGCTTGCCATATGCGACACAGCATAATAAGCAGGGCGTGCCCAGACAACCTCTCCGTTAAGATTGGTATGCAGAAGTCCCTTGTAGTTAACGGTATGTCTGTACTTCACATCAACCATAGTGAAGATATTGGACGGGATTCCAAGACGAAAGTCTGTGGCCATCCTGCGCAGATACCACTTGGCCTGACTGTATTCTGTCCACTCATACTTGCTCAGGGCAAATGCATATTGAAGACAGGCAGGACATCCGTTCTCTCCTTGAAGCATCTTTATATCCTTTGAATAGGAATGGATCAGACCTGTCAGGACCTTTATTGAGTCCACTGTCACGTCCGGATCCTTTTCATAAGGATGGAAAGTGGCATAATCCATCAGATGGAGTTTACCGGCAGCCTTGATGTCTTCCAGTACATTTCTGGTAAAGTTGGTGTGAGTTCCGGCTAGAGCAAGTCCGGCTATGCCGACTTGTGGATCATGCTTTCTGATAAGCTCTGCCGTACGGATGAATAGGTTTGCATATTTGCGTGCCTTTTCCGGGTCTTTACCACCATTGGGTTCGTTCCAGATCTCATACATAGTGACCTTTCCCTTATAACGGGTCACCACTTCACGGACGTAATTAAGCCACCCTTGCATGGTGTCTTCATCATCGAAGATTGCGGCATTAAGGTCCACTTCCCCATTGGCATATATCGGGTTGGCATATCCAAGGCTAATCCAAGGGCATACTCCCTGGGCAAGTACTCCGTCCACCATCTCGTCAATCCACGCAAAGTCATACACTCCACGCACCTTCTCCGTCTTTGCCCATCCGCTCTGCATGCGGGCATAGCCGGCACCTGTACCTCCGATCCAGTCCTTGTACTCGGAGAATACGGTAAAATCGCGGTCCACTGTCTCGCATCCGACAGACCAGAGGGAATGTCCTTCACCATTGTGTCTGACTACCTCGACTTTTCCGATCTGTTTAAGCGGAGCAGGTGCGGCATTGAGCTTCTCCCAGCACACCGAGGTCAATTTCTGACCATGCACTGCCCCTGTAAGCAGGAGCAGCGCGGCCAGAGATATTAGGGTTCTTTTCATAGAAAGATTATTCAGCAGCTTTTATATAAGTTATAACCAGCTTCTTCAATTTGAAGGCTTTGGCTTTCACAGCAAAATAATAAGTAGTATTAGGCTGAGGAACAAGATCACCTTCATTATCTGACAAAGTCAAGGTTTTCTTATAACCTCCGGAATCTATATTTACACCTTCTAACTTTGTTCCTCCCAAAGCTTTTTCCGAATAGACATATATAGGGGTCTTTTCTGACACTTGAGCACATTCAATATAAACAGTAGAAATCTTCATTCCTTCTACAGCGGGAAGACTTACACTTCCGTTTGAGCTAGCACCGACATTCAACATCAGCGAAGAATCTGTATATTTAAAATTCTGTGATGATGATATATTGAAAGGATATTCCACACCATTCTGAATGAAAGTAAAGTCTTTATCTAAAGTATTTGTATTTGGAATGTATCCGGTAAAGACTTTATCTCTTCCGACAGTAAAGTCCACAGTCAGCACCAGTTCCTCTGGCTCATTCTCATTCCTGAATTCCAGAGCAGAATCATCGATACCAAGAGGTACAATAGACGACCTTTTGAAGTTAAATGTACCTGTAGCAGTAACTGAAGCAGTGCTTCCGTCTGCCTTAGTGTATGTCACTGTAAGATTGTTCAGTTCTCTTGGGAGAATAGCTATATAATAGTCGCCAGGCTCCATCGCAGATTCTGAATCCAGAACTGCTGAAAGATATTGGTCGGACTGAGCTGCAATTCCAGGATACTCCTTGATAATGTATTTGCACTTTGCAGTCAGATATTTACTTTTATCTGGTGTTGAAATCTCAATAGTCTTGATGTCAGAAGACTTCAAGCTAACCTTCACAAGCGAGCAGGTGTTCCTCATCTGAACAGACAGATCAGTCTCGCCCTCCTTCACCTCTGCAATGCCTACAGAAGCAAAAGCCGCAGGATCGTAAGAACCTTTTACCGCCTTCTGCACATTTGCGACCAGAATACCTGTAACATACGGATCACCTTCATCTAGCGTGAACACAGGCTCGGAACCCTCAGCAGTAGAATGCACCACATAGTACTTTTCAGCCGGAAGAGCAAGTCCTGTAAAGACTGCAGAGTTCTTTCCAGGCTCAAAATCCTTTATTGCAAACTCTCTGTTCGCAGTGCCGTCGAAAACGATGAGCTTGTCATTTTCTTGCCAAATAATGGATGTGTTATTCTCTCCACCGAGCTGTGTCTTTGTGTCAGCGCCCACTGTAAGAGTAAGTTCAACAAGATTTTCCTCAGAAGGTGTGATATTGTCATTAGCAGGCTTCTCGCAAGAGAATGCAAAGACTGCCGCTGCCGTAATAAATAATGTTTTGAAAATTGTCTTCATAATCAGTTCCAGTTAAATTCATTACCACCATATTCTGAGAAACCCTCATTGGTTACTCCTACAGGCCTGTCGCTTGAGCAAAGGATTCCTTCCATATTCAAGGATATCACTTTCGCTTCAGGAGAGATATAGGCTTGCCCACCCCTGTAATTATTCTTGATTTTCATATTGGTTATTAATTTGATTTTGATTATAAGTATTATTCCGAGTAAGTGAGTACCCAACTTGTAAAGGTCGTCGCCTTGGCAGGAGAGCACAGCCAGTACTGTGTGCCTGCTGATGAGTCAGAAAGCTCAAATGTATATTCCTGAGCCTCTACTGCCGTAATGTTTGCATCTCCATCACTATCCGCAACAGATACCATTATAGGAGCTGTTTCCTGATCATTAGTCGTATTTACATACAGTTTCTTGCCTGTACCGGGAGTGTTGCTCACTTTAACATACACAGAAGTAAGCTTCAGACCCTCCAATGCAGGAAGCTTTACATAACAAGCGTTCGAACTTCCGTCCGCATTCATTCTAAAGCCCTGGCCCTCTCCCAGAAGGATACAGTTCTTGTCTTTCGGACAGTTGATCGTAAATGTGTATTCCGCTTCATTCTGCGAAAGCACGAAGTCCACATTTAACAGTTCCTTCTTGGAAGTAGGGAGATCGGTCGTGAATGGCTGGGATGTGAAATCCACGCTGACAGTCACCGTTTTTGTTGTCGGTGTGTCCTCACCTGGGGTCTGTGTTCCCTCGCCAGGAGTCTGTGTACCCTCACCTGGGGTCTGTGTACCCTCACCTGGAGTCTGCTCCTGATTTACTCCTCCATCAGGATTGATGACCTCATCCGGTTTGCAGGAGAGAGTCATCGCAGAGATAGCCGCAAGAACGGCAAAGATTGAGATAATGTTCTTTTTCATATGATGAAATTTTAATAGTTATAATCCTGCACTTGAAAGGAAACCTCCGTCCACAGGTACGGTAATACCTGTCACAAAACTTGCAGCTTCATCATTCACCAGCCAATTTACGCAGCCGATGAGCTCCTTTGCCTCACCGAAACGGTGCATAGGGGTGTTGTAGTTGATGTGCTGACCGCGCGAGGTGAGTCCGCCTTCCGGGGTGGTGAGGAGCTTCTTTGAACGCTCGTTCACGAAGAATCCCGGCGCAACTGCATTCACACGGATTCCCGCCGGAGCCAGATATGCAGCAAGCCACTGGGTGAAGTTTGACACTCCTGCCTTTGCGATGGCATATGCCGGCACACGTGAAAGAGGACGATAAGTATTCATCGACGCGAAGTTGATGATGTTGCCATGACCCTGCTCGATCATATCGAGGGCGAACACACGTGAAGGAATCACAGTACCGAGAGTGTTGATCTCTATCACATCAAGGAACTTCTTCATGTCAAGGTTGAAGAATCCGCGCAGGCCCCCACGGTCATCGGTGAGTTCCTTAGGATCGAACTCGTTGATGGTGGTCACTGCGTCAGGCTGGTTTCCACCTGCACCGTTGATGAGAATGGTCACGGGGCCATAGACCTTGTGAACCTCCTCGCGCACCTGCATCATTCTTGCTTCATCCTTCACATCTGCGGTTATGCACACGCAACTGCCTCCGAAAGACCTGATCTCCTCTTCTACTTTCTGGAGCTTGTCCAGAGATCGTCCCACGAGGACTACATTGTGGCCCTGCTTTGCAAAGTCCACTGCTATCACCGAGCAGAGTGTTCCGCCTGCTCCGGTCACTACAATATTCTGTTTATTCATAAAAATATTTCAATGCATTGTTATATGATATATCTGCGGCGATGTGGCCGAGGTAGGCCTCGTCTACGGGGAACTGGCCGCGGAGGGTCTTGTCTGCTAGCCAGTTGCAGAGGATGCGGCGGAAATAGTCATGACGCGAAAACGAAAGCACATTGCGGCTGTCGGTGGTCATTCCTATGAACTGCGGCATCAGCGAGTATGCTGCAAGATTCTCCAGCTGGTCGGTCATGCCGTAGAAGTGGTCGTTGTACCACCATGCAGGACCGAACTGCACCTTGCCCACAACCCCATCCTGCGAATAGGATCCTGTAAGCACTGCCAGAGCGGCATTGTCTGCAGGATTCAAGGTAAACAGTCCTGTCTTAGGAAGTTCACCCTTCACATCCTGCGAATCCAGGAACGCGCAAAGGCTCTTTACGTCGCATGTATTTCCTATCGAAGCATATCCGCCGGCTGGTCCTGCAAGAGAACGCAGACGCGAACTGGTGAAACGCTGTGCACCAATATGAAGGAGCATCGCCCAACCACGACGTGAATACTCGCAGGCCAGATGGCCAAGCACAAATGACTTAAGCCTTACATCAGCAAACTCAGCTGCAGCATAGAGCTTTGCAGCAGTCTCAAAATCCGTCAGCACAAATCTCCAGCCGTCATCAAGAGCATGATCGGCCACACGGCAGCCGTTCTCTGAGAAAACATCGAGTCTTGCATCCACAGCTGCAAGATATTCCTCCAAGGTCTTAGGTGAACCGAGCCTTTCAAGCCATGCAGGAGCAAATCCAAGCACAGAATCAGCCCTCAACGAAGGCGTCACCTTGATGTCTCCCCTTACGGAAGAATGTACGGTAACATCGTCCAGCAGATCATCTGAGGTACTGAGAACCTTCACCCCAAAGCCGCGCAGGATGCCCATTGTCGAGAATGAATCTTCCTTAAGACGCTCGTTGCAGGCATCCCATACCTTGTCTGCACATGACGGATCAGGCATCTCGTCCAGGCCGAAGACATTCTTCATCTCCATTGCAGACCAATGGAAGAGCGGATTGCCAAGGGTGTGAGGAAGAGTCCTTGCCCATGCGTCGAACTTCTCACGGGTGGAAGCATGACCGGAAATCACGGCCTCATTCTCGCCATGAAGACGCATAGCCCTGTGCTTGTATGGGTCTGAAGCCACCCAAAGCTGTCCTATGTCTGAGAAACGACGGTCTGAGGCAAGCTCTGCAGGCACAAGGTGATTGTGATAATCCGCTATCGGAAGCCCCTCCACGTACTCATGGTAAAGAGTGCGTGCGAGAGGGGTTTCCAATAGGAAATCGCTATTTATAAAATCTGTTTTCATCTTCAATTATCAGATTCCCGGTCAAGCCGGGAATGACATGTGACTAAAAATAACCGCCGTTATTTACCATTTCAACTGCAGAAAAACCTTCATGTACCCATCCTTTCATCTCGCGCTCGTTGCGGTTGATCTCCTCCGCACGAAGAAGTACCTCATAAGCGATAGCACGTGGGATAACCACAACTCCGTCTATATCGCCAAACATTACATCACCCGGCTTGATATACACCTTGCCGATGCGGATAGGAATATTGTAACCTGTGATCTTTGTTCTTCCGAGCGAACCGTTTGAAGTGCGGTAGCGGTAGAAGACCGGAAATTTCTGAGCAAGTACCTGTCTTGTGTCGCGGATACCTCCGTTCACTACAGCCATGCGGGAATGGCGTGCAATAGCCGAAGCGGTCATGATTTCACCCCAGTGCGAAGCTTCCACCTCATCACCTGCATCCCACACGACACAGCACTCTGCCGGCATATCGTCAAGCATACGCGCTCTGATATCCATCTCGCCTCCTACGGTAGGATCCGGATTCGAACGGATGGTATATGCGATACCTGCCTTGCACATCTGGTTCTCCAAAGGCATGATATTGATCGGAAGCGCCTGATCCATCAGGAGCTTCTCCCTAAGTACATCATTGATCGCACCTGTGTAAAGTGCCTCATAACGGTCGCAAAGTTCCTTGTCCGAGATTGGGAAAGGAGTCATGTCGATCTTGTCGAGCATCTCTGTGAGAGCATCGAGCTTCATCATACTTTTCTTTGACATTCTTCTTATATTTTGATATTATTTCTTTCTCTTTATATATATGACTGCCAGTGCCAATGCTCCGATCAGACAGGCCACACCGGCAAGACAGCTGTAGAATCCACCATCGGTGGTAATCGTAGGAACACTCATCGCCACGAACAGAATACCGGCTGTCACAAGCGAGAACACGAACAGCCACACAAGTGCACGGATATATTCCGGAGAAATCTTCGGTTTATCAGCCTCTGCGATAGGGGTGTGGATAAGCCTGAAGAAACTCTCCACCTCGGCATTCTTCTCTGGAGTACGTTTTTTCCATGAAGGGATGAAATATACGATGAAGCAGAGCGCCGATTCAACAAGAGTAGCCACCTCCCACGAAACTGATGGAATCAGGTTCAGCACGACACCTGAAACCACACCGGTGAAGATTGTAGCGATGGACGCTGTGCTGTCCGGCTTACGCACAATAATTCCCATAAGGAGCGGAATACCGAGAGGAATCGCAAGGATGCTGGAGAAGAGCTTGTTGGCCTCGAAGGCACCGCCGAAGTTGCGGATGAGGATTGCACCGCCGATCATTACTGCTCCGACAAGACCGGTGCTGATACGTGCAACAGACAGAAGCTTGGTCTCGGAAGCATTGCGGTTGATAAGTCTCTTATATATGTCATTTGTAAGAACCGATGCCATCACATTGTACTCTGCATTGAGCGAGGACATGGTCGCCGCAAACATCGATGAGAAGAGAATACCCATGATGCCGACAGGAAGGAGTTTGATGGCGACAGACACATACGACATCTCCGGGTCCGGAAGCCCCGGAACAATGAGCGGTGATGCAACAGCCGGAAGAAGGAACACAGGAGTGAACACAAGAAACAGAAGTCCGGTCACCACACCTACTTTCACTGCCGCATTCTCATCCTTCACACAATAGAACTTCTGGATGAATGTCCAGTTCTCGTTGTATTTGACAAGTGTCATAAAGGCATATACACCCAGCCAGAAAAGATTGCCCTTAGGTCCGTTGAAGAAGTTCAGATGGTCAGGCAATTTCTCAGCGATTCCTGACATGCCACCAACTTCACCCAGCGATAAAGGCAGCAGAACTGCAGTAACAAGAATCAGAATGAGGAACTGCACCGTACTCATGATTGTCACGGTCCATATACCTCCTATAAGGTTGAATACGGTCACAATAATTCCAGAAACGACAATCGACCACTCAAGAGAAAGAGGAGTGACCACAGCGATAAAGACACCGATCGCATAAAGACGGACCATGTTGTCAAGTACTCTCAGCACCAGACTCACCCATGTCATCACCTGCTGGAGCGGAAGGCTATAACGTTGCTCCAGATACTCCATAGGGGTCGTGCAACCGGTCCTTCGCCACAATTTGCCAAGGAAGACACCGCCTATGATGCAAGCCGGCACAGTCACCCAAAAGACAGTAATCGACACAACACCCCATTCATATGCTATTCCAGCATAGGCAACAAAAACGAAGGTCGAGAAAAGACCCATGAAGTTGGTGATGGTGGCCATAACCCAAGGGATGGTTCCGCCACCTTTGAAATATGCTCCGCTGTCCTTGATGAACCAGCCGAATGAAAGACCTATGACAGCCATAAGGGCCACATAGACCGCCACTGAGACGTAATCAAGATTCTGAAGATGTAATTCCATATTAATATTCGATTCCTATTGCGTCCATCATCCCTTTAAGGTATCCCACTCCGAAGAGGGTGCCGCTGATGCCGTAGCTCGGCTGGCTGTTATCCTCGCCTGCCATCGTAGGGACATGGTCAGAGCGGAGAGGACCATCATAACCGACCTCTTTGTAAACCCTTAGCATTGCAGGCATATCTGTCGGGCCGTTGTCGTGGAATGTCTCGTGGAAATTCTCCGCTCCTCCGGCCACATCCCTCTGATGCACGAAGAAGATCCTGTCCTTCCACTCGCGGATCACATCAGCCACAGGAGCACCCATGGTCACATAAGTACCCTGACAGAAGGTCAGTCCATGCGATGGACTGTCACTCAGGCTCAAAACCCTGCGGATCGCATCAGGATTCGTGAATATACGGGCGATGCCCTGCAGAGGGCTTACAGGCGGGTCGTCAGGATGAAGTCCCATACGCACTCCGGCTTCCTCGGCCACAGGCATCACCTGCGAGATGAACCACTCATAGTTTTCCCACATCTTTTCCTCCGACACTTCGCCATACTCTGTCATAGGCAGCTTGTCGCCGTCCTCCTTGCTGAATCCGGTCACAAAAGCGCCACCCCTCTCAGGAAGTCCCTTTGAGGTGCGGAACCAGCCGGTAGGCATGAAATTGTAACAAAGAGTCGTGATGCCAAGCTTGCCCATGTTGCGCAGCATCTGCTTATACTGTTCTATGTCCTCCTCTCGTCCGGGAAGGCCTAGTTTGATGCGCATCATGTCTATCTGGTCCCCTTCAAGACCGATAAGATCAAATCCGTGCTCTGCAAAAAGCTCCTTCTGAGCCTTGAGAGTCTCAAAGTCGGTTATAGGCTTCTTTCCGGTAAGTTCGGGAGCAAGCTTCGCAAAAGCATAGCGGATACCCATCTGGGATACCAGCTGCCACTTCACATCAGGCTTGTCGCCGAAAAAAAGATGAACCAATTTCATTATAGGTCGTTTTTAAGTTTCAGAAGAGCTTCAAGGAAATAATAATCCGCATATGTCTCCGGTTTGTCAATAGAAGAATTATGAGGAACAGAGGCCACACTGTGCATAAGCAGATAATAGTTATTCTCTCCCCTTTCTGCCATATATGCCGGACTCGCGAGGGACGAAAGCATCTTCACGGCCGCATCGCGGTACTGCTGTGCCTTTGCAGGATCATCCACATAGCTCTTCAGTTCAAGAAGGGCCGATGCTGTAGCCGCTGCCGCAGAGGCATCACGAGGCTCTTCTTCAAAGCGCTCCGGATCGTATGCCCACTCATAATCCGTGAACTCACCGATATTGAAATCCCAGTAAGGGATGGAATCCTCAGGAAGGTTCTTGTGG
Source organism: uncultured Bacteroidales bacterium (assembly GCA_947367315.1). GTDB lineage: Bacteria > Bacteroidota > Bacteroidia > Bacteroidales > UBA932 > Cryptobacteroides. The sequence goes on along the minus strand of CANBDX010000007.1, from coordinate 8,749 downwards.
TTGATGAAGAAATCGGCAGCCTTCATAGCCGTCTCAAGATACTCAGGCTTCTTTGTAAATCTGTAGCACATGGTGAACCCGTAGATAGCCCATGCCTGGCCTCGTGACCATGCAGAAGAATCCGAAAATCCCTGAGAAGTCTTGCGTGCATCCACCTCACCGGTCTCTGGGTTGTAGGCTACCAGATGGAAGGCGGAACCGTCTTCACGAATGTGGTTGGCCATAGTCTTGTCCGCATGACTGAGAGCCGGCTTCAGAAATTTCTCGTCACCGGTAAGTTCGTATGCCTTGAACAAGAGATCCAGATTCATCAGGTTGTCGATAATCACAGGGTAATATGTAGTGTAAGTACCACCACGTGAGGTCCATTGATCCCAGGACTTGGTGGTGCCTGTAATCTCCGAGAAACGGGAAAGCTGACTACCGGCAGCATGCACTATAACGTTCTTATAATATTCGGACGGACAGTATTCATACGCCTTACCAAACGAAGCCATGATGATGAAACCGATGTCATGATGATAAATCTGATTCTTCTGCACCTCGAGTGCACGGGTCACCTTCTCGGCCTTAGCCTTCCACTGCACATCACCGGTATGTGCATAAAGCATCCAGAGAACTCCAGGATAGAAACCGTTTGTCCAGTTGGCTCCTGATTTCAGAGGCTCAGCACCGATAAGACGTGTCTCGCCGGAGTTGTTCACCGTACGGGGATACATCCCCAAAGGGGTAGCCTCGTACATAAGCTCATACTGCTGGGTCGCACGCTCAAAGCCCTTCTCGACAAGCCTCTGCTCATTTTCTGAGCACGACATGAGAACTACAGCAGCCAGCAACAACGTTGCTGCTCTATTCAGCAAAAAAACTTTCATATCCTAAAGCAACTTGGTTTTAAGCATGATTCCATTCTGACTTCTATGTTGCAACTGGTACTCATACATGGACCGTGGAGACACCTTGGTTCCATGAGATTTCCATATTCCGTCAGGACGCTGTCCATACAAGCCGTATTCGCGACTGGATGGCAACTTTTCACCTATACATCCCACACACCAGTTGTGGCCGCTCACCCAAGGGCTCTGACACACGATGGAGGCAGCTTCGCAGTTCCATAACACGAAATTGACACCTGCCCATCCCTGTCCGGTTCCATAATTATCCCTGTCCTGCACAGCCAGAAGTCCATCGGTAGTACATCCGTCATACAAAATTCCCGTAGCCCATTTCTGATGAGGACCCATATCGGAAAATGAATTGGTCATATGACAGTCATGGTAGACATTAGGGCCCGGTGTCCTCACACCTGTGATACATCCGTGACGATCCTTATCCGCAGTACACCCGGTGAAAAGACACATCTCACCCTTATAATTATGGAAAGCGTATCTTCTGGAGCCCTTCAACTCGGACACAGGATCCTTGCTCGAGCAGTCAGACACTGTTATATACCTTGCTCCATACCAGAGATTGACCATGCAGTATCCGAAATGCAGGGCAGTCACATTCCTGATCCAGCAATGCTCTGCAGCATTTACCTGGATTGCTGTCCAGCAATGGTCCTCATCAACATGATTGGCATAAATATCATATTCTTTGAAAGCATACTCAGAGCGCAAAGTCATATTTTCAATACCACACTCACTGACTCTTGCAACGTTTCCTTTTTCTTTATAGAGTATACCACGATTCTCTTCTCCATAATCATCGGTAAGTTCCATGACTAAAGGATTATCAAGATATATCATGCTGCCCGACACTCTCACTACCCTGCGGCTCCAATACATGGTATATTTTGCATCATAGTTTTTTTCATTCCATTGTATCACTGAGCCAGCGTCATTCTGAGGGATTTCATCCATTTTCAAAGCCGATATCCACGCATCCGTACCCGGGCGACACACCACAACCTTGTCTCCTGCCTTGAAGTTACTTGGATCCGCGACTTCCACATACATCTGCCCCACAGCGGCATCAGTGATTATTCGGGATGGAGAAATGCAGTCATTTTCCACATCCTTATAGTCAATTACATTGCCTATCGATATCAGTACACGGTCTTCCTTGGAATCAGGGTCTACATATCTGGAAGTGCCTGTCGCCACTATAACAGTCTTACCCTCTCCCTCTCCACGCAGCACAACACCCGACTTCATAACGAGTTGTCCGCTTACATTATAAGTTCCTTCCTTCAGAAGCACCGCATGGCCTGAAGAAGTATTATTTATTGCATTCTGAATATCTGAAGTCCTGTCTCCTGAAGAAGGTTCCAAAGTAGTTCCTACCGGAACGTATAGCGGTTCCTCCTCACCCCAATGGTATCCCACACGGCTGAAATCGATATACTCTCCAAGCAGCAGGGAATTTGTATTTTCCTTAAAACCTTCATTTTCCACGCCGTCAAGAATAGTCTTTGCAAAGTTGTCAATGTCGTAGATAGGCACATATTGATTTCTTTCAATCCTGGCCGGCTCACTCAAACTTGCCTGAAGCCTCTCGCCATTCTGACGTATAAGCGTAATCCTAAACAGATGCTCTCCAGGAAGTATACATGCGCAATAATATTTACCTTTCTGAAATGCACCTGAAATCGAAACAGATTCCTTTGGATCCAACACCTTATTCACCAACGGATTTTCTTTCGCATCCACACGGAACTCACCTGCGAGAGGATTCCCATTCAGGTCGTCTATTACCACCGAGCGTATATCATCATATTTTGCAAACCTGAACCGGAGAACAGCACACACATTCTTCATCTGTGTCTTATATGAGCCGTCATCTTTCTTGGTCAGGATTCCTACTGCCACATTGGCATGCAGACTATTCTCACAACGGACCTCCTGGGCATCATCCAGCCACAGATATAGACCGCCATCGTAGCGAGGACTGTAATCTCCACAGTAAACAGCATAGAGCGGTTCCTTATCAGCCGGCCAGCCGTTTACCGTAAAATCGTAACTCATGGCATCGTCGGTACATTCAGATGAAGTCATACAGACATCATCTGCCAGGACCTTTATCACATCACCCGCAGTCCATAGGATAGCACCACCATCTGCAAACAGAGTCTTCGTATCCGGATCATTTTCCTGATATCCGGCTACCACATTAATTACAGTAGACTGATGGTTCGACTCATCCACTCCTGCACATGACATCACGACCGAGAGCGTCAGGAGACTTATTAAATGTAGAATATCATGTTTTTTCATAGATACCTAACCTAACTATACCACGGTTAATGGCGACAAATGTAAAGGTTTTGTATAAAAACACAAAATTTTTTTAAGAAAACACAAATTTTTCTTTAGAAAGTATTACGACGAATCATCCTGAATCCGTTATGGATCTTAGTCATTTTCCTACTTAAAATCATCTCCGCGGCAAGCTTTCCCATCTTCACAAAATCAGTAGAAATTGTAGTAAGACCTCCCAGGACAACAGAATTCAAAGGAACATCATTATATGCAATCAATCCAACATCTACTCCTACCGTCAAATTATTCTCCTTGAGGATCTCATCAAACTCAGCAAGCTCGTTGCTCAGCTGACCTGTCTGCAGAAGAAACACCTCACCGGCCTTTACATTACGCGGGAATGAATCCATTACACGCAATGGAATATGATTTCTGGCACAGAAGGATCCGACTCCTTCGAGAACCCATTTACCGTAACGGCTGGTCGGCAGGACGACCGCATTGAGGCAGCCGATATTCCTCAACTCATCCACAGCTTCTTCAAGTCCCCTCTCGACATCAGTAAAGAAGTCCTGATATACTGCACCGAACTGTCCGGACATGAAACGGTTGCAGTGGTCAAGCAAAAGGAGTTTACGGTTCGGCACGCGGCCGAGCAGCTTCGCCACCCTCATCTGGGTCTGGTCATCAATGGAGAAATGTGGGGAGACCACATAATAATCATACGTATCTAGATACTGGTCAATGTAATGTTCCAGCTGGTCAACATCGGCATTGTGAAGGAGAATCTTTACCTCAGCCACATCCACAAGCGCATTGGTAAACGAGTCCACAAGCAACTGCTTGAAAATATCCAAGCGGCCAAGTATCATCAGGATATTAAGTTTCTTCGGAATCTCGTCCGCATCACGCGAGACATAATAGCCTTTACCGGGACAACTGGCGATATAGCCTTTGTTACGAAGGGTCACCAATGCACGTTTTACCGTTTCTTTTGACATGCCGGTATCAGTTGCAATATCGGTCATGGAAGGAAGATGAGTTCCCTTCTTTAAAGTACCATCAAGAATCCGTGTCTCGATTTCTGAAAGCACTTGTTTATATTTCGGCACATCCGTATCCGGATTGATGTGAAATCTCATATAGCGTCAATCATGGGTTAATCCGACAAAATTACAACTTTGTTTGATATTATTCAATAGAAAACACTACATTTGCAGCACCTAACCTCACTATACCATGATATACAGATTATTTTTCTTCATCGTACTCATAGCAAATTCATTTGCAATCCACTCGGAAGAACTCCCAGATTGGCTTGATCCCCAAGTATTTGAAAAGAACCGCGAGTCCATGCACACCACATTCACCGTGGACAGGTGCAGCGATATCACACTCGGAGGAATCTGGAAATTCAATTTCAACGAAACAGCTGAAGGGCGTCCCTCAGACTTCTTTGTTACCGGGTATGATGATTCTTCATGGGATGAGATTCCGGTTCCGGGCATATGGGAACTGAACGGGTACGGAGACCCGGTATATACCAGCCGCAACTACGCTTGGGAAAGAAACTATGTGAACAATCCCCCATATCCCCCTGTAGAGCACAATCATGTGGGACAGTACAGAAGGTCATTTGATATCCCGGACTCCTGGAAGGGTAAGGACGTATTCCTGCATATAGGATCTGCGATATCAAATGTACGTGTGTGGATAAACGGCAAAGAGGTTGGATATAGCGAGGACAGCAAGCTGGAAGCATGCTTCGATATTACTAAATACATACATACCGGAAAGAACTCCATTGCATTGGAAATATTCCGTTGGTGTGATGCCACATATCTGGAAGACCAGGACATGTGGAGACTCAGCGGAATCGCACGCGATGTATTCTTGACCGCAAGGGAGAAGAAGAGGCTGGAGGACGTACGGATCAGCGGTTCAGCTGACGGCGTGGCATCCATCTCTGTAAAAGTTACCAAGGGAGTGACCTCCGCGACATATAGGATAACCTCACCGGACGGCACAGCAGTGGCTTCCGGAACTATCCCGACAAAAAACGGAAAGGCATCGTGCCGGATAGAAGTACCTCAACCGCTTTTATGGAGCGCTGAGACGCCTTGGCTCTACAAGCTGGACATGACGGTTTCCGACAGGAAAGGAACAGTTGAGAGTACCTCACTGGACTTCGGTTTCAGGGACGTTTGCGTCTCAGGGGGACAACTTCTCGTAAACGGCAAGCCAGTGCTTATAAAAGGAGTGAACAGACACGAACTGGGGACATGGAACGGTCCGGTGATGAGCGAAGAAGAGATGCTTCTGGACATTCTCCGCATGAAGCAGCACAACATCAACGCAGTACGTTGCGCCCATTATCCGAATGACCCTCAGTGGTATTCCCTTTGTGACAGATATGGCCTGTATGTGGTGGCCGAAGCCAACATCGAGTCACACAGCATGGGCTTCCTGGAAGAGAGCCTTTCGAATAACCCGTCGTATGAAGCAGCACATTTAGTGCGTGTGCAAAGGATGATCGAGAGGGACTTCAACCATCCTTCGATAATAGCATGGAGCCTCGGAAACGAGTCCGGACATGGTCCCACTATGCAGAAATGCTACGACCTCGCTTACGACATGGACTCCACCCGCATCGTTCAGTATCAGTTCGAACAAGGCTTATGTGAGGGATTCTCCGACGTGTTCTGCCCGATGTATTACAGCCATGAGCAGTGTCTTGAGTATCTGAAGACCGACCCTGCCCGCCCGCTTATCCAGTGCGAGTACGCCCACGCCATGGGCAACTCCCTCGGCGGATTCAAGGAATACTGGGATATGGTGCGTGCATGGCCGAAGTTCCAGGGAGGCTTCGTATGGGACTTCGCGGACCAGGGACTATATTGGGAGGTAGATGCATCGGAATACGGGACTGACCACTGGTTCGCATACGGAGGAGATTTCAACACGTACGACCCCACACGTGCGACCACTTCATGCAACGGCCTGTTCGCTGCCGACCGTACTCCACAACCTCACGCACGCGAATTCGCATACCAGTGCCGTCCAATACATACCTCGGCCGTGAATGCACTAAACGGAAAAGTTGCTGTATTCAACGAGTATTTCTTCAAGGACTTATCCGACTTCCGGATGGACTGGACAGTGGAAGCAGACGGAAGAGCGGTCCTGTCAGGGTGCGTGCCTTCCATCGCAATAGGGCCACAGAAGACAGGGGATCTTGAGCTCGGGTACGATATCGGGGACATTGCAAGTGCCATAGGATGCGGCATGGACTCACTCTCTGCATACGACATATACCTCACAGTGCGTTACAGCCTTAAACGAGCAGATGGCCTTCTGCCTGCCGGGACAGAACTTGCCTACGACCAGATCTGCCTGAACGAAGCTGCCATTTCACACAAGAGCAACTGCTCCGGAAAACCGGAGCATGGCGAAGAAGGCGGCCTGAGAACATTCAGCGGCAAAGTCAGGAAAGGAGGCAAAAGCTTGCCTTGGAAAGCCGCATTCGACCCTGCGAGCGGAGCCCTCGTAAGCTATACAATCGGGACAAAGGAACTGATAAGCTCCCCTCTGATGCCGAACTTTACCAGAGGCATCACAGAGAACGACCTTGGGCCGGACATGGACAAGGCACAGGAGCTATGGAGAACTGCTGAATTCAAGACAGCATCCTTCATGGTAACTGAAGAAAAGGACTGTCAGAAAATATTTGTGACATATGAGCCTATAGGCGATGCTGCAGAATTGAAGATGATTTATAGCATCTATGCGGACGGATGCATAGAAGGAGCGGAGTATCTTGAGGATGGTGGCAAGCTGTCCGAAGCCCCATGTCTTCCGCGATTCGGTATGGAGTTCGCCATGCCGGGACAGTTCTCCAACCTCGACTTCTATGGTCTGGGGCCGGATGAGAACTATTGTGACCGCTACAGTTCTTCGCTCATGGGACATTATACGCAGAGGGTTGAAGACCAGTATAACTACAACTATGCACGCCCTCAGGAGTCCGGCACAAAGACACGCCTGAAATGGTGGAAGGTCACAGACGACAGAGGATATGGATTTGAAATCACTGCATCGGAAAAGTTCTCTGCATCGGCCCTGCCGTTCAGCACAGAAACCCTTGACATAAAGGCTTACCCTCTGAAGAGATATTGGTCAGACATCTACGACTTCCCTACTCCGACCGGTCGCCCGGACCATCAGGTCCACTCTCTGGAACTCAAAGCTCAGGCTTTCGAGAACCAGCGTTCGCTCGGTAAGACCTGGATATGCTTCGATCTTGCCCAACAGGGAGTGGGAGGCATAGACTCCTGGAAGTCATGGCCTCTGCCGCAGCATCGTATTCCGGCACAGCCGATGTGCTTCCGGTTCCATATAAGACCTGTTATCCGCTGATGAAGAGACGGCAATAAACTTGGCATACTGATTGATTTACTTTCATTTTTGACACAGACCACTCTTGTATCAAAAATTTAAGTACATTTGTTCTGATTTAAAATCTGCCCCATGTCAAGCACATCGAAAATCAGCAAGAAATATCTCACAATCAATCCCGCAGACACCGCGTGGGGATTAGCTATAAATTCTGTCGGGCATCAATCCATAGCAGAAAACCAAGTCTACCCACCTCAGGAGCATCCTATGCGCTATCTGTTCAATACTCAGAACGGACGCATCCTCAATGAATATCAGTTGTTATACATCACAAAGGGCAAAGGAATGTTCTCTTCAAAATCCAGCGGCATATGGCAGCTTAAGGAGGGTTATATGTTCCTGCTTTTCCCTGGAGAATGGCACACATATATGCCGGAGGAGTCGACCGGCTGGAACGAATACTGGATCGGTTTCAATGGAAAGATCATGGATGAATGGATGCGGAACGGCTTCTTTTCTAAGGAGAACCCAGTATTTAATGTCGGCCTGAACGAAGAGATAATAGCACTTTATAAACGCGCCATAATAATTGCTGACGCACAAGAAGCCAATTACCAGCAGGCATTGTCAGGAATCGCCTGTAATCTAGTGAGCATGGCTCTATACCTTAGTAGAAACAAGGATTTCAGCAAATCCAACATTGCCGAGCAGATAAACAATGCCAAGGTGGCCGTACATGAAAACATCAGTTCAATTACACCTGAGAAGCTGGCAGAAATCACATACATGAGTTATTCCAAATTCCGCAAGATATTCAAGGAATATACCGGTTTCTCTCCTTCACAGTACATTCAGGAAGTCAGGATAAACATGGCCAAGGAAATACTCACCAACACTAGCCGGTCAATAAAGGAAATAGCCTTTGAACTCGGTTACGAGAACAAAGACTATTTCTTTACAGTCTTTAGGAAAGCGACCGGAATGACACCGACCAGTTATCGCCGATACACTCAGGGAGAAACTATACTTTAAAAGGTGAGTCTGGCTTTCAGCATCTCAACCAATCCTTTGAAAGCTGCGTTGCTGAAATCTGATACAGTGTTGATGGTCAGTCCATCAATTTCTTTCAACTCTTCGCGTACAGCCTCTTCCATGAA
>CANBDX010000006.1 GCA_947367315.1 uncultured Bacteroidales bacterium | reverse complement strand
TTATAATGCGGCGGGATTATAAAAAAAAGAAAAACCTTTTATAAAAAAAGGAAAAACCGGCATCCGGCTATTTGACTGTCGGAATCCAATAATCATATTTGCCATACCGTTTGGTGAGGTGTAAAAAGAGGTCACGTTTATTTATCACTTGATGTGGAGGAGCGATTATGGATTACGGCAATAAGAAAATAAAGCATATGCCCAGATGTCTGGAGTGTGGAGAGCAGATAAGATACGGCAGGACCGACAAGAAGTACTGCTGCGAGGACTGCCGTAACCGACATCACAACAGCATGATGAAGGACAGCCGTGCATTCCGCAGAAGGACTTTGTCCATCCTGTCAAGGAATTACAGCATTCTGGAGGAGTTTATTAAGTTCGGTATACGGTCTGTGGACCTCTCCTATCTGCTTCAGCGGGGTTTCGTTCCGGGAGTAGTGACTTCTTACCGCAAGGTGAGGAAGCATGATGAATACAGTTGTTTCGATATAAAGTATATAATGACGGAAACCCGCATATATGGCATGTCGAAAATACAAAATGTTTCCTTAACTTTGCGGACTGATTCTATGAACGAAGATCAAACATTATAATATATGAAGAAAGAACTAATTATCGCAGGCGCAGCGCTTGCACTTATCAGCAGTTGCAACATGAAGAATCCTCTACTTTCGGAATCTTCGGCACCATTTGGAGCTCCGGAGTTCGACAAGATCGAAAATGAGCATTATCTTCCGGCTTTCGAGGCAGGAATAGCGGAGGCAAAGGCGGAAATCGATGCCATTGTGGCCAATCAGGAAGAGCCTACATTCGAAAATACCATTGAGGCAATGGAGTATGCTGGAGCTACCCTCGACAGGGTTGCCGGTATATTCTACAATCTTATGGAGGCTAATACAAACGACCAGATGCAGGCTATCGCCGAGCAGGTGGCCCCGATGCTCACAGAGTACTCAATGTACGTGTCCCTCAACAATGACCTTTTCCAGAGGGTGAAGGCTGTGTATGAGAAGAAGGACGAGCTTGGCCTTGACAAGGACCAGATGACTCTTCTTGAGGATAACTACAAGGATTTCGTACGTGGCGGAGCAAATCTCTCTGACGAGGACAAGGCTCTTTACAGCAAGTGGTCGGAGGAACTTTCTCTCGCTACTCTCCAGTTCAGCAAGAACGTTCTTGCAGCTACGAATGCATATACTCTCCATGTGACTGACTCTGCAGACCTGGCAGGTCTTCCTGAGTATGTGAAGACAATGGCAGCCGAGACAGCCGCTGAGAAAGGACTCGAAGGATGGGCGTTCACACTGCAGTATCCAAGCTTCAGTCCGTTCATGAAGTACAGCACCAACCGTGAGCTCCGCAGGCAGATATGGACTGCATACAACAGCAGGGCCATCGGCGGCGCGAACGACAACACCGATGTCGTGAAGAAGATAGTGGATCTCAGAATCAGGATTGCCAACATCCTTGGTTATGAAACATATGCAGACTATGCTCTTGAGACAAGAATGGCCAAGAACAGGACTACTGTGAACGAGTTCGTGAAGAATCTCCTTGAGCCTTCGATGAAGTATGCAAAGAAGGATGTGGCAGATGTCCTTGCATATGCTAAGAAGAACGGTTTTGAGGATAATAAGCTCATGCCGTGGGATTTCTCTTACTGGTCAGAGCGCTATCAGGAGGCTGAGTACTCTCTCAACGCTGAGGAACTCAAGCCTTATTTCCAGCTCGAAAGCTGTATCGATGCAGTCTTCGGACTTGCGAACCGTCTTTACGGCATCACTTTCGAGGAACTTGACAACCTCTCTGTGTATCATGAGGATGTGAAGGTGTATGAGGTGAAGGATGCAGACGGAAGCCACCTTGCACTCTTCTATGCGGACTTCTTCCCTCGTGCAAGCAAGAGAGGCGGTGCATGGATGACCGAGTTCCGTGGTCAGAGCATAAAGGACGGAGTTGAAAACAGACCTTTCATCAGCATCGTATGTAACTTCACAAAGCCTACAGCAGATGCTCCGTCGCTTATTACTCATGATGAGTTCACTACATTCCTCCATGAGTTCGGTCATGCCCTTCACGGTATCCTTGCAAAGGGACGTTACGGCTCTCTCACAGGAACAAACGTTTCACGTGACTTCGTGGAGCTTCCTTCTCAGATTATGGAGAACTGGGCGTTTGAGCCGGAGTACCTGAATTCTTTCGCAAAGCATTACCAGACTGGCGAGGCTATCCCGGCAGACCTTATCGAGAAGATAGTTGCGGCTAAGAACTATCTCGCAGGCTATGGCCAGGTACGCCAGCTTCATTTCGGCTACCTCGACATGGCATGGCATACTCTCAAGGAAGTTCCTGCCGAGAGCGCTATCGAATTCGAGCAGAAGGTGCTTGCTCCGTATGCCGTGATGCCTTCTGTTGAAGGAACCGGATTCTCAACTTCATTCTCACATATCTTCTCGGGCGGATACAGCGCGGGATACTACTCTTACAAGTGGGCGGAAGTTCTTGAGGCCGACGCATTCTCGCTCTTCAAGGAGAAGGGAATCTTCAATACCGAGGTTGCAGATTCTTTCCGCAAGAACATCCTTGAGATGGGTGGTGCAGAGGACGAGTCTGTAATCTACCGCAACTTCCGCGGACACGATCCTCAGCCTGAGGCTCTCATGAAGAAGCTCGGTCTTACAAAGTAAATACAATAAGGATGACATATGAAGAAGGCTGACATGACTGTCAGCCTCTTTTTTATGCTACTTTTGCGTTGTTGTCTTTTGGCTCCTTGAACAGTATCATGAAGAGCACAGCCACGACAACTGCGTAGATTGCGAAGGTGTACCATGCTGCACTCCAGTTCGGCTCGGCTGCATTGTAGACGAAGTGGTTCACTACGGCCTGTGCTCCGAGGGTACCTATTGTGGCTCCGATACCGTTTGTCATGAGCATGAACAGACCCTGTGCGCTATTCTGAATCTTGGATGAGGTCCTCATGTTTACATAAAGCGAACCCGAGATGTTGAAGAAGTCGAATGCCACACCATATACGATCATCGAAAGGATGAGCATCCACACGCCTGTGCCAGGGTTGCCGGCTCCGAAGAGGCCGAAGCGGAGTACCCAAGCGAACATGGCTATGAGCATTACTCTCTTTATACCGAACAGCTTCATCGCCACAGGGATGAGGAGGATGCCGAGAGTCTCTGAAATCTGTGAGATGGAGATGAGGGCATTAGCGTTGCGCGCACCCCATGTGTCTGCGAATTCAGGTACTTCCTGGAAGTGTGAGATGAATGGGTTGGCAAATCCGTTGGTGATCTGGAGAGCCACGCCGAGGAGCATCGAGAAGATGAAGAAGATAGCCATCTGCCTGTCCTTGAAGAGCGAGAAGGCGTTGAGGCCGAAGCGCTCTGCAAGTGTCTGGTTCTGGCCGCTTGTGGCATTGCATGGACAGTTCGGCAGGGTGAAGCAGTATGCGAGCATCGCAACTCCAAGTATGCCGGATACGAGGAACTGGTTATATGTGTGCTGATACTGGATTCCATTACCGTTGGTCATGAAGTTTACGAAGAGCATCGCGCATATGAAACCCACTGTTCCGAACACACGGATAGGCGGGAAGTCCTTCACGGTGTCATAACCGTTCTTCTCGAGGATGTTGAATGCAACAGAGTTCGAAAGGGCGATTGTAGGCATATAGAATGCAGCTCCGATTGCATAAAGGCTGAAAAGGATGCCGAACGACACATCCGCGCCGGCTGTCATGCCGTAGAGTCCGGCTCCGAGCATTCCTGCTCCCGCGATGCCGTGGCAAAGGCCGAGAAGTTTCTGGGCAGGGATGAACTTGTCTGCCACGATACCCATGAGGGTAGGCATGAAGATGGACACGATGCCCTGCATTGCATAGAATATACCGATTTTTGTTGCAAGACCTACAGATGCGAGGTAGCTTCCCATAGATGTGAGGTAAGCTCCCCACACTGCCCACTGGATGATGTTCATCACAATGAGTCTGAATTTGATTGATTTGTTCATTGTTATAGTGTTTTGTCGTTTTCCCTTTCATGAGATTTTCCGATCCGCCTTATTGTCCGGTCGAGCAGAATCGAGCAACCCATAATTTGACAAATATACAAGATTTTAACTAAAAGTTACTATCTTTGAGGGCTAAAATGATTCGGATGAAGTTTGTAAAGACACATAATGACCCACAGTCTGCGGCACGCTGCGGCGTGATCACTACGGACCACGGACAGATCGAGACCCCTATTTTCATGCCGGTAGGCACAGTGGGGTCTGTCAAAGGCATATATCACAGAGACCTGAAGGAAGACATAAAGGCTGAAATCATCCTCGGCAACACCTACCATCTTTATCTCCGTCCCGGTCTTGACGTGCTCAAGGCTGCCGGCGGTCTTCATAAGTTCGAATCATGGGACCGTCCTATCCTGACGGACAGCGGCGGATTCCAGGTGTTCTCACTCAGCCCTATAAGGAAACTTACCGAGGACGGATGCATCTTCCGTTCCCACATCGACGGTTCCAAGCATATATTCACTCCTGAAAACAACATGGACACCCAGCGTATCATCGGTGCTGACATCGTGATGGCGCTTGATGAATGCTGTCCAGGTGACGCTACATATGAGTATGCGAAGAAGTCCCTCAAGCTCACGCAGAGATGGCTTGAGAGATGTGTGAAGCATTTCGATGCCACCGATCCGCTTTATGGTTATTCGCAGGCGCTTTTCCCGATAGTGCAGGGTTGTGTGTATCCTGAACTCCGTAGGGAGGCAGTCGAGCATGCGGCAGCTCTTGACCGCGAGGGATATGCCATCGGAGGCCTTGCGGTGGGTGAGCCTACAGAGAAGATGTATGAGATGCTGGAGGTCGTATGTCCGATTCTTCCTGAGGATAAGCCGCGTTATCTGATGGGAGTCGGCACGCCTGCAAACATACTGGAGGGTATTGCGCGTGGCGTGGATATGTTCGACTGCGTCATGCCTACAAGAAACGGACGCAACGGCATGCTGTTCACGTGGGACGGCATCATCAACATGAAGAACAGGAAATGGGCGGACGATTTTTCTCCGCTTGACCCTAAGGGTACTTCATTCGTGGACCACGCATATACCAAGGCTTATCTGCGTCACCTGTTTGTCGCAGGAGAAATATTCGCCGGACAGATTGCCAGCGAGCATAACCTTGCCTTCTATCTCGACCTTGTGCGCGAGGCTCGCCGTCACATCAGGCTCGGTGACTTCAAGGCATGGAAGGACGAGACAGTCAAACGTATAACAACAAGACTATAATATGGATTTGAGACCGAAAAAACTTGATCTGTACATAGTCGGGAAATTCATCACGACATTCTTTGTCGCGCTTCTCCTTATCATCGGAATTGTAATTATCTTCGATATAAGCGAGAAAATCGATGACTTTGTGTCGAAAGAAGCCCCTCTCAAGGCCATTATCTTCGACTATTATGTGAACTTCGTCCCGTACTTCATGAACATGTTCAGCCCTCTGTTCGTGTTCATTACGGTGATTTTCTTCACGTCCAAGATGGCGGCCGACTCCGAGATAGTGGCCATCCTTTCCTGCGGAATCAGTTTCCACAGGATGATGGTTCCATATATATTCTCAGCGACCCTTATTGCCATCCTCTCCCTATGTCTGAATCTCTTCATTATCCCAGATGCCAACAAGACGCGTCTGGATTTCGAGAACCAGTATATCAAGGCCCGTTTCAAGAGCGTCGGAAGGAATGTTCATTATCAGACCGCCCCGGGAGAATATGTCTTCGCTGAGTCATTCAGTTCATGGAACAACACTGCCTATAGATTCACGCTGGAGAAAATCGAGAACGATCAGCTTGTGTCCAAGATATCTGCCGAATCGGCTGTGTACGATACCACAAAACAGAGCTGGAGACTCAAGAAGTATTTCATCAGGGAGTACAACGAAGACCTCACGGACAGAATCCGAAGCGGCAGGCAGCTCGATACCGTAATCGACCTTTCGCCTAAGGATTTCTATCTTACGGAGAACACTGTCGAGACTCTTACCTACAGCGAACTCAATCAGCTGATAGACCTTCAGAAGATGAGGGGTGATGCGAATGTGAAATTCGCCCTTATCGAGAAGAACACCAGGTTTGCCCTTCCGTTCTCGGCCTTCATCCTGACCATCATGGGAGTGGCCCTTTCCTCAAAGAAGCGCAGAGGAGGAATCGGATGGAATATCGGAATAGGAATCGCCCTGGCCTTCACCTATATCCTCTTCCTTAGATTCAGCCAGATGTTCGTCCACACTGGAGCCCTGCCTCCGTTCATAGCCCTGTGGCTGCCGAATCTGGTCTTCACCATCATCGCAGCCTTCCTCTACCGAATCGCCCCTAAATAAAGACAATCCAGCCGAACTCATCCTCGATCTCACCCTTCTGGAGAGCCGTGATGTAGTTGTAGAGCTTGAGGGACTTAGGGCCGCACTTGCCGTCGCCGTAGGTGTAGACGGTCTCTTCCTCTGACTCAAGGAAAGGCTTGTCCACCAGTTTGTGCACTGGAGTAATCACCACGGCTGTTCCGCATTCTCCCACTTCCTCAAATGTGCTGAGCTCCTCAACCGGCACCGGACGTCTTTCCACAGTCATTCCGAGATGAGCCGCCACGACTTCCAGGGACATGTTGGTGATTGACGGCAGGATGGAGTCTGACTTAGGAGTGATGTACGAATTGCCCTTGATGCCGAAGAAATTCGATGAATTGAACTCGTCGATCATGGTCTTTGTTGCAGGGTCCAGATAAAGGACTGCCTTGTATCCGAGCTCGTGTGCAACATTAAGTGAATAGAGCGAGCATGCGTAGTTGCCTCCTACCTTGAATGCTCCAGAGCCGTTAGGGGCTGCTCTGTCGTAGTTTCTTGCGATCACTACATCGACTGCATCAAGTGCACCTCCTACATATGCTCCCACTGGTGAGCAGAGGATGAGGAAAGTGCTCTCCTTGGAAGACTGCACTCCAAGCTGAGGATTGGATCCGATAAGGGTAGGGCGGAGATAGAGTGATGCTCCTGTAGCCTCGTACGGAGGCAGGAAGTCGATATTTTCCATGACTGCTCTCTTGCAGAGCTCCACGAACATCTCCACTGAAGGAGCCTCGATGCCTAGATATTTTGCCGAACGCTGGAGACGTTTTGCGTTTTCCTCTGGTCTGAAGAGTCTCACCTTGCCATCTTTGCCCCGGAATGCCTTCAGACCTTCGAAGCATTCGATGGCGTAATGAAGTGCTCCTGCATATGAGCTGAGGGTGATGTTGTCGTCTGTCAGACTCTCAACAGGAGTCCATTCCCCGTTTCTGAAAGTGGTGCGGAGAATTGTGTGTGTCTTGGTGTAGGAAAATGTCAGTTTGCTCCAGTCGATATTTGCCATGATGTTATCAGATTAGTATTTCAAATAGTTGGTTGTTCTCGTTGATGTATTCGTATGCGAATCCTGTCTCATCCATTCTCTTGATGAGCGGTTCGAAGTCGTCGCGTGATGCAAGTTCGATGCCGATGAGTGCGGGCCCGAAGTTCTTGTTGGTCTTCTTGATGTACTGGATGTGCACCAGGTCAGCAGTGGAACCTATCACGTTCTGGATGAAGGAAAGTATTGCTCCTGATTTCTGTGGGAAGGTCACTATAAAATAGTGTTTCAGGCCTTCGTACAGAAGTGACTTCTCACGGATTTCCTCCATTCTGGTGATGTCGTTGTTGCTTCCGCTCACGATGCAGGCCACCTTCTTTCCACGGATCTTGTCTGCGTAGAATCTCAGGGCTGCCGTTGCCAGTGCTCCTGCCGGCTCCACAACGATGGCACTCTTGTTATACATCTGTATGATCGTGGTGCAGACAGCTCCTTCCGGCACTATCACGATGTCGTCGAGTACCTGACGGCATACCTCGTATGTCAGTGCGCCTGCCTTCTTCACGGCCGCACCATCCACGAACTTGTCTATTTCTTCAAGCTCCACAACGCCTCCGTTTTCGATGGCGGTCTTCATGCATGGTGCTCCGCCCGGCTCCACTCCGATGATCTTTGTCTTTGGCGATACGGCCTTTATATATGAGCCGAGTCCTGAAGCGAGTCCGCCGCCTCCGATAGGCACGAAGATGTAGTCGAGTTCCTCTTCGGTCTGATTGAGGATTTCAAGTCCGATCGTACCCTGTCCTTCCATCACCTTAGGGTCGTCGAATGGCGGGATGAATGTCTTGCCTGTCTTTGCCGCATATTCGATTGCCGCAGAATTGGCTGCGTCGAATGTGTCGCCGGTAAGCACGATCTCGATGAAGTTCCTTCCGAACATCTTCACCTGCTCGATCTTCTGCTTAGGTGTTGTAGTCGGCATGAAGATGGAACCCATGATCTCCAGTTTGCTGCATGAAAAAGCTACTCCCTGAGCGTGGTTTCCCGCGCTTGCGCAAACTATTCCGCATTCCAGACTGGCCTTGTCCAGCGACCTTATCTTGTTGTATGCGCCTCGGATCTTGTATGACCTCACTGTCTGAAGGTCTTCGCGCTTAAGGTAGATGTCGGCTTCGTAAAGGTCTGAAAGGTTTGCATTTTTCTGAAACGGGGTCGGTACGAGAATTTCGCTCAAAACTTTGGAAGCGTTCTCGATTGCCTCGACTGTGGGGAAGTAGGTTGTCGTTTCCATTTCTTATGAATTAAAATCAGATTATGATTCTTGTGTCAAAAATATAACGAAAATTGCGTATTTCCTAATGATTTGCCTGTTTTTCTTTAGTTCATCATTACAAGTGCTATCGACGGATGACTGAGTTCCAGCTTAACCGTATCCTGTGTGGCCTTGTTGAGGGTGGCTTTCCACCAGTTGTCGAAGACCACGTCTTCAGTAGGGTAGGCAAGACCTTCCGATCTGATGCGCAGCGTGTTGTCCGGAGAGAAGATGGACACCTGCCTTCCGATGCCGCAGTCGAATTCGATGCTGTCGGTTATCGGAAATATGCTCTCCTTGTCGGTTACCATCTCAAGAGTCATATCCCCGAGGTCGAACATCCTTGTATATTCCATCAGAAGGGATATGTTTCCTATGGTATGGTCAGCACGTCCTCCTGTCGCTCCCAGTATGAAGAGGCTTCCGATGCCGGCTACATGTCCGAGGGCCCATCTCACAGCCTTCGTCTGGTCATTATGCTCCTGCTCGTTCTCCTTGATTATGATGTCTGCATATTTTTTCTGCATTCCGGCAGATAACGTGTCCATGTCTCCGATCACAAGGTCCGGGAGTCTTTCCTCACCGAATATCGCCTTGCTTGCACGCAGGAATTTGACCAGCGCACCGTCGCAGCATATTATGAAATCTGCCGTGCGGATAAGGTAGCGCGGGTATTCCGTCTTCGGGAATTTGCCGTCGCATATTATGACGACTCTCTTATGCATGAGTTCCTGTTATCTGTGAGGATGTTCCCTGTGATGTCGTGTAGCTCTGGGCCTCTCTGAAGCCTATCAGGAAGTCCTTCACTGCCATTCGCTTCTTGCCGGAGATCTGCAGCTCCGTTATGCTCAATGCTCCATCTGCAGAAGCTATCGCGAAATACGTCTTTCCATCTGTAAGTATAGTGCCCGGAGCCGCTTCCTGAAGACCGTTCTGCGCAAGCATTGCGGTGTACTCCTCTCCTGTTATCTTCTCCGTGCGGTAAATCTTCATCTGGATGCTCCTGTCATCCTTGATAAGCTCCGTGTATGCCGCAGGGTAAGGACTCAGACCTCTGATGAGGTTGTATATGTCCTTGGTCCTGCCGTTCCAGTCTATATGGCAAAGCTCTCTTGTGAGCTTAGGTGCAGGACGCAGGATTTCGGAGCCCTGAATGAAGCTTCTCTGCACTCTGAGTTCGGCGCTTCCCTCGATGATGGCCTCAGTGGTCTGCACTACCAGTTTTGCACCCATCTCCATGAGCTTGTCGTGTACGTCTCCCACTGTTTCGTCCGGGCCTATGCGGCAGTCGTAGCGGTACATGATTCCTCCTGTGTCCATGCCGTCGTCAATCATGAATGTGGTCACGCCGGTGGTCTTTTCGCCGTTGATTACGGCCCAGTTGATAGGAGCAGCTCCGCGATACTGAGGCAGGAGTGCAGCATGGAGGTTGAATGTGCCGAGCTTAGGCATGCTCCATACCACCTTAGGTAGCATTCTGAATGCAACCACTACGAACAGGTCTGCCTTCCAGGCCTTGAGGGCTTCGAGGAATTCAGGGCCTTTCAATGATATAGGCTGGAGTACCGGGATGTTGTGCTCCACGGCGTATTTCTTCACCGGGCTCTCGTTTACCTTGAGTCCGCGTCCGCTGGCCTTGTCGGCCACGGTTACTACGCCCACGATGTTGTAGCCGTTCTTTATGAGTTCATCCAGAGGTGCAACTGCAAACTCCGGAGTTCCCATGTATACTATTCTGGTCTTCTTGAAAATATTCATGACAGCAGTCTTTAGCTTTCTGAACCCGCTCTTGATGGAGTCGAGGTTGAAGAATGATGAATCATTGATTGCCTTCCATGTGAGGAAAAGTCCGGTAGGCAGAAGTATGTAGCTGGAGAAGAATACTCCGTGGAATGGTCCCACGGCTCCGTCCCTCGCCAGTTTTGTTCCTGAAATGTCGATCACCCAATATGCGACGAAGAAAAGCACAGAAATGATGGCCGGTGTACCCAGACCACCTTTCCGGATCAGAGCTCCGATAGGTGCTCCGATGAAGAAGAACACGAAGCATGCAATGGCAAGGGCGAACTTCTTGAGTATCTCGATGTCTATGAGCCTCAGGATATAGGTGTGATGGAATCTTTCCCTTGAATACGACGCAAGGGACATCTGCATATCCTCCGCCTGCTTCTTCGCCTGCTCTACGGCCTTGATCTCTTCCTGTATCTTGCGCCATTTTCCGAGGTCCTTGGCTATGAAAGGAGTTGTCCTCTTCACTCCGGCGGTGTCCAGCTGTTCATTGTATCGTAGCGTCCTTGACCTTTTGAGAGACTCCATGTTGTCACTCTTTCCCTTGGCGTTCAATGTTCCTATGGAGTCCTGACTGTGATGCAGCTGCTTGAGGTTCATGGACTTTACCTGGTCGTTGAACCTGCTGCTGTCCGACTTCTGGAAGGCATAGTTCTCAAGAGGGATGATGAGCTCCTGCCTGTGGAAGTCGATCTTCTGCATCTGTAGGGTAGTGTCCCTGTATTTCTTGTTGTTGGTCTCCTCGTAGTTGGTCCCGTCAAAAAGGACGAAGGTCAGGTAGCTCTTGTCCTTGGACATCTTCATCAGAGCGGAGTCCGCGAGGGTCAGGCTTGTATTGCCCTTGTTCTTGGTGTGGTTGTATACCATGACTCCGTGCATTATTCCTGTCTCGTCATTGCGCTCGTTCACACGCAGGATATAACCTTCGATGCCGTTATAGAATGTGCCGGTAGGAATCTTGATCTCCTCCTTTGTCTTTCCGATGTCATCCCTGAGAGTATATATCTTGTTGTATGCCACAGGAATGAGGTCGTTCGCGATAAAGAAGGCGGCTACGCTTATGAGGATGCAGACTCCTGCAAGGGGGGCCATGACCCTCTGCAGGGATATTCCCGCCGCCTTGATTGCGAGAAGCTCGTTGTTCTCTCCGAGCGTACCCATCGTCATCATGGATGCCAGGAGGGTCGCCAGAGGCAGGGACAACGGCAGAAGCGTTGCGCTTCCCCATGCGAGGAATTCAAGTATTACCTTGAAACTCAGTCCTTTGCCTACGAGTTCGTCAATGTAAAGCCAGAGGAACTGCATCATCAGGATGAATACGACGACCAGAAGGATCGCTATGAACGGTCCTACGAACGACTTCAATATGAACTGGTCTAACTTCTTCATTCCTGTCTTATATTTAGCGCAGTTGCTGTGTTGTTTTCGTCGTGAGTGTCCTCACATACGAAATGTGCGGTGGGTTAATCAACCGGCTCTGCCGACCTGCCCGGGTGGTGCCGAAATCCCCCTCAGGGGTTAAGATACCCGAAGGTGCTGGAGTTATGCGGTAGCTAACTCCAGCAGCTTAGCGGCAGCAGTCGAAAGTCCGCTTACGGACTTACCGCCGGCTGTAGCAAGACCAGGCTGTCCGCCGCCGCCACCCATGATGAGCTTTGCAGCCTCACGAACATCGGCGCCTGCATTCTTTCCTGCCTTTACAAGGTCCTCGGAGTACATTACCAGAAGCTGAGGCTTGCCTGCAGCCTCGAAGGCAGCGAGGATGGCGAAATTCTCTGTCTCCTTCTGGAGCATGAATGCCGCGTTCTTGAGCATTACAGGGTCCATAGGGGTGTCGATGGTGACCACATTCACTCCATTGACCTCCTTTGCCATGCCCTTGAGCGAAGCCTTGAGTGCAAGAGTCTTCTCCTTCGCTATTTCTTCCATCTGCTTCTTGAATGCCTCGTTCTCCTCGACCATCTTCCTGATTGCACCGGCAAGGTCAGGAACGTTGTTGAAGAATGCCTTGGCAGCGCGGATAGTCTCCTCCATTCCGTTTACGAGTTCCTCTGCGCCGACTCCTGTCACAGCCTCGATACGGCGTACTCCGGCAGCTATCGCAGACTCGGAAGTGATCTTGAAGAATCCGATCTGGCCTGTAGCCGCGGCATGTGTACCACCGCAGAGCTCGCATGAATCTCCGAACTTCACCACGCGCACCTTGTCGCCGTACTTCTCTCCGAAGAGTGCCATCGCGCCCATCGCCTGAGCTTCTTCCATTGTCGCGTTGCGGTTTTCGTCAAGAGGATAGTTTGCGCGGATAAGCTCGTTCACGCGGTTCTCGACAAGGAGGATCTGCTCCTGGCTGAGCTTCTCGAAATGCGAGAAGTCGAAGCGGAAGTTCCTGTCACAGACGAACGATCCCTTCTGCTCCACGTGTGTCCCGAGGATCTCACGGAGGGCCTGGTGGAGAAGGTGTGTAGCGGAGTGGTTGTTCTCTATCTGGAGTCTTCTCTCAGCGTCCACGTGGAGGCTGAAGCTCTCCGAGCAGTCTGCAGGAATGCGCTCTGCTACGTGGATTGTGAGGTTGTTCTCCTTGATTGTATTTACGATATTGATTTTCTCGCCGCTTTCGGAGAGGATGTAACCGGTGTCACCTACCTGTCCGCCCATCTCTGCGTAGAACGGCGTGCGCTCGAACACGAGCTGGAACATGGTCTTGTTCTTTGCCTTCACCGTACGGTGGCGGGTAAGCTGTACGTTCTCAAGCTCGGTCTGGTCATAGCCGCAGAATTCGATATTGTCGCAATGAGCGAATTCAACCCAGTCTCCCGACTCGATCGCGGTTGCGTTGCGTGCCCTGTCCTTCTGCTTCTGGAGCTCCACCTGGAATCCCTCGAGGTCGATCCTGTAGCCCTTCTCGGAAGCGATGAGCTCTGAAAGGTCGATAGGGAATCCGAATGTGTCATAAAGCACGAATGCGTCCTCTCCTGAAATGAGCTTGGTCTCGGCTGACTTTGCCATGATGTTGTCCATCAGGCGGATACCTCTGTCAAGGGTGCGGAGGAAAGCCATTTCCTCTTCCTTGATCACGCGCTCGATAAGGGTCTGCTGCTTCACGATCTCAGGATAGAATTCTCCCATGTCGTCCACAAGCTGTCCCACGAGGCGGCAGAGGAAAGGCTCGTTGAATCCGAGGAATGTGTAGCCGTAACGTACTGCACGGCGGAGGATTCTACGGATAACATAGCCTGCCTTCACGTTGGAAGGAAGCTGTCCGTCAGCGATGGAGAAGCTGATGGCGCGGATATGGTCGGCGATAACGCGCATTGCGATGTCCTCCTGCTCGTTCACGCCGTATTTGTGTCCGGAAAGTTCCTCGATTTTTGCGATCATTCCGGTGAACACGTCTGTATCATAGTTCGATTTCTTGCCCTGGAGCGCCATGCAGAGACGCTCGAAGCCCATTCCTGTGTCCACGTTCTTGTTAGGGAGAAGCTCGAGCTCTCCGTTTGCCTTGCGGTTGTACTGCATGAACACGTTGTTCCAGATCTCGATCACGAGGTGGTGGTCCTTGTTCACAAGCGATGCTCCCGGCACGGCTGCGCGCTCCTCGTCGCTGCGGAGGTCGATGTGGATCTCAGAGCATGGTCCGCAAGGGCCTGTGTCACCCATTTCCCAGAAGTTGTCCTTCTTGTTTCCGAGCAGGATGCGGTCCTCTGGAAGATGTCTCTTCCATGCTTCCATAGCCTCGACGTCGAGTTTTGTGCCATCGGCCTCCGAGCCTTCGAACACTGTTGCATAGAGTCTGTCCTTGTCGAGCTTATATACCTCGGTGAGGAGCTCCCATGCCCAGTCGATGGCCTCGTCCTTGAAATAGTCGCCGAAGCTCCAGTTTCCGAGCATCTCGAACATCGTATGATGGTATGTGTCGCGTCCTACCTCCTCAAGGTCGTTGTGCTTTCCGCTCACGCGGAGGCATTTCTGGCTGTCCGCAACCCTCTTCCATTTTGCCGGGCTGTTTCCGAGGAACCAGTCCTTGAACTGGTTCATGCCGGCATTGGTGAACATGAGGGTTGGGTCGTTCTTCACGACCATAGGTGCCGATGGGACGATCTGGTGTCCCTTTGAAGCGAAGAAGTCCAAAAAGGCTTTTCTGATTTCTTTAGAAGTCATATTCTGTAGTTTTTTATTTCAAATTCAAGCAGCTGTGGCCAGCTTATGCAAATTAACCCACAAAAATACAACAAATTTCCGTAAATGCCCATAGAAAACTCTGCTTTCCTGCCTTATTTTCTTACCGCTTGTATGGCTTTTGGCTATTTGGGGCCCAGACGGTACAATGTTTTCAGTGACAGCATGAAGTCCGGGGCATGTGAGCGGGCGGAGCATAACCCCTGCTTCCTGCGGAGCGAGCCACATGCCCCGCACGAAGCATGTTTGCTGCACGGATTGCGGGCAGTCTCTGCCACGTCGCTTCGCCTGCAATGGCGTAATGGTTGTACCTTCTGCGGATAATTATCGTATAAATATTATATTTTTTTATAGAAGAATACCAGAAAATTCGTATCTTTGCACGTTATGACTAAAGGCAGGAAATATATATTCAACCAAAGGACCCTCTCCTATGAGGTCAAGAAGCGTTCTATCATTGCTCGTGCACTGAAGTATGCTTCCATGGCCATTGTGAGTCTGGGTATGGCTGCGCTGTATTTCTGGATGTATACTTCCGTGCTCGGATGGGAGCTTCCCAAGACGGTACTCCTCAGGAAGGAGAATGCTGAATGGGCTTCACGCATGGAGGTCATGAACCGTCAGCTCGACAGATGTGACGAGGCTCTGACATCCCTTCAGATGAGGGATGACGACATATACCGCTCCATCTTCGGTATGCATGAGATTCCTCAGGAAGTGAGAAATGCCGGCTTCGGAGGTGTGAACAGATATGCTCATCTTGAGAATGCGGACCGTAACGGTCTTCTTGAAAGCACGATGCGCCGTCTGGATGTCCTCACCAAGAAGACGTATGTCCAGAGCAAGTCTTTCGATGAGATTTCAGCTCTTTCGAAGAAGGCCGGCGACATGGCGTCATGCATCCCGGCTATCCCTCCTGTTACTCCTGACCGTTCTGTTTACAGACTTTCCAGCGGTTTCGGCTTCAGAAGCGACCCTTTCACCGGGCGTTCCAAGAGACATACCGGTGTGGATTTCGCCCTTCCTCCCGGTAATCCCATCTATGTTACTGGTGACGGGGTGGTGGAAAGCGTGAAATTCGAGTTCTTCGGTTATGGTAACAATGTTGTCGTAGACCATGGCTTCGGTTACAAGACCAGATATGCCCATCTGAAGTCCATCGGAGTTGTCGAGGGAATGAAAGTGAAGAGGGGAGAGTGCATCGGCGAGAGCGGAAACTCCGGCCGTTCATCCGGCCCGCATCTCCACTATGAGGTTATCTACAAGGACCGTCCTGTGAATCCGGCCAATTACTATGACCTTACGATCACGCCTGAGGAATTCGCGACCATGGTCCAGAATACGGCTGATGCTTCGGAAAGGATAACGATGCACCCGTCCCATCGCAGAAGGACTAACAGAAGGTCATGAGCAGCCAGTATATATTCGACGGTGATTTCAGGTTCAGAAAGGACAAGACGTCTGTCTGGGCGGTTGTCCGTAAGATTCTGCTGTTCTTCCTGACAACGCTTTCCATAGCTATTCTCTATTATGTCATCTTCGCCCTCGTATTCAGTACGGAGGAGGAACGCGGACTCATCCAGGAGAACAGGATGTATGAGAAGGTCTTTCCTGAGATGAATCTCAAGGAGAAACTGCTTTCGGACGTGGTGGACGGCCTGGTCCTCAAGGACGACATGATATATGAGGAGATATTCCACACTTCGGCTCCCGACATGGATCCGGGATCTTCGCTTGATTTTCTTCTTGGTCTTGACTCCGCCGAGGATGACGACATCGTAAAGCATTCGGCGGCCAAGCTGGCCATGATGGGGAAGACGACAGGAGCCGTAGAGGAGAATTTTCGGGAGATCTTCAGGATTGTCGGAGCGGAGGATTTCGTGACTCCTCCGATGGCCAACCCGCTGAACGGTTTCTCATTCGCCCAGACCGGAGCTTCCGTGGGGGACAGGATCAATCCGTTCTATAAGGTAAAGATCCGTCATGACGGACTGGATATGATAGCGCCGGCAGGTGAGCCGGTATATGCTTCGGCTGATGGAAGAGTGAGGGAAATCATACGTTCGAGGAAGGGACTTGGAAATGTGGTTGTCATCGTGCATGATGGCGGATATGTGACCAGATATGCCCATCTTGCCGATGTCGAGGTAAGAAAAGGCAGGACGATACATAAAGGGGACAGGATAGGCTATGTCGGGGTGTCGGGCAATTCGTTCGCACCGCATCTCCATTATGAAGTGCTCCGCGATACGCTTGTGCTTGACCCTGTTAATTATCTGTTTGCATCCGTGACGCCTGAAGATTATGTAAACATGCTGATCCTGTCGGCTTCGACAGGGCAGTCAATGGATTGACGCCTGTCATCCTGAGCAACAAATCACGTGAGGATCATCTCACGAAAGCATATATATGGAGAAATATTTGTACACCGTCGGCGAAGTTGCCGAGATTATAGGAGAGAGCACATCTCTGGTGCGCTTCTGGTCCAATGAATTCCTGAAATTCATCAAGCCTCAGCGCAATGCCAAGGGTAACCGTCTTTTCACTAAGGAGGATGTGGACAGGTTCAAGCAGATCCATCACCTTGTGAAGGTGGAGGGACTGACCCTGGAAGGAGCGGCCAAAAGGCTGAAGGGCGACATGAAGGGCTCGCTGAACACCAGCCGTGTGCTTGAGACCCTCAGAGGCATCCGTCAGCAGCTGCTTGAGATAAGGGAGAATATATAATATATATAAGGTATATATCATGGCTTTCAAAGTAAAGGATGTCACGGATGTGATTGAGGCTTTTGCTCCGCTTTCCCTGCAGGAGAAGTGGGACAACAGCGGTCTTTGCGTCGGCTCGCCTGATGCGGAGGTGAGTTCGGTGCTGCTCGGGCTTGACTGCACTGAGGCGCTTGTGGACGAGGCTGTTGCCTGCGGGGCGGATATGATCGTGACCCATCATCCGCTGATTTTCTCCGGTCTGAAGAGGATTTCCCCGGAAGACCAGGTGGGAGCGGCGGTCATAAAGGCCGTGAAGGCCGGCATAAGCATTTATGCGGCTCACACCAGTGCCGACAAGGTTATTTCCGGAGTCAGCGGTGCCATGGCTGCCAGGCTTGGGCTTGCGGATGTGGAGATCCTTGACGAAGATGGCGAGGGTACAGGGCTCGGTGTAGTAGGAAATCTGCCTCAGCCAATATCTTCAGAGGAGGCTCTCGAGCTTGTGAAGAAAGCCTTCAATCTCAAGGCTCTCAGATGTTCGAGGCCCCTTGAGGGCAATATAAGCCGCATCGCGATGTGCGGCGGATCTGGTGGCTCGCTGATTGCTGCAGCACGTAGATCAGGTGCCCAGCTCTACATCAGCGGAGACATATCCTATCATAATTTCTTCACTCCTGAGGACTTTATGATCATGGATATTGGACATTATGAGAGTGAAATAGAGATAGTTGATATTTTATTTTCATTGTTAAGGAAAAATTTTCCTACCTTTGCAGTTCGCATTACGCAGAATATTTACAGCAACCCGATATTTTATTATTAGAAACACATAACAGTTTTTAAGCGATATGGCTAAAAAGACAAAGAAATTCGAAACGCCGATTGACCAGAGAGAGACCTTCGTGTCGATTCAGAAGACTTTTGCAGACTCGGATCTGAGCGTCAGCGAGAAACTTAAGACTCTGTATGTCCTTCAGCAGGCTGATACGGAGATTGACAAGATCCTTCAGCTCAGGGGAGAACTTCCTATGGAGGTGGAGAATCTCGAGAACGAGATTGCAGAGCTCAAGGCTAAGGCTGCCCGCGTGAGCGAGATGATCGACGAATACGGCAGGTTCATCACTGAGAACAAGCTCAATATCACAGAATGTGATGCTCAGATCGAGAAATACAAGTCTCAGATCGAGAACGTGGCGAACAGCCGTGAGTATGACTCTCTGAACAAGGAGATCGAGAACCAGGGACTCCTCAGGCAGATCGCTGAGAAGCATATCGGTGAGGCTAAGGAGCGCATCTTCGACAAGAAGAACGAGCTCGAGGTCATCAAGGAGAAGATTACAGTAAGGACAGAAGACCTCAAGGCAAAGAAGGAAGAGCTTGAGACAATCGTGGAATCAACTTCAAAGGAAGAAGAGAGGCTCCGTGCCAACAGGGAGGCTTGCGCTGAGAAGATCGACGCCAGGACAATGAGCGCGTACGACCATATCCGCCAGAGCTGCCAGAACCATCTTGCTGTTGTATCCGTATTCAACGGAGACTCATGCGGCGGATGCTTCAACACTATCGCTCCTCAGAGACTCATTGACATCGCTTCGAACAGGAAGATGATTGTGTGCGAGTACTGCGGTAGAATACTTGTGAATCCAGACTTTGAATAAGACTTCATATGACTGAAGAGGGAAAGAAAAGAGCAGTCAGAAGAAAGAATCAGTCAGTCAATCTAGATACGTTAGGGCTTGAGATGGGTAACAGACCGCCTCAAGCTCTTGATGTCGAAGAGGCTGTCCTTGGTGCGCTTCTGATAGAGCCGAACTGTATCGACGAGGCTATGGATGAGCTTTCGTCGAACTGTTTCTATAGCGAGAAGCACAGGATGATATACGAGTCCATGCGTGCTCTCAACCACGAGCATGTACCTCTGGACCTGCTCTCGGTTTCCCAGAAGCTGAAGTCTCAGGGCAACCTTGAAGCCGTAGGCGGCACCGTAGCCCTCGTGCAGCTGTCCCAGAAGATAGGTGCGGCTGCCCATATCGAATACTATATCAGGATTCTCAAGCAGAAGTGTATCCAGCGTGAACTGATCACTGCTTCTTACGACATCCTCAAGACTTCATATGACGAGGCCGTCAATGTGGATGACCTGATAGACAATGCCCAGACCAAGATTTTCGCCGCCATCCAGAACAACGTGAAGAAGGATGTTCAGGAAATCGGTAAGGTCATCAACGATGCTCTGGACGATATCCAGAAGCTTCAGGATTCTTCCGGATTGAGCGGCGTTCCTTCAGGATTCCCTTCAGTAGACAAGATCACCCTCGGATGGCAGGCTTCAGACCTCATAATCCTTGCAGCCCGTCCGTCTGTGGGTAAGACTGCGTTCGTGCTTAATCTTGCACGAAATGCAGCGGTAGATTTCAATATGCCTGTGGCCTTCTTCTCCCTTGAAATGCCTGCCATACAGCTTGCAAAGCGTATGATGGTGTCGGAGACCCGCCTCAGCGCAGATAAGATAAAGGGTGGAGTGAGGCTCCAGCCTTGGGAGTGGGAGCAGCTCGATATCCAGCTCAAGAGGCTTGCGAAAGCTCCCATATATATAGATGACACACCTTCACTTCCTGTCATGGAGTTCCGTTCCAAGGTGAAGAAGCTTGTGAAGCAGAAAGGTGTGCGTCTTATTGTAGTCGATTATCTCCAGCTCATGCAGGGACCGTCGGAGCTCCGAGGCATGCGAGAGCAGGAGGTTGCAGCCATCTCGCGTACGCTCAAGGCTACGGCCAAGGAGATGAATGTCCCTATCATTGCCCTTTCGCAGCTGTCCCGACAGTCCGAGAACCGTGTCGGTAGCAACCGCCGTCCTCAGCTGAGCGACCTTCGTGAGTCCGGCTCAATCGAGCAGGATGCCGATATGGTAATCTTCATCCACAGATACGATTATCAGGGACTTAATGAGGATCCTAATGATGTGGGAAAGACACAGATCATCATAGCCAAGCACAGAAACGGTGCCATCGCTGACATCGACATGAGGTTCCGTGCCGACGAGGTACGCTTCGTTGATGAGCAGGAGAGCCTCGTCAATACGGCGGATTCCATGCCTGTGAGCTCGGCGATGAACGATGATGTCCCTTTTGCAGCGCCTTCCGCAATGCCGTCAAATGATTTTGGGGCAAATGATGAATTTATGTAGAAATATTCTTGCGTCCCTTGCAGCCTGCTTCCTTTGTGTCGCCGTGCAGTCAAAGGAATCTGCGGATTCCTCCGGTACGGCATGTGTTCCTGTCATGACGGTTGAGGAGGACGGACTGGCCTTCCAGAACG
The DNA here is from genome assembly GCA_947367315.1 of uncultured Bacteroidales bacterium. Classification (GTDB taxonomy): domain Bacteria; phylum Bacteroidota; class Bacteroidia; order Bacteroidales; family UBA932; genus Cryptobacteroides. Next base: position 32,026 of record CANBDX010000006.1, on the reverse strand, counting down.
GTGAGAAGGTGGATTTTGTCATGCACTATAAATGGGGATTCATCAACTCCGATGTGGGACATGCCACGGTGAAGCTTGATACATTGACATTCAACGGCCACGAAGCCTTCCGTTGCAGCGTCTATGGCAGGACCACCAAGTTCTATGACGTGTTCTTCAAGGTCAGGGAAGACTTCAAGTCCTGGTTTACACGTGACGGTCTGAGGCCTTTGAAGTTCACACGCGATACCGAAGAAGGCGGATATCGGGCGCATAACACGTATCTTTATCAATGGGATGCCGCCGAACCCTATATTTCGGCAGATGTCTTTACATCCAGTCTCGGGCAGAAGTCTATGGAGATTCCTCTTACTCCGTGTACATTCGACCTTCCTGCCCTCTTCTTCTATGCGAGGAACATGGACTTCGATGTCATCACCCCGGGAATCAGATACCCTATGACATTCGTCATAGATGACGAGGTCTATAATGTGTATTTCATCCTGTATGGCCGTGAGACCATCAAGGTAAAGGATATAGGTCGGGTGAAGACCATCCGTTTTGCTGCAAAGCTGCTTGAAGGTGAAGTCTTCAAGGGTGAAGAGGACATGACCATATGGGTCACCGACGACGGTAACAGGATACCTATATATTTTGAGGCTCCGCTTAGGGTAGGAAAGGCCACGGGGCGTGTAACCGGATGGACCGGACTCAAATATCCTTTCAGTTCATTAGTCAAAGAATAACCGGAAACTGCTTAAATCATGGCAAGGAAGAATGAAATATCCCACAGGGGAAAGATCATAGAGATAACTCCTGATTTCACTACTGTACAGATCATAGTATCGTCTGCATGCTCAGCATGTCACGCCAAGGGACTGTGCGGCATGTCGGAAGATGAGGAGAAGGTGATAATGGTGCCTACGGACCCTTATACGGTCTATCAGGTCGGTGATGAAGTGCAGGTTCTGACAAAAATAAGCATGGGACTTAAGGCAGTGTGGATATCTTATGTGATTCCTTTGCTGATATTAATGATTTTAATATTATCTTTGTCCTCCGTTATCGGTAACGAAGTCGTTGTCGGCCTTGTGTCGGTAGCGGGCGTTGCGCTGTATTACCTCAGCATATGGCTCCTGAGGGACAGGCTCGCCGATGAGTTTGTCTTTTATATTAAGGAACAACAACTAAACTAACTTTTATAATGACAACAACAATTATCTGGACTATTGCAATCCTCACCATTCTTGGTGTGGTTCTCGCGGTGGTCCTTTACTTTGTGGCTGAAAAGTTCAAGGTGGAGGAAGATCCGAGAATCGACGAGGTGGAGAAGGTGTTGCCTGGAGCAAACTGCGGCGGCTGCGGACAGGCAGGTTGCCGTGCCTTTGCTCAGTTCTGTGTGGAGTCGTCTCCGAATCTGGACAAGTGTTTCTGTCCGGTTGGAGGCAATGAAGGTATGCAGAAAGTCGCTGCGGTGCTTGGCGTCGAGGTTGCTGCAAAGGAACCTCAGGTGGCCGTGGTACGTTGCAACGGAAGCTGCGAGAACCGTCCTCGTACAAACGAATACGGCGGTTATCAGTCATGCCGTGTGAAGGCTGCCCTTTACAGCGGTGACACAGGATGTTCTTTCGGTTGTCTCGGTTGCGGAGACTGCGTGGCAGCCTGCCAGTTCGGCGCCATCTCCATGGACCCAGCCACCGGACTTCCCGTTGTGGACGAGGAGAAGTGTACAGCCTGCGGAGCATGTGTGAAGGCATGTCCTAAGAATGTCATCGAGATCCGCAACAAGGGTCGCAGGAACATGCGCGTGTTCGTTTCATGCATCAACAAGGATAAAGGTGCTGTCGCACGCAAGGCATGTAAGGCTGCATGTATCGGATGCGGCAAGTGTGCGAAGGCTTGTCCTTTCGAAGCAATCACAGTGGAGAACAACCTGGCATACATCGACTTTACGAAGTGCAAGCTTTGCAAGAAGTGTGTGGCGGAGTGCCCTACAGGAGCAATCCATGCTGTGAATTTCCCTGTAGTGAAACCTAAGCCTGAGGCTGCTCCTGCACCGAAACCTGCAGAAGCTCCAGTGGCAGAAACCAAACCAAAGGAGGAATAGGACTATGATGAAGACATTTTCAATAGGTGGTATCCACCCATGCGACAGCAAGATCTCCAAAGACTGCAGGATCGAGGTCCTTCCTGTTCCTTCAAAGGTGTTCATCTCGGTAGCCCAGCACCTCGGTGCTCCTGCAACTCCGGTTGTGAAGGTGGGCGATCAGGTGAAGGTCGGTCAGGTGATTGCAGAGCCTGCCGGTTTCATTTCAGCTTATGTACATTCTTCGGTGTCAGGTACCGTGAAGTCCATCGGACCTCGCAAGGACCTCGCCGGCAACAATATGACTCACATTGAGATAGATGTCGAGGGTGACGAGTGGGTAGAGGGTGCAGACCTTACCGATACTCTTGTCACAGCGATTCCTGAGGACAACAAGGAGATTCTCGACAGGATAAAGATGTGCGGTGTCGTAGGTCTTGGAGGAGCTACATTCCCTGCACACGTGAAGCTCTGTCCGCCTCCGGGCAAGAAGGCAGACTGCCTCATCCTGAATGGTGCGGAGTGTGAGCCGTATCTTACTTCCGACTACCGTATCATGCTTGAAAGAAGCAAGGAAATCGTTGTCGGAGCTGCCATCATGAAGCAGGTCCTCGGAGGATGTCCTGCTGTGATCGGCATCGAGGAGAACAAGCCGGAGGCCATCAAGGCCATGACGGCGGCTGTTTCCGAGCTCCAGGCAACAGCCAAGGGATACGACGGCATCTCTGTAATGACCCTCAGGAAGAAGTATCCTCAGGGTGGTGAGAAGCAGCTTATCGACGCTGTTATGGGCCGCCAGGTCAAGTCCATGGGTCTTCCTATAGATGTAGGAGCTGTGGTACAGAACGTTGCAACTTCCCTTGCTGTCTATGAGGCCGTGCAGAAGAACATCCCTCTTGTGACAAATGTAATGACCATCACAGGCGACTGCCTCCCAATGGAGAAGCAGCACAACTACAAGTTCCGCATCGGTATGCCTCTGTCCTATATTGCAGAGTATGCCGGCGGTGTTCCTGAAGAGGCTGTGAAGATCATCAGCGGTGGTCCTATGATGGGTAAGGCTATAGCGAACCTTGACGCAACTACAGTGAAAGGCTCGTCATCGCTCCTTTATCTGACTGCAGAGCAGACGGTACGTGGTGTGGAGTCGGCCTGCATCCGCTGCGGCAAGTGTGCGGAGGCATGTCCTATGGGACTTGAGCCTTTCCTGCTCAACAAGTATGCGCGCAACAATATGATGGACGAACTCGAAGAGAATGCCGTTCAGGACTGTATAGAGTGCGGATGCTGTCTCTACAGCTGCCCGGCAAACATTCCTCTTCTTGACATTATCCGTCTTGCAAAGGGCGACGTCATCAGAATCATACGCGGCAGGGGACAGAAGTAAAACCCTGTACGTCATTCTGAGAAGGGACAAGGTCCCGACGTGAGAATCTACAATTGAATAATGTAATAACTGAAAATTGAAATGAATAAAATTTTGGTTTCACCGTCGCCGCATCTTCATACGAAGACTTCCACAAAGTCTTTGATGCGTGACGTTGTAATCGCTCTGCTTCCGGCAGTTGTCGTGTCCGTGCTGTTCTACGGCTGGTCCGAGCTTCTCGTGCTGGGAGTGAGTGTGGCTTCATGCATGCTGCTGGAGTTCCTGATTACTAAATACATGCTGAAGAAACCTTGCACTCTCGGAGACTGGTCCGCAGTGGTGACAGGTGTGCTTCTTGCCCTGAACCTTCCTGCTACCACACCATGGTGGGTGGTATTCATCGGAGCGGTAGTCGCTGTGGGCGTTGCAAAGCTTACATTCGGAGGTCTTGGTCAGAATGTGTTCAACCCAGCCATTGCAGGCCGTGTGTTCCTTCTGATCTCGTTCCCTACCTATATGACCGACTGGACAAAGCCTGCAGGCTTCATCAGCAATGCTGCCGTTGATGCCTACACAGGTGCGACTCCTCTCGGACTCGTAGGTGAAGGCGGAGTAGAGGCTATCAAGGGTCTGGATTATCTCGACATGCTTTTCTGGAACATCGGAGGATCTGCCGGTGAGCTTTCTGCCATCGCGCTCCTTCTCGGATTTGCATATCTGCTTGTGCGCAGGGTTATCCGTCCTTACATCACTCTCTCTATCTGGGGTACGGTTGCAGTGTTCTCAGGCATCTTCTGGCTCATCAATCCGGAGGTCTATACCGATCCTGCATTCAACCTTCTTACCGGAGGTCTCCTTCTCGGATCCATCTTCATGGCTACCGACTACGTGACTTCTCCTATGAGCAACATGGGTGGCGTTATCTTCGGTGTCGGAATAGGTCTCCTTACCATGCTGATACGTTATTTCGGAGCTTATCCGGAAGGAGTGTCATTCGCTATCCTTATCATGAACTCTGTGGTTCCTCTCATCAACAAGTGGTGCCATGCTAAAAAATACGGGAGGTAAGATATGGCGGTACAATCATCATTCAAGAACATGTCCCTCTGCCTGCTGGTGATCTGCCTGGTATGCTCGGCTCTTCTTGCAGGAGTATATGCTCTCACAGCGGATCCGATTGCCAATGCAGCAAAGGCAAAGAACGAGGCGGCTATCAAGGAAGTGCTTCCTGAGACAGCCGTGACAATAGAAGAGGAAAAGTCCATCACAGTCGATGGCCAGACCTACACTTACAATCGTGCTTTCGATGACCTCGGCAACACCGTGGGATGTGCAATCAACGTGAGCGCCCTCGGATTCGGCGGTCCTATCGCCATCAAGGTCGGCTTTGACGTTAACGGTGTCATCTGGAATACAAAGGTGCTCTCTCAGGCTGAGACTCCAGGTCTTGGAGCAAAGTGCGTAGAGGCTGCTTTCTCGGAGCAGTTCAAGGGTTTCAACCCTGTCGAGAAGAAGCTTGCGGTGAAGAAGGACGGAGGTGACGTCGATGCCATCACAGCATCTACAATCACATCAAGAGCCTATGCATGGGGTCTTGCTGTGGCTGCGAAGGTGTTTGGAGAGATCGTCGGCACTCCGATGCCTCTGGATGCATGGACAGGTGCAACTGCTAATTAATGGAGGAAAGGAAAATGGGAAAATTTCAGCTTATAACTAAAGGCATCATCAAGGAGAATCCTACATTCGTTCTCCTTCTGGGTATGTGTCCAACCTTGGCCACAACCACATCTGCCATCAACGGAATGAGCATGGGACTTGCCACTATGTTTGTCCTCATTCTCTCCAACATCGTGATATCAGCCATTGCGGCCTATATCCCTGACAAGGTGCGTATCCCGTCATACATCGTTGTGATCGCTACTTTCGTGACACTGCTCCAGTTCATCATGCAGGCTTATACTCCTGCAGTCTATGAGACTCTCGGTCTGTTCATTCCGCTCATCGTTGTGAACTGCATCGTGCTGGGCCGTGCAGAGGCTTTTGCCAACAAGAACAGTGTAGTGGATTCTGCACTGGACGGTATAGGTATAGGACTCGGTTTCACATGCTCGCTTACCCTTCTCGGTCTTGTGCGCGAGATGCTCGGAAGCGGATCTGCATTCGGGTTCAAGTTCATTGAAGGCGACGGTATCCTTGCATTCGTGCTTGCTCCGGGAGCCTTCCTTGCGCTTGCATACCTCATAGTAATCTTCAAGAAGCTGACTTCAAAGAAGGCTGAGTAATACTAATTAGATAATTGTTATGGCAGAATTTGCAATAATGTTTATATCAGCGATATTCGTAAACAATATCCTGTTGTCGCAGTTCCTTGGTGTTTGTCCGTTCCTCGGAGTATCGAACAAGCTCAGCACTGCTGCCGGCATGTCAATGGCTGTATGCTTTGTGATCACCCTTGCAACAGTGGTGACCTACCTTCTGAACATGCTTCTGGTTGCGCTCGGCCTTGAGTTCCTTCAGACCATTTCATTCATCCTTGTGATTGCCGCCCTCGTGCAGATGGTGGAGATCGTGCTCAAGAAGATCAGTCCGTCTCTCTATTCGGCTCTCGGTATCTTCCTTCCGCTGATCACTACCAACTGTGCAGTTCTCGGTGTGGCTCTCACTGTGGTTACAAAGGATTTCAATCTCGGTCAGGCAGCTTGGTATGCCTTCTCTACATCTCTCGGCTTCGGCCTTGCAATGGTCCTCTTTGCAGGACTTCGCGAGCAGCTTGCACTGAACGATGTGCCTAAGGCTTTCAAGGGCATTCCTATCGCTCTTGTGACAGCCAGCCTCCTTGCTATGGCCTTCATGGGCTTCTCGGGACTGGTATAGCCTCTTTTGAGATGAAATACGAATATAATGATAAATCACCCCAGGACCTGTATGATCTTGGGGTGATTCTTAGACAGCAGTGTGATTTCGGAGAGGCTATAAATGCCTTCCGGGCAGCTGCCCAGGCACCGGATGCCACAGAGGAGATAAAAAGAAAATCCCTCGCATCCATAGAGCTGATGCAAGAGATAAACGGTTTTGTAAACACCGACCTTATGAATCCATAAGGCCGGTGTTTTATTTAGTTCAGACTAGAACATGTATCTTGCCGAGATGGACGGGATGAATCCCATCAGACCATTGTCGTAGAATCCGGTTTTTCCTCCATAGTCGTACTCTATGTCCCCCATGCGCACCTTGCCGTCGTTGCAGTGGATGCCGATGTATGGCCTGATGTCCAGAGCCAGCTGGAGAGGGAAGTCGAAGGTGTAGCTTATTCCGACTTGTGCTGCTGCGGCAATCATGAAACCAGGGTCATAGATGCCTGTGATCAGCTGGTCTGCAACAGAATAAGGAACAGCATCCTCCACGTATCCAAGTGAGAGTCCTCCGCCTGCATAAAGGGCCCATCTGCCTGTGTCTGTCCATGCCGGACGAGCCCATATCCAGTTGTAGATGGCTGTGGCCTTCAGACCTGGAGTTCCGGAAACATTGTATCCGAGATCTATTCCAAGGTCAGCCTGGATGAATTCTGTTGAGTTGATGGAATGATTATATGACACATCTACTCCCATGGCTCCTATCCTTAGACCTACGGATTCCGGCTGTCCTCCGATCTTTATGTTCTGAAGGAACTGCTTCTGTGCAGGCTGGACTTCAGGAGTTTCAGCAACTGTTTCTACGGGGGTCTGTGCCAATGCACCGGCCACTGTGCTTATAAGAATAGCGATTGTAAGAATTGTCTTTTTCATGTCAAATGTGGTTTAAAACACAAATATACACAAAAAAATGCGACGTCAATAATATGAACGTCGCATAAATTATCTGTTTGGAATCTTGTCCGGACAGGTTATTAGAATGCGTAGCGTACGCCGAGGCCTGCAGCAGCGCTCCAGTAAAGTGGTCCACCTGCGAAGTTGAAACCTACTGATGGCCTTACGTCAAGAGAGAGCTGAAGAGGGAAGCCTTCGAAGAAATATTCGAGACCTACCTGTCCTACAACTGCCGCATGCATTGTTCCGAGAATACCTCCGAGAGATGCACCAGGACCTGCGTAGAATCCCCAAGTTCCCTGACTTGTCCACTGTGGCTTAGAAATCATGAAGTTATAGATACCTGTAGCGCTGATTGTAACAGCATTCAGGTCGATACCTGCGTTTGCTTCGATGAAGTCTGCGCCCATTGAATGCTGGTAGCTGAAGTCTGCTCCGAGCACTGTACCACCGCCGAAACGGGCACCCATGGTTCTTGTCTGAGCTGTTGCAGCAACTGCAAATCCAAGCACCATTGCTGCGATAAGAAGAATCTTTTTCATAATTAGTTTTATTTGGTTTATGTTGAAAAAACACGTTATCCTTACAAAGGTAGCAAAAAAACGAAATGATTGTTATTCCGGTCGGATCTTTTTGAAAAAGCAGTTGTTGTGTCAGATGGCGATTCCATTCAGGATTACTTTCTCAATAACCGGCGTCTGATGGCTGTAAGGGATGAATGCCAGTGACGGAACCTTCTTCGTGATGATCAGATTGGCTTTCTTGCCCACGGTGATTGAGCCGAGGATGTCGCTTACCCCCATGGCATATGCGGTGTTTATGGTGCAGGCATTGAATGACTGTTCCGGAGTCAGTCTCATCCTGATGCATCCCAGAGCCATCACGAAACGCATGTTCCCGCTCGGGCTCGAGCCCGGATTATAATCGGATGCCAGGGCTACAGGCAGGCCGGCTTCGATATACCCTTTGGCATTTCCATATGGTATCCCGAGGAAAAACGAACATCCGGGGAGCATTGTAGGCATTGTCCTGCTGCCTCTAAGTGCCTCGATTTCAGCATCTGTGGTCTTTTCAAGATGGTCTACGGAAAGAGCTCCGTGCCTGACTCCCACCTGGACGCCTCCGGACACTTCAAGTTCGTTGGCATGGATCTTAGGTGTGATGCCATATTCTGCAGCCTTGCTGAGGATCATGTCGGTTTCTTCTACGGTGAAGAATCCCGCGTCGCAGAATACATCCACAAAGTCTGCGAGTCCTTCTGCAGCTACGGCCGGAAGCATTTCATTGCACACCAGGTCCACATACTCGCTCTGACGGCCTCTGTAGGCACGTCCTACTGCATGTGCCCCAAGAAAATTGGCTCTGACAGTTATCGGAGCGGTCTCCTTAATGCGCTTGATTACGCGCAGCATCTTCAGCTCGTCTTCTACTGTCAGTCCGTAGCCACTCTTGATTTCTACGGCTCCGGTACCCATGGCCATGATTTCATGCACCCGGACCATAGCCTGTTCGTAGAGTTCGTCTTCTGAAGTCTCATGCAGAAGGTCTGCCGAGTTGAGAATACCGCCACCTCGTGCGGCAATCTCTTCGTATGAGAGGCCTGCAATCTTGTCTCTAAACTCTCCGTCGCGGCATCCGGCATAAACAATATGAGTATGGGAGTCGCAGAAGGCCGGCATCACGATTCCTCCTTTGGCATCTATGTATTCATCTGCGCCGTCTGTCCTGCAGGTCTGGGAGTCCAGAACGACCCCTCCCACAGCATAGCTGCGGGCCCCTCCCTCTGCGGCCAGGGGGGTAGCACGGTTCTGGACTCCCAGGCCTGCAGGACAGTGCCCGAACTCTTTTATGACCCCGTCTTCAATCACCACATATGCATCCTCGATGCACTCCACATGATTCATCTCAGAGCCTTCCAGCTTTGTCACCCCCTCGGGAAGAATTCCCGCCAGTGTACCGATGTTATATATTACAGTCTTCATCTGTCCTCTAAACTTAAACCAAGCAAATTTAGTAAAAAACTTGGAAAGCTTGTCGCTTTGACGTTCCTCACCTCGAGATAGCTGTGGTACTGGTAATGGACTATTGGTTCAATTGATTAATTAATAGTGGTTTATATGAAGCTTTCCGGGCAATGTCAATGGTTAATAAGATTGCACGTAGGACCGCGGATAATCATTCCGTATTAACCTTCTAAAATCGGGATACTGGAAATAATATATATAATATTTAGATTTGTTGAAATTATTACCATCTATTACTTGATGTTATGGACCAAAACTTAATCGCTCAAGATTTAATGCCTAAGAACAAGACTTTTCAATGGCTGCTTTTCTCAATTGCCATGTTGGAGGTATGGAGTGCTACCATTTTCCGTCTCTTTGTCGGAAGTGGAAGTATGATGCTCTTTCAAACACTGGTATCTGTGGTATTCTTCGGACTGCTTTGCTATATGGCCTCAAATCGTGCAGTCAGGACTGCAGCTCTGATATTTATCGGATGTTCGCTTGTATCCCATTGTCTATTTACCTTATGTGTGGGCAACGGTATATATTATCTTGTGTTGTTGTTTGTATCTTATTTATTCAATGTGTACGCCTTTTCGGTGATAATATCAGACTCTTGCCTCACTAAGCATACCAAGTCATGGGTTGCAATCCTATGTCTGGTTTATCCCATTAGAATTATTCTGCATCTATCGAATACTTTATTATTCTTTGATTCCAATTTGTATGTAGAATATGGCGATGATTTGTTTGCAATGCCTTATTACGCAAACTCTTTCTATGATGTGTTGTTGCTGGCATTACGGACTTTGTATTCGATAGCATGGTATAAGTTTATCTTCAGCGGTCTCTTTGCTGTGGAAAAGGAGAATGAGAATAGGGTATATGACTATCGGTTCTTCAACCGTTATACGGTAGCTTTCATTATAGTTACTGCTGTTGTTGTGCCGGCACAGTATCTTGTAGTGCTGTTATTTGCTTAATCACTGATAATCTGGAGGATATTTATGAAAGACCTGTTATGCTTTTTTAACTCTATAGACGAAAGAATCTGGGGTGAGAACATCAATACCAATAAATATTTCGCTTCGATAAGCATTCTGCTTATTGCCGTTTTAGGCGCGGCTCAAGGAGGTGGAACCACTCTTCAGTCCTGGTTTGGATGGGACACGACTATGGTGCTGCCATCGACCGTAGGACTTGCCGTTCTGATCTACGGCTTGAATCTTTATGAGTGCATTGTGGCTGCCGGCCCCAAGATCGCAATATTGAGGTCACTGCTTCTGCTCGTCGGCTTTGCTCTCGTGTTTGCTGTAAGCTACCTTATAGCAGTTGCCGTACTCTTTGCCGTTGCTGCTGTGTTGATTATATGGTTTGTCGGAGCCCTTCTGTCGAATGGCGGGACCTCTAAGCGAGCGGTTGTCACAGACGAGTATGGCCGAAAGACTGATGTAGAGAAGAATATGTTTGGGGACTATCAGGATTCTATGGGTAATACCTACAAAGACAATCACGACGGTACTGTTACAAAGGAGTAATATTTAGAGTAGCTTTTGTAATAAGTCGATACATAATTACTTATGAAAATGCCCGTCCGTGGTACCCCTGTTCAAGTGGGGTACCGCGGACGGAAGTTAATAGGATGTTGTCGTCGATGTACTTGATATATAGGTGTTTGTGTGGAGTGGTTGCAATTTTTGCAGGACGGTGTCCCCACTTGTTATTGCTTTGATATGTGATGTGAGGATGCTTCGTCAAGTGGAAGGGGAGTATGTCCTGCTGGTCTTTGTAAGCTGTCTATCCTGGCAATGACCTCTCCGCCTGGAATCCATCCATGTTTCCATCCGGCTGGATAGCGGGATATGATAAAGAGGACAGGATAAGAAGGTCCTTGCCAAGGAATCATCCCTGGATGCTGTCCTTTTACTTCTGTCTCAGGAAAACATGCACAGGACAGCCAAGGAAGTCGAATTTCGACCTTAGCTTATTCTCAAGGAATCTTCTGTACGGCTCCCTTATATACTGCGGGAGATTGCAGAAGAACGCAAATGAAGGAGAACGGGTCGGAAGCTGAGTCACGTACTTGATCTTGATGTACTTGCCCTTCCATGCAGGTGGAGGATAGTTTTCTATCTCCGGAAGCATCTCTTCGTTCAGCTTCGATGTCGGGATCTTGCGGGAATAATTCTCATATACATGTGCTGCAGCATCGAGCACATCCATTATCCTCTGCTTGTTGATTACAGAGGTGAAGATTATAGGAAGGTCGGTAAACGGTGCCAGGCGCGCCTTTATGGCCTCGGTGTATTCCTTCATCGTGTTGCTGTCCTTTTCTATGGTATCCCACTTGTTTACCACCACAACACAACCCTTCTTGTTGCGCTGTATGAGATTGAAGATGGCCATGTCCTGGGATTCGATTCCGGTCTGGGCATCCACCATGAGGATGCAGACATCAGAATGCTCGATGGCACGGATGGACCTCATCACAGAGTAGAACTCAAGGTCTTCGTGCACCCTGGTCTTCTTTCTCATTCCTGCAGTGTCCACAAGCATGAACTCATGTCCGAACTTGTTGTAGAGGGTAGCGATGGAATCACGTGTAGTGCCGGCGATAGGTGTCACGATATTCCTCTCCTTGCCGAGAAGTGCATTGGTGAGCGATGATTTACCTACGTTAGGCTTTCCCACGATGGTGAAGTGAGGCAGGTCAGGACGCTCGTCCTTGTCGGGGTCTTCAGCAGGAAGTACATTCACGATGGCATCCAGAAGGTCGCCTGTGCCGCCTCCGTTTGCAGCCGAAATGCTGTAGATCTCGCCAAGTCCCAGAGAATAGAACTGGAACGCGTCATACATCTTGTCCCCGGAATCCACCTTGTTCACGGCCAGGATCACCGGCTTGCCGCAACGGCGGAGAATATCTGCTATTTCTTCGTCATAATCCGTGATGCCGGTGCTTGCCTCCACCATGAAGAGCACTACGTGGGCCTCTTCGATGGCAAGAACCACCTGCTTGCGGATTTCTTCTTCGAAAATGTCGTCTGAATTGGAAGTGTATCCTCCGGTGTCCACTACAGAGAACTCCGTACCGCACCATTCGCATCTTCCATAATGCCTGTCGCGGGTCACACCGGCTGTTTCATCTACGATTGCCTGGCGCATGCCGACCAGACGGTTGAAAAGAGTGGACTTACCGACGTTCGGACGTCCAACAATAGCTAATAAGCTCATAATAAATCAGTTTAGTTATTAAAATCCCGCCTCTCGGCGATAGTTGCTCGTCCCTCTCCGGGACCGTTATGTCTAGTGGCAGATGTCACGGGCACCGCAGCTCCCGCATCCGCTGTCGTCGCAGGATACGGGCCTGCCGTCCTTGTCTTTCTTGCCCCAAAGCTTTATTTCGTCTTCCTTTGCACACTTGATACCGCGTTTGCGCATTTCTATGTTGTTCTCTATCTCCGTCTCAGGAAACTTTCCGTTCTTCCTGAAGATGATGTTGAAGCATAGTCCGAATACGCAAAGCCCGACCAGTGTCAATGCCGCTATAAATATTTCCATAATAAGGTGTCAGGCAATTACCGGACCTTAGTTGATGAAGCTTGAGCTGATCTCTTCGTAATTGTACACCTTGTTGATGATGTCGGCAAACATCTTTGTCATGGTGAGCACGGTAATCTTGCTCTTGTCCTTTGCCGGATCGTTGCTGAGTGGAATGGTGTCGGATACGATCACCTCCTCAAGAGCGGACTCCGCAATCCTGTCATATGCAGGACCTGAGAACACTGCGTGCGTTGCACATGCACGAACGCTGAGCGCCCCCATCTCCTTAAGTACATTCGCAGCCTTGGCAAGGGTACCTGCTGTGTCGATCATGTCGTCCACGATGACTACATTCTTTCCTTCGACCTCTCCGATGGCAGTGATCGAGCCTACCACATTCGCCTTCTCGCGTGACTTGTGGCAGATGATCACAGGACACTGAAGGAATCTTGCATAGGCGTTTGCCCTCTTTGCACCACCCATGTCAGGAGCTGCAATGGCGAGGTTCTCTATGTTGAGGTTCTGGAGGTATGGAAGGAATACCGCGCTTGCATATATATGGTCCACAGGCACGTCGAAGAATCCCTGGATCTGATCGGCATGGAGGTCGCATGTCATCACGCGGTCACATCCTGCCGCATGAAGCATATTTGCAACAAGCTTCGCACCGATTGAAACTCTCGGCTTGTCCTTGCGGTCCTGTCTTGCCCATCCGAAGTAAGGCATCACGGCTATCACTCTATGCGCCGATGCCCTTTTGGCAGCATCGATCATCATAAGGAGCTCAAGAAGATTGTCTGTAGGAGGGAAAGTGGACTGTACGATAAATACTGTCGCACCTCTGACACTTTCATTGTAGCATGGCTGGAATTCTCCGTCGCTGAATGTAAGCACATCGGAATCTCCGAGTTCAAGTTTGAGTTCCTTTGCGACCTTCAGAGCGAAATCCTTTGACGCCCTGCATGTAAAGAGTTTGATTTTGTGTTCGTGCTGCATATTGTTGAGGGTTTAGTTTTGTTCGTTTTCAAGAGTGTTGAGGACCGATTCTATGTAATCCAGGATTTCCTCTCTGCCAAGCCCGGTCTCCGACGAACTGACGAATGTAGGAGGAAGTTCTTCCCATAACTCGAGAATCTGAGCTTTCATCTTGTCGATCTGGGCATTGAGCGCATTAGGACCGCTCTTGTCGCCTTTAGTAAAGATGATGGCAAACGGTATCTGACTCTGTCCCAGCTCAATAAGGAAATCCATATCCACCTTGCCTATGTCATGTCTTGAGTCGATGAGCACAAACAGCATCACCATCTCCTGAGAAAGGTTGATATAATTACGGATCACCTGCTCAAGCTTCTGCTTTCCTGTAGCGGAAATCTTTGCATATCCGTATCCGGGCAGGTCCACGAGATACCACTGTCTGTTGATGAGGAAATGATTGACTAGACGCGTCTTGCCCGGCTTGCTGGAAGTCATCGCCAGCTTCTTGTTGCGGCAAAGCATGTTGATCAGAGAAGATTTGCCGACGTTGGATCTGCCGATGAAAGCGAACTCAGGAAATTTCTGCTTTGGCTTCTCGGAAATCCTCGTGCTGCTGCCGGAAAAAAGTGCTTCGGTAATCTTCATAATCGTCTGGACTCAAATCAGTCGGCAAAGATAGGAAAATTTTTCAGAAAATCACCTGTTGAAGCCTTTCTCCGTAAGGAATTCCCAGATTCTGTCCATATGTGTGTAGCTGCCTGTACCGGGCGAGGCTTTGCTCTGGAAACCATGGGGTCTGGTAGCCAGGGTATGGAGGTCGCACTGGATGCCCATCATAAGCATTTTCTCCCACACTCTCACTGATCCCATTGCCGAATAAGGGTCGGCATCGCCATGGATGAAGATCATAGGGGCGGTGTCAAGGTCAAATGAGAATTCCGGTGCGAGAGTGCTTTTGTCTGAATTTCCCTTCTGTGTATTCTTTCCGTCGAAGCCGTCGCTGAGAACATATGCAGGATAGATGCCTACTCCCCACTGTACTTTGCAGGACACGGTGTCGGTTTCATCTATCGGCCAATATGCCTGATGGCGTGATGATGTCACTCCCATCAGGGTGAGGTGTCCCCCTGCGGATCCTCCCATGAGTCCGATACGGTCGGGGTCAAGTCCCCTTTCGGCGGCCTGGCTTCTGACTATTCTGATGGTTCTCTGGAGGTCCTGCCATGCTGTCGTGTGCTTGGCCAGTCCTGATGGACGTGGACTTCGGTATTTTAATGTGACCACAGCCATTCCTTTGGCGTTGAGGTAGCGTCTGAACGGAGTCACCTCGGAGACCTTCGGGCTGTTGCTGTTATATCCTCCGCCTGAGTAGATGATTTGTATCGCCTTGGTTTTCAGTGTGTCAGGGATGTGCCACTCGATGTATGGGGTATTCTGGGATTCCTGGAAATCCGGGGTTTTACCCTCAGGCCATATGTCCTGCTTGATGTGGATTGCCCTGTCATCGTCACTGCTATATCTGCTCAGAAGTTTCTCTTCCGGTTCAAGAGGTCCCATATATCCCATCTGCTTCATGAACTCAACTCCTCTTTCCAGTCCATATGCTCCATGCCCCTTGTCTGCGTAAAGATGCAGTTCGGCAGGAATGCCCATTCTGCGCAGCTGCCTGTAAACCAATGTGGATGTCTGCGGCGCATAGATGTCCTTTCCTCCGTGGTGGAGGCTCATCGGGCATGTCTTTTCATCGAATTTGAACACGTCGCTCAGAAATACATCGCTGCCGTAGCCTTGTCTCAAAGCCGGTGTGCCGTTTTCAGCATCTGTGGTTCCGTAGGCCGGAGCATTTATGATGGCCCAGTTTATATGGCACGGGATGTCGTCTGTCCTGTCTGTCCTTTCATATGCGGGAGTCTGTGAACTTGTCGCAAGGAGCAGTCCCAGGTGCGAACCTGCCGACATCGAGATTATGCCGATCTTTTCCGGATCGAACCCTCTTTTCTCAGCCTGGCTTCTGATTACCCTGACTGCGCGCTGACCGTCCTCCCAGGCCGTCTGATATATAGGAAGTCCAACAGGCCTTGGAGTCCTGTATACGAAATTCACGCATTGGAATCCAAGCTCGGTAAAACGTTCTTTCCATTGCTTGATCAGGCCTACGTCGCAGCAGCTTTGGTAGGCCCCTCCAGAAATCAGAATCATGCATCCTCCGTTGCGCGTCTCTTCAGCCGGGGCGTCGAACCATTCGATGTATGCTATGCGGTTCTTGTCAGGGTTGAATCTGCTGCTGTTGGATTCACCTGTCATAGCGGCGATCTGATGACTCTGACTGTCGGGCATCTTGCCTTTAGGCCAGATGGTCTCCCTGTTCCGTGCGGTAAGCGCAAATGAGATCAGAATGAAAAAAAAGATTGAATAAAAGCGTTTCATGGGAATGGAAATTTATTTTAAAACAAATATAGCCGATTTTGTAAACGTTAATTAAGGATGATTTGAAAATTTTACTAAATTTGTGTCGATTGAACCGATATTCCTATGGAAAGAGAATTTATTGACCTTTTTGAGCTCCAGAACAGGCTGAAGAAGGGGATAGAATTGCTTTTTCCGAAACGGATATGGATAAAGGCCGAAGTTAGTGCAGTCAAGGCACGTAACGGAGGCCATTGTTATCTGGAGCTGTCCCAGAGCGGCGAAAAGGGCCTTGAAGCCAAGGTCAATGCCATCATCTGGGCTTCTAAGTATCGTTTCATAGCTCCTTATTTTGAATCCGTGACCGGATCCTCTCTTCAGGAGGGTATGGTAGTTCTGGTGCAGGTGCAGGTGAACTACAGCGAACTGTACGGCATGTCGCTGATAATAGACGACATCGATCCTGAATTCTCCATAGGAGTGAAGGAACTGGAGAGGCAGCGTACAATAGAAAGGCTTCAGAAGGAGGGGCTTATGGGGCTTCAGAAAGAGCTGGAGCTGCCGTTGCTGCCTTATCGTCTTGCTGTGATATCGGCTGAAGATGCTGCCGGATACCGTGACTTCATGCGTCATCTTGAAGAAAATCCTTATGGCTTTGTGGTGGAACCTGTGCTGTTCCCTGCGCTTATGCAGGGGGCTGACTGCCCGGCGTCCATAATTTCTGCATTGGATTCTGTCCTGGAAACCGATGCCTCTTGGGATGCTGTGCTGATCCTGCGTGGCGGCGGTGCCAAGCTGGACCTGGCATGCTATGACGACTACGGTCTGGCTGCTGTCATCGCCCAATATCCTCTGCCGGTGCTTACGGCCGTGGGGCATGACCAGGATTTCCATGTGTGCGACATGGTGGCATATGAATATCTCAAGACTCCTACGGCGCTTGCCGATTACATATTGGACATATATGAGGGCGAGGATGAGAGGATATCTTCATGCCAGACAAGAATGAGGCTTGCGGTTTCCAATCGTCTGTATCGTGAGGAAGCGCTGCTGGATTCGCTTGCTTCGCGTATAAAGGGTGCTTTTTCACTGAAGGTTGCTGCTATGGAATCGTCCTTGCAAGTGCTTCAGACGAGAATTCAGGCGGCTGACCCGCGCAAGATTCTGGCGAGGGGTTATGCGCTGGCAGTGGATGGAGACGGCGTGGTGCTTAAAGGTGTGGCCGGAAGGCAGCCGGGCGACAGTATCTCGGTGATGTTTTCTGACGGTACTCTTGACTGTATGGTTAAGGAGATTGCCACGCGTGGCAGTCTTAAAACGGATTGATTATGGAAAGGAAATTTGAATACGCAAAGGCAATAGAGGAACTTGAAGCCATTGCTGCAAAGGTTGAGGATCCCAAGACGGGTATTGAAGATATTGACAAATACATCAGGCGCTCGGAAGAACTGGTGGCCGCATGCCGTGACTACCTCCGTGGCGCCCGTGAAAAGCTGAAAGATTAAAGTTAGGATAATATGGCAAATAAGAAACAGATGATTTATGACCACGACGAGTGGCTTTTACCCTACAAGGATGTCATCGACCGTCGTCATAAGATGATAATGGACCTGAAGGACAGAATGTCTGTGGAAGGGTCTCTGAGCAAGGGAATGAACAATCATGTGTATTATGGATTGCACAAGGAAGCTTCCGGGAACTGGGTTTTCCGTGAGTGGGCTCCGAATGCCACCAAGATATATCTGATCGGTGAGTTCAACAACTGGAAGCGCACCGAAGCCTATGCCATGAAGCCTCTGGGCGGTGGAAACTGGGAGATAAGGCTGCCTTCAATGTTCCTCGAGCACGGCAATCTGTATAAACTTTATATCGAATGGAAGGGCGGCGGAGCCGAAAGGCTTCCGGCTTATGTGACAAGGACGGTCCAGGATCCTGTAACCAAGGCTTTCTGTGCCCAGGTGTGGGACCCGGTACAGCCATATGTGTGGAAGCATCCGAATCCTGGAAGGCGTCCTCATCCGCTCATCTATGAATGTCATATAGGAATGGCTGCGGAGGAGGAGAAGGTAGGTACCTTCGAGGAGTTCCGTCTGAATGTGCTTCCGAAGGTGGCGGACCTCGGTTATGACACCCTTCAGATAATGGCCCTTCAGGAGCATCCTTATTACGGCTCGTTCGGCTATCAGGTGTCCAATTTTTACGCACTTTCTTCACGCTTCGGCACTCCGGAGGAGTTCAAGGCTCTTGTGGACGAGGCCCATAGCCTCGGAATAGCGGTCGTGATGGATATCGTGCATTCGCATTCCGTTGATAATGAGGCTGAAGGACTCGGACTGTTCGACGGAAAGGAGACGCTCTATTTCTACGACGGATGGCAGGGCCATCATCCTGCATGGGGCTCCCGCTGCTTCGACTACGGCAAGGACGAGACCAAATATTTCCTGCTTTCCAACTGCAAGTACTGGATGGAGGAATACCATATAGACGGATTCCGTTTCGACGGAGTGACCAGCATGCTTTACTGGGACCACGGACTCGAAAAGGCTTTCACGGGATATGAGAATTATTTCAATCAGGGTGTGGACGACAATGCAATCGCATATCTGGCCCTTGCCAATGTGCTTATCCACGAGATGAATCCGGATGCCTTCACTATTGCCGAGGATGTCAGCGGAATGGCCGGTCTTGCTGCTCCGCTCGAGATGGGCGGAGTGGGCTTCGACTTCCGCATGAGCATGGGTGTCGCCGACAACTGGATCAAGTGGATCAAGGAACTCCAGGATGACCAGTGGAGTGTGGGAGAAATATGGTGGCAGCTCACCAACAAGCGTGCGGATGAGAAGACCATCAGCTATGCGGAATGTCACGACCAGGCGATGGTGGGCGACAAAACCATAGCCTTCCGTCTGATGGATGCCGAGATGTACACTTCCATGAACAAGGAATCCAAGTCTCTTGTTGTGGACAGGGGAATGGCGCTTCACAAGATGATCCGTCTGGTGACAATGGCCACATGCGGCAACGGATACCTTACTTTCATGGGTAATGAATTCGGCCATCCGGAATGGATAGATTTCCCTCGCGAAGGAAACGGATGGTCATATAAGCACGCAAGAAGGCAGTGGTCTCTTGCGGAGCCTGATTACCTGAGATACCGTTATTTGCGCAATTTCGACAAGGCGATGATAGAACTGGCTCAGTCAGAATCCATCCTTGACGAGAAACCGGAGCTCTTTGTTCAGGATGAGGAGAAAAAGATTCTTATTTTCAAAAGAAAAAATTGTATCTTTGCACTCAATTTCAACCCCACAGCCTCCTTTGCCGATTACGGATTTGCGGTACCGGCAGGAAAATACGAGGCTGTCCTGAATACAGACGAAAACGAATTTGACGGCTTCTCCAGACTGAAGACTGGAGAGGTGCATTTCAGTGTACCTGTACAAAGCGCCAATGGCAATGGAAGATACAAGGACAGCATGTCGCTATACCTCCCGAGCCGCACAGCAATTGTATTGAAGAAAATAGATTAACTTAATTACATCAAATATGGCTTTTCTTAAATTCAACAAGTCCGAGCTTGTGAATCTGGAGTATTCGCTCAAGCGCGAAATCATCGCTGCGAACAACACCGGAGCATATTGCAACACGTCCATCGTGACCTGCAACACAAGACGTTACCACGGACTGCTCGCTGTCCCTGTGGATGAGCTGGGTGGCGGAAAGTACATGCTGCTTTCTGCGCTGGATGAAAGTCTTGTTCTTAGAGGTAAACAGTTCAACCTTGGAATCCATTGCTACGGAGATACTTATGATCCTAAGGGACATAAGTACATCGTGGATTTCGATGCCAATCCGGTGCCTGTTGTGACCTATAAGGTAGGTGGAATCCTCTTCACCAAGACTATCATGGTGGTTCCTGACAATGATCAGGTCCTCATCAAGTACGAGCTTCTTGAGGCTCCTTCTAAGCTTACGCTTATGCTGAAGCCTTTCCTTGCATTCCGAAGTGTGCACAGTCTTACAAACCAGAACGGCGAGGCGTACACCGGGTATGACGAACTGGATGGAGGAGTGGCTTTCCGCATGTATGAGGGATTTCCTTATCTCAACATGCAGCTTTCTTCGCAGGCGGCATTCAAGTATCAGCCATATTGGTACAGCGGCGTGACATATTCTGACGAATACCGCCGTGGATTCGACTGCAGGGAGGATCTTTTCGTGCCGGGAGCCTTTTCTTTGGAGCTTAAGCCGGGCGAATCAGTGGTATTCTCTGCTTCTGTCAATGAAATCAACCCTCGTGGCCTCAAGAGAAAGTTCACAGACTGTCTTAAGAAGATGGGTAAGATTGAGTCTTATCACGACCTCCTTGCCCATAATGCGGAGATGTTCAAGTGTCATCATGGCGACAAGATCCGCATCAATGCAGGATTCTCATGGCTTGAGACTGGACTTCTCCGAGAGACGATCGCATCTCTTCCAGGACTGACCCTCTATGCCAACGGCAGCTGTGAGGAGTTCGAGAAGATCCTCGACACTCTCATCGCAGACGAGCAGGAGAGGCTTTATCACCGCACCACCCAGTGCGAGGCTCCTCTCAGACTGACAGAGACCATCCAGCAGTACATCCGCTTCAGCGGCAAGGAAAGACAGATCTGGAAGAAATACGGAGAGGTGCTCAAGAACATCATCGAAAGCTACGCTCCGGGATGCCGCAAGGAGATTGCAATGCATCCGAACGGACTTCTCTGGGCTCAGATGGACGGAGTCGCTCTCTCTTGGATGAATGCATATGTATATGGCCGTCCTGTTACTGAAAGGGCCGGTTATCAGGTGGAGACAAACGCATACTGGTACAATGCTCTCTGCTTCGCCATTGACATGGAAAATAAGTACGGTCCAAAGAAAGACAATGCTTTCGTGACCCGCTGGACTCCGGTGCGCGACCTCGTAAGGGATAATTTCCAGGCTACATTCTGGAAGCCGGAGTGGGGCTATCTTCTCGATTACGTAGGCAACGGACCGCACGATCCTGCTGTAAGGCCTAATATGCTGATTCCGGCATATCTGGAGTATTGCCCTCTCGACGACGAGGTCATTTCCGAAATCGTGATGACTATCAATGACGAACTTCTGACCAAGAGGGGACTCAGGTCGCTTTCTCCGAGAAATGAGGCTTACAGGGGTGTGTATGAGGGATCGCAGATAGACCGCGACCTTGCATATCATCAGGGATGTGCCTTCCCTGAGCTTCTTGCTCCATATATCGATCTCTGCTTCAGGATGATGGGGGATGTTTTCTACGGAAGGGCAAAATATCTCGTGGAAGGATTCTTCGAGGATATCAGCAAGCACGGTGTGGGCGCATTCTCCGAACTTTATGACGGAGACCCTCCACATGAGCCTCACGGAGCCATCGCTTCGGCAACGAGCACCGCAGCTCTTCTGCAGATAGGATATATTATGAAACAATATAAAAAGGAGGATAGGTAATGAGAGTTCTGATGTTCGGATGGGAATTCCCTCCACATATTGCAGGAGGTCTCGGAACTGCCTGCTACGGTATGACCAAAGGTCTTGCCTATAACGACGTGGACGTCCTTTTCGTGATGCCATCGGCTTCCGGTGACGAGGATGAAAGCGCAGTGAAGATCATCAATGCCAGCGACGTGGCGGTGGATACTGTCAGCGCTACCGTAGATGAGTTCCTCGGAAAGGTCCAGTTCGTGCACATCGGCACCAACATGGTCCCTTACGTGGATCCTCAGGACTTCAAGACCATGGTCGAGGAGGAGCGCAAGCGTCAGATCAAGAGCTTCCGCGTCCAGTATGGCCAGAAATACAAGTTCTCCGGAAAGTACGGTGCGAACCTTATGGAAGAGGTGGCGCGTTACGCTATGGTAGGTGCTACTATTGCAATGCAGTACAAGGACCAGTTCGACGTGATCCATGCGCATGACTGGCTGACATATCTTGCTGGTATCGCTGCAAAGCAGCTCACCGGCAAGCCGCTCGTAGTGCATATGCATGCCACTTCATACGACCGTGCAAGTGACGACCAGGTGGATACACGCGTTGTGGACCTGGAGACCAAGGGTATGATGGCTGCCGACAAGGTGATGGCTGTGAGCGAGCTCACAAGAAACATCTGCATCAACCGCTACGGCATCGAGCCTGAGAAGGTTGTCGCTGTCCATAATGCTGTGGACTTCAGCGGCCGTGAGAAGCTTGAGGTCGAGAGGAATGTGAAGGAGAAGGTGGTTACCTTCCTCGGACGTGTGACTTACCAGAAGGGTCCTGAATATTTCATCGAGGCTGCTGCCAAGGTGCTCAAGAGATGCAATAACGTACGTTTTGTGATGGCCGGAAGCGGTGACATGCTCAACAGATGTATCCGTCATGTCGCACGTCTTGGCATTTCGGACAGATTCCATTTTACAGGCTTCCTTCGTGGAAAGGAAGTGCATAAGATGTTTGCGCTCTCCGATGTGTACGTGATGCCTTCAATCTCGGAGCCTTTCGGAATCTCGCCTCTTGAGGCCATGCAGACCAACGTTCCTTCGATCATTTCGAAGCAGTCCGGCTGTGCGGAAATCCTTAAGTATGCCCTCAAGGTGGACTTCTGGGATGTGGATGCAATGTCAGACGCCATCTACGGCCTGCTCCAGTATCCTGCAATCGCCCAGCTTGCGGCACGTTGCGGATATGACGAGGTGAACAGCATCAAATGGAATGATGTGGCAGCCAAGATCAAGGGTATCTATCAGGAAGTTATTGACAAGAACAAATAAAAAACCATAATATCATGAAAAAGAGTATTTGTCTGTATTTTCAGGTTCATCAGCCTGCAAGGTTGAGACTATACAGATTCTTTGACATCGGAAAGGATTCTCACTACTACGATGATTTCGCCAACAGGACCATCCTCCGCAGGGTTGCACAGAAGTGCTATCTCCCTATGAATGCGCTTCTTCTTGAGCTTATCGAGGCTAACAAGGGTGCCTTCAAGGTAGCGTTCTCGATCTCGGGTACTGTCCTCGAGCAGTTCGACAGATATGCTCCTGAGGTGCTGGAAAGCTTCCGTAAGCTCGCTCAGACAGGTCATGTGGAGTTCCTTTCGGAGACCTATTACCACTCTCTTGCAGCTCTTGCTTCCGAGGCTGAGTTCAAGCATCAGGTGCTTAAGCATAAGGAAGCCATCGAGCACTATTTCGGAGTGACACCTAAGACTTTCCGCAACACAGAGCTCATCTATTCTGATGCTATCGGAGAGATGGTGTACGAGATGGGATTCAAGACTATGCTTACAGAGGGTGCAAAGCACGTTCTTGGATGGAAGAGTCCTAACTTCGTATATACAGGAGCCCAGGCTCCGGGCCTTAAGCTCCTCCTCAAGAACTCAGGTCTCAGCGATGACATCGCTTTCCGTTTCTCGGACAAGACCTGGTCTGACTGGCCTCTTACAAGTGAGAAATACCTCTCTTGGGTGAAGGCTGCCGCTCAGAATGAGGATATCGTGAACCTTTTCATGGATTATGAGACATTCGGCGAGCATCAGAAGGCTGCCAGCGGAATCTTCGAGTTCATGCGCGCATTGCCGGCTGCAGTAATTGCCGACGGTGAGTTCGAGTTCGTTACACCTTCACAGGCAGCCAAGAAGCATCGTCCTGTGGGTGAACTTGATGTGTTCGACCCTATTTCATGGGCAGACGAGGAGCGTGACGTGACGGCATGGCTTGGTAACGAGCTCCAGAACGACGCATTCAACAAGCTCTACGACCAGACTGAGAAGCTCGGACTTCTGAACGATGAGGCTCTTTGGGCTGATTTCGGTCATCTTCAGGAGAGCGACCACTTCTATTACATGTGTACAAAGTTCTTCTCTGACGGAGCGGTGCATAAATATTTCAACCCGTATGATACTCCATATGAGGCGTTTATCAACTATATGAACGTACTTAGTGATTTTATTTTGCGTGTTGATGATGCAATTTCCGTTTCAGATATTAACTTTGCAGCCGAAAAGCAGGTGAAGGCTCCAGCAAAGAAGGCGGCAGTCAGGAAGCCTGCGGCAAAAAAGGCACCAGCCAAGAAGGCTCCGGCAAAGAAGACAGCAGCCAAAAAGCCTGCGGCTAAGAAGCCTGTTGCTAAGAAATAACGGGACCTGGTCCTGAATGATATATTTCCCCGGGCGAGACCTGATGAAGATCTCGGCCGGGGTAACTAAGTAAATTTATTATAGACAGATGAAAACAGAACTTATCAAGCCGGATTATCTGTTTGAAGTTAGTTGGGAAGTGTGTAATAAGGTCGGAGGCATCTACACGGTGATTGCGACCAAATCCCTTTATCTCAAGAGTGAGTTCAACAGGCACCACATCATGGTGGGTCCTGATGTGTGGATGAACGAAGAGACAAACCCTGATTTTATCGAGGATCCGGCACTTTACAGGTCATGGAAGATGCAGGCTGCAGCCGAGGGGCTGAGAGTCCGCATCGGACGCTGGAACGTGCCAGGAAAGCCTACTGCCATCCTTGTGGATTTCAAGCAGTTCCTCACCCGTCAGGACGAGATACTTACCAGATTCTGGAAGGAATTCGGTGTGGATTCCCTCACAGGAAACTGGGACTATCGTGAATCTGCCCTTTTCGGATATGCTGCCGGAAGGGTGATTGAAAGCTTCTACAGATTCAATCTGGAGTCTTCTGACAAGGTTGTCGCCCAGTTCCATGAGTGGATGACCGGAACGGGACTCCTTTACCTCAAGTCTGTGAATGCGCCGATAGCGACGGTGTTCACCACCCATGCTACAGTTATCGGAAGATGCATCGCAGGCAATTATTTACCGCTTTATGACGGTCTTCACGGATATGACGCGGACGAGAAGGCAAGACACTTCAACGTGGTTGCCAGGCATTCGCTGGAGAAGAAGGCTGCCCAGAACAGTGATGTGTTCACTACCGTGAGCGACATCACCGCTCAGGAATGCCGTCAGTTCCTCGGAAGGCCAGTCGATGTGGTCACCCCTAACGGATTCGAGCCGAGCTTCACTCCTGCAACAGACGAGGATTATGAGGCTCTGCGCGCAAAGGCAAGGGAAAAGCTCATGACCGTGGCTTCAGCCATGTGTGGTGAGGAAGTTCCCGAAAATGCCGTTCTTGTGGGCATAGGTGGCCGATATGAATGGAAAAACAAGGGAATCGACGTGTTCATCGACGCTCTCGACAAGCTCAACCGCTCCGACTTCAAGGGCAAGAAGGTACACGCGTTCATAATGATACCGTCAGGCCATAACGGCCCTGACAAGCAGCTCCTTGCCAAACTGGCCGGCAATCCTTCGGGATATGTCACCAGGGCGTCACACTATCTGATGAACCCTGAGTACGACAATGTCACAAGAAGGCTCAACGACCTCCAGTTCAACAACGCTGCCGGCGACAAGGTGAAGGTATATTTCATTCCGTCATACCTCAACGGCAATGACGGTGTGTTCAACATGCCTTACTACGACCTGCTCTGCGGTCTTGACCTCACCCTCTTCCCGTCATACTACGAGCCTTGGGGATACACTCCGCTCGAGAGTCTTGCGTTCAGGGTTCCGACCCTCACCACCACTCTTGCCGGTTTCGGTCTCTGGGTGCGCACCCATTATGAAGGAAAGCATCCGGGCATCACCGTACTGGACAGAAGCGACTCGAACTATTTTGAAGTCGTGGAGGGAGTAGCCGCACGTATAAGCGAGATCGCTTCGCTCCGCAAGGATGTAAGAAGGAAATATATGCAGAATGCCAAGGATGTGTCTGAAATCGCACTTTGGGAGAACAACATCATATATTATAAGGAAGCATATTCAAAATCACTTGAGAAATTAATGTCGGTCAAGGGGGCATACCCTGCGGCCAGGAATGATAAATCTATGGAATACAGAAAATTTGAAGTAAATCAGCCAACATGGAACAGCGTGATAGTTACACGCCATCTTCCGGAAACTCTTAAAGACCTCGAAATACTTTCCAAGAACCTTTGGTGGTGCTGGAACGAATCAGCAAAGAACCTCTTTGCATCAATTGATCCCCAGGCATGGGAGGCTTCCGGCCAGAACCCTATCGCCATGCTCGACAAGGTGAGCCGCAAGAGATATCAGCAGCTTGAGAAGGACACCAAGTTCCTTGCAGACCTCAAGGCAGTGGTAGATGAGTTCAACTCATACATGGCTCTCAAGGCAGAGCGCACAACCCCTTCAGTAGCTTACTTCTGCATGGAGTACGGTCTGGATACATCCCTCAAGATCTACTCAGGCGGTCTCGGAATCCTTGCAGGTGACTATATCAAGGAGACTTCAGACATGAACACCAACCTCGTGGCAGTAGGTCTTCTCTATCGTTTCGGATACTTCAACCAGAAGCTTACCGCTCACGGAGAGCAGGTGGCTGAGGACGTAGCACAGGACTTCAACAAGATCCCTGCTACTCCTGTACGTGACGAGAACGGCAACTGGGTTACCATCAGCGTAGCCTTCCCTGGCCGCAACCTCAATGCACGTCTCTGGAGAGTGGATGTAGGACGTACTGAGCTTTACCTCCTCGATACTGACATCCCTGAGAACCTTCCTGAGGACAGGTCCATCACCTACAACCTCTACGGCGGTGACTGGGAGAACCGTCTGAAGCAGGAGCTCCTCCTCGGTGTCGGCGGTATCCGTGCACTCCGCAAGCTCGGCTTTAACCCTCAGGTATATCACTGCAACGAGGGTCATGCCGCATTCATCGGTCTCGAGAGACTCCGCGAGCTCATCGCTGAGGAGAACCTCGAGTTCCAGGAAGCGCTCGAAGTGGTAAGGGCGTCATCCCTCTTCACTACCCACACTCCAGTTCCTGCAGGACACGATGCCTTCGACGAAGGAATGCTCCGCAAGTACATCGGTCACTATCCTCAGCGTCTGAAGATCGACTGGGAGACAATGATGGGCCTCGGAAAGAATGACGGTGCAAACGTAAACGAGAAATTCTCGATGTCTATCCTTGCTGCAAACATCTCACAGGAGGTGAACGGTGTGTCATGGCTCCACGGTGAGGTGAGCCGCGACATCCTCGGACACATGTGGCCAGGCTATCTCCCTGAAGAGCTCCACGTAAGCTATGTGACCAACGGTGTACACTATCCTACATGGACAGCACCAGAGTGGAAGGAAGTTCACTCAAAGGTGTTCGGTGAGGAGTTCAAGACACACCACTACGACAAGTCATGCTTCGACGGCATCTACAAGGTGTCTGACGAGGAAGTATGGAACATCCGTACTTCGCTCCGCAAGAAGCTCATCGACGAGGTGAAGAGAAGACTCTCTGACCCTGCAGCAGCAAACCACTATTCTCCTAAGCAGGTGGTTACAATCAAGGAAAACCTTCGTGACGACGTACTCACTATCGGTTTCGCGCGTCGTTTCGCTACATACAAGAGAGCACACCTCCTGTTCCGTGACCTCGACAGACTCGATGAGATCGTGAACGATCCTAAGCAGCCTGTACAGTTCCTCTTCGCAGGTAAGGCTCACCCTGCTGACAAGGCAGGTCAGGATCTCATCAAGATGATCGTGGAGATCTCAAAGCAGCCACGCTTCATCGGTAAGATCGTATTCGTTCCTAACTATGACATCACTGTAGCAAAGTATCTCGTTCAGGGTGTGGACGTATGGATGAACAACCCTACACGTCCTCTCGAGGCTTCAGGTACTTCTGGAGAGAAGGCTGCGATGAACGGTGTAATGCACTTCTCCGTACTCGACGGATGGTGGGTTGAGGGATATAAGAAGGGCGCCGGATGGGCACTTCCTATGGAGCGCACTTACGACGACCAGAACTACCAGGACGAGCTCGATGCTGCAACAATCTACAACATCATCGAGAATGAGATAGCTCCTACCTTCTACAACAAGTCGCTTTCTACCGGCCGCTCTACCGACTGGATCGAATACATCAAGAACTGCGTGGCTCAGGTGGCTTGCAACTTCACAACCAACCGCATGCTTACTGACTACATCAACCAGTACTATGTGCCTCAGTCTGCACGTGTGGGTTCTATGGTGGCAGATGACTTCGCTCAGGCACGTGAGATCGCTGCATGGAAGAAGAGACTCCGCCGCGAATGGAAGAACGTCGAGGTGGTGTCTGCAGTAATGCCTGACAGCAACAACGACGACGTTGCTCTCGGCAGCGAGTTCAAGGCAGAGGTTGTACTCAACATCGGTGACCTCAAGCCAGAGGAAATCGGAGTGGAGGTACTCTTCGCTACAACAGACAAGAAGGGCCGTCTCCACATCCAGGAGAGATATGACTTCACTCCGGCTGAGGCTGCCGACGGAGTCGCAAAGTATGTGGCTTCAATCAACCCTGACAGGTCTGGTCTCTATCTTGTGGCAGGACGTATCTATGCAAAGAACGCCAAGCTCCCTCACAGACAGGACTTCGAACTTGTAAGATGGTTGTAGCAACCGGATTTTTCGACGGTGTCCATACCGGACACCGTCATGTTATAACGCAGCTCGTGGAAGCTGCAGCAGTACGCGGGGATGAAAGCATGGTCGTGACTTTCTGGCCACATCCCCGTAATGTGCTGCAAAAGGAAGCCCGTTCGCTCAGGCTTCTCACCACTCTTGACGAGAAGCGGGACCTGCTTTACTCGCTTGGAGTGGATAAGGTTGAGGTTCTTCGATTTACGAAGGATTTCAGCGCAATGACGACGGAGGAATACCTCCGCATGCTCATTGACGATTATGGCGCGAAGACCGTCCTGCTCGGCTACGACAACAGGATGGGATGCGACGCCGCAGACCCGGACGAAGTGGCGAGGACCGCGCAGCGCCTTGGACTGGAGGTCATAAGGACAGAAATGATCCCATCCGCCCAGGGCTTTGCCGTAAGCTCCACCAAGATCCGTCAGCGGCTTGAGGCGGGAGATGTGAAAGGTGCATCGGAAATGCTGGGTTACGGATACAGTCTTCACGGCGTCGTGGTCAGTGGCAACAGACTGGGACGTACTATAGGCTTTCCGACAGCCAATATGCAGCTGTACGAACCTTTGAAGCTAATACCGGGCAACGGAGTGTATTTTGTAAGGGTCAGGACTCTCGACAGAGACTTCTACGGTATGTGCAACATAGGCTGCCGTCCGACAGTTTCATCTGGCAGCAGCCGCACGATCGAGACCAACATCTTCGGATTTGAAGAGGATATATATGGCCTTGATATCGAGCTTTCATTTATTGAAAGGATAAGGGAAGAACGCCGTTTTGACTCTTTGGAAGAATTGAGGGTGCAATTGGAAAAGGACAGGAATGCCTGCCTTACTTTCCTTGAACTGTAATCCTGAACATAGTGAAGGACCTTTAAACAACAGAATTATGGAAACTATCATCGGCCTATTGTTGATCCTTCTGCCTCTCATCTTCAAACTGATAGGCAAGAGACTTGAACGGTCCGGGTCCCAGGATGCAGCGCGTAAGATACGTGAAATTGCTCAGGCCCTGGATGGTGAAGACAGTCCTGTGCATGATTGGAAATACTTCGGCCAAGAAGTATTGGGTATGGGAACGGAGGACACCGAGGCGGAGGAAGAGGCCCCTGTGCAGTCTGCCGCGCCTGTTTCAGCCCCGATCGTTCCGGTTCATGAAACCGAAGGCAAGCCTGCTGTTGTCAGAAAGTCGCTTCTCAAGGAGGATGAAGAAAAGAAAAGGGAGAAGATAGACCTTAAGAAAATGATAATATATTCGGAGATCATGTCTCCGAAGTGCAATGAATAATAACTTTAAAACCAAATAATTATGTCACTTCAGTATATGACCCAGGAGGGTCTCGACAAACTAAAGAAGGAACTTGCGGAAGCTATCGCTCAGCGTCCTGTGATTTCTGCGGCAATAGCAGAGGCCAGAGACAAGGGTGACCTTTCGGAGAATGCCGAATATGAGGCCGCAAGAGAGGCGCAGGGCCTTCTGGAACTCAATATTGCAAAACTTCAGAATCTTGTTGCTAATGCACGCGTGATCGACGAGTCGCAGATAGGAACAGACAAGGTGCAGATGCTCAACAAGGTGAAGGTGAAGAATCTCAACACCAACCAGATAATGAACTTCACCCTCGTGAGCGAGCAGGAAGCTGATTTCATGGCAGGCAAACTGGCAGTGAAGACCCCTATCGGACAGGCTCTTATGGGTCATGGAGTAGGCGAGGTCGTTGAGGCCAAGGTCCCTGCAGGTGTCATCAAGTTCGAAATCCTCGAAATCACACTCTAATGGCAACAATTTTTACCAGAATAGCCAAAGGAGAGATCCCGTCATACAAGGTGGCTGAAAACGAGGACTTCTACGCATTCCTCGACATAGCTCCGATGGCAAAGGGTCACACCCTTGTGATCCCAAAGCACGTGGAAGATGATTATATCTTCAACCTCGAAGAAGATACTTATGCCGGTCTCTGTGCCTTTGCAAGAAAGGTGGCTCAGGCCATCAAGGCTGCCGTTCCTTGCAAGAGGGTGGGTGTCGCTGTCCTCGGCATGGAGGTGCCTCACACCCACATCCACCTTGTGCCTCTCCAGAGCGAAGGTGACATGGATTTCAGAAAAAAGAAACTGGAGCTCTCCGGTGATGAATTCGCCGCAATAGCTTCTGCAATCTACAATGAGTATGTCAAGATTCAGTAAAACAATCATTTTCGCTGCTGCCATCTCAATGGCTGCAGCCTGCGGTGACAATGCAAAAGTGGAAGGAACGCTTGCAGAAGCTCCTTCTGCAAAAGTAGTCGTAAAGTCATTGAACCATGTCATCGACACAGTACAGACCAAGGCTGACGGTACCTTCTCATTCAAGGTGGACGTTGCCAAGGGGCAGCCTGAGTTCGTCTATCTCTACCATGGTGACACAAAGGTCGCTTCCATGCTTCTTGAAGCCGGTGACAAGGTGACTGTGAACGCGGACACTCTCGGCAACTGGTCTGTGGAAGGATCTGAAGAGTCCCTCCTTCTCCAGCAGGTGGAGAAGGACCATGCCGATGCGATGGCACGTATGCTTGCGCTCTCCGTTCAGATGGACAGCGAAAAGAACGAGTCGAAGCTGCTCCAGCTCAGAAAGAGCCTCGGACAGGAGTATGTGGACTACTACAGGCAGTGTGTACGCTATGTCCTTGCGCACAGCTCGTCCCTTACCGTAGTTCCTGTATTCTTCCAGAATCTCGGAGGGAACCTCCCTGTGTTCTCTCAGGCTACAGATGCCATCCATTTCAGAAATGTAGCTGATTCCCTTGCTCTCGTATATCCTGAGTCCAGGTATGTCAAGCTCCTCAGGGATGAGGCCGACAAGCGCTTCGGCTATCTTGAGCTCGAGGCACGCATCAAGTCTGCCCAGACTGTGGGATTCGTGGATGTGGAGCTCCCTTCCACAGACGGGGTGAAGAAGAAGCTAAGTGAAGTGGATTCGAAGGTCATCATGCTCTACTTCTGGAACTCTGCTGATGCATCCCAGAAGATGTTCAATCTCGACATGCTCAGACCTGTCTATGAGGACTACCACAGAAAGGGGCTGGAAATCTATCAGGTATCTCTTGATACGGACAAGGCGCGTTGGGCACGCGTGGTGAAGGAGCAGCAGCTTCCATGGATCAACGTCTGTGACTCACGCGGCGGAGCTTCTCCTTATATTGCATCATATAACCTCTCCGTACTTCCGGCTACATATATAATAAAGGACGGTGAACTTGTGGACGGAAAGGTGGTTGACGAGAAGTCCTTCAGAAAGCTTCTTGACCAGCTGCTGAAGTAATCTCCAGAACAGGGAAGCCTGGCGTCTTATTTTGGGGTGGCTAATCAGTACTTTATGAC
>CANBDX010000005.1 GCA_947367315.1 uncultured Bacteroidales bacterium | reverse complement strand
TGGTGCCCATAGTTCAGTTGGTTAGAGCGTCAGATTGTGGTTCTGAATGTCGTGGGTTCGAATCCCACTGGGCACCCAAAAAGGAAGTCGCAAGACTTCCTTTTGCCGTATAGGGGGATGAGAACCCACAGGGTTCGTAATCGACGAAGTGGTTTCAAAAAGCCACTTTCACTCCAAGAAAATGCAGGTGGAGTCAGGTGAAATCTTTGTAACCTATTCGTTATTCAATTAACTTTGCCACGTCATCAACTTTAAGATCCAATACAATGAGAAGTTCCCTTTTGGCTATAGTGTCGCTTTGTGTGACTATCGCAGCGAATGTCTGTTCAGGTGGTTTCTTTTTCAAGTCTAAAATGGGGGAAATTTACTTTACTATATACATTGTATTGCTAGTAATCGCTTGTAAATCAACGGATAACAAGTGGTTTGGTTCTTGTGCCCGTTCCAGGTCTCCGCAAAAGATGCGGGTGTATCTGTGCAGCATTTGTGATCCTGGTGCTGCTGTGGGGGATATCTGATGCTGGCCCTTTGGCGCATAGTGAAGCATGCACGATGACTATGCATCATATTCCTTATAAATAATAAATACATTTAGGGGTATAGGGTAAATATATCGTCATAATGTGGTATGGGTTTATTGTGCCCAGATGTAAACAATTAAACTGACCGCATAACTGATGAATATCAAGACCCTTTTGCAACGCACTCTTGGTAGTGTGCTTTGTCTGACCCTGATGACCGCAATGGTCTTTCTCTCATGTGAGGAAATAGATGACCGGAACACCTTTGGCGACACACCGCCGCCAAAGGAGGATGTCCTGCCGGAAAACATATACCCTCTTGTTATAACTGACGGAAAGGCAAGATTCTATCTTGCGGAACTTCCCAATTCGGTACGTAGCTTATATGGCAAGACCATCACAAACTGGGCGGATTATACGGTCAAGGTAAACGGGGTGACATATCCGGTCAGACTTGATAGCGAAAAAAGATACTATGTGGATGTTGTCGAATCCTCGACCTACAACGCTGTCCTTCTTTCATCAAAATCATCAAACTACCATGGTCAGAACGAATATACTGATGTCGTTCATCCGCATTCATACGCATATCACAATGCCAAGGATGTCATAAACCACCTTCCCCATTTTGCTTTTTACTCGGAGAATACCGGAGGAATGTTTTTCTTTTCCAGCGCACTCTCCCTGTTGGAGGTGACAGTGAAGGGCAGCGCAAGTCTGTCATCGATCAAGGTGGAGAATCCTGCCGGAAACATCGCCGGATATGGAACCTTTGATACCTCTTCAAATACATACACAGTGTCGGAAGGTCTTCCGTATGTTGTCCTGAACTGTACCAATAAAGGCAGTTTCGTGCCTGTTACCCAGGATGGCGTAAAGTTCTTGATTCCGATTGCGGCAGGCTCATACGCCTCAGGTCTTGACCTTACCATCTGCGACTCGGACCATAAGATGGCCACGGCTCATATCCCGGCCTTCACAGTTTCAAGTGACAAGGTACACAAATGCACAGTGACCTATAAACCTGCTTCCGACCTGCTCTTTTATGAGGGATTTGACAATTTCGTATGGGGCGGAGATGTCGTAGGCGGCAGCGGAACCTTCGGTGCGATCCCGAAGGACGAGACGGTTTCCACAAGTTCATTCCGCTCGCTCACAGGTTATGAAGCGCCATTGTACAAGACCTCATACGATATGCCGGGAGCAGGTTACATCCAGCCGGACGAGGGAATGGCCAATCTGAGGGGATTCAAGGTGAAGGACAAGATGAACCTTTCAGCCTCATACGCAAGGAGCCGTAACATCGAGTCGTTTGACATGCTGTATCATTGCCAGGAGTTCCAGGGCTACATTTCCGTGGGCGCCACCGGCACCACAAACGGTCTGTTCCAGGCACCTTTTGCAAAGAATATCATCAGGTCGTACTGCGATGTCAAGGTCAGTTTCGACTATTGTCCTATGGCAGGATTCGAAGATGACCTCATGTTGCAGACTGTCAATGGAGCAAACATCCTCTCATGCACGATAGACGGCAAGGATGCGACCGCCACCCAGTTCACCCGTTCTTTTGAAAAGACATCGACCACAGCATATCTGCTCAATGCGGCAGTGCCTGTCTCGACAAGTGCCGCAGCAAAGAAAACCTGGCACCACGTTGAACTTGTCATCAACAATATGAACGAAATATCCTCTCTGTCCCTCACCACAAGAAGGTCAGAGACTGGAAAGAGAGGCTTCTATCTTGATAACTTTGAGGTAAGGACTGTCGATGCCCACACAAAGACCACTTTCACCAAGACTCTCAGAGTCATGTTCTGGAACATCCAGTACGGAATGTGGGCGGATCAGAAGAACAACTACGACAATTTCGTCGCTTGTGTAAACAAATACAGGCCGGACGTATGCGTATGGTGCGAGGCGGAGTCATACTATGACATCAACGGAAACACTACTTATCGTGGCGAAAAAGGTCCGAGCACGGGAGTCGGCTCACTCAAAGGCTATGGCAACCTGACCGGCTGGAAATGGCTCGCAGGCAGATATGGACATGAAAATGTCAGCGGCAGCGACAATACCAGCACCAACTTCCCGCAGATCATCACTTCAAGATATCCTATCACCAGAGTCATGGCCCTGACCGCTTCTCAGACAGGCGGTCATCCGGCAGGTCTCTACAAGATCAACTGCGGTGAGGATGTATATCTTCTTTCAATGCACCTGACTCCGGGGCTGACTGATGCGGCGAATGACACTCAGAGACTGAATGAAATCAAGAAATTCTGCCAGTCCATCATTCCGTACCAGGACGGTAACTTCCTGATGATGGGAGACTTCAATACGGTGTCCCCTCATGACAAGTGGTATTACGACGGCCATAAATATCCTAACATGACCTCCGATCCGTATCAGGCTCTGAGATACCTTCATGACAACACGACCCTCAAAGACGTGATCCATGAGTCATATCCTGGTGATTTCCTTTCATCAGTCAGAGAGGATACCCAGCGTATAGACTATATGTATGCCTCGCCTAAGATGATACAGAGATTGAAGACTGCTGACATCATGATCGACGAGTGGATAAAGTTGGAGATCGGACCTCTTGAAGGACAATATCTATGTGTGCCGTCAGACCATAGACCTATAATAGCAGATTATTCTTTCGAGTAAGACAATGAAAAGACTGTTCATCATATTGGCGGCGGTAATCGCCCTCTGCCCGGATGCGTCGGCAAAGGATGTGAAGGTCCTCTATTGGAATGTCCAGAACGGCATGTGGACAGGTCAGGAGGATAATTATGATGCCTTCGTAGGATGGGTGAAGTCTCAGAAGCCGGATGTGTGCATCTGGGCTGAGGCTGAGACCATATACTATACGGGCACATCTACACGGCTTCCGCGCGAGGGGCGTTATTTTATCTGGGAAAAGGTTGCTCCCCGATATGGACATAAATATATATATGTAGGTGGCCACCGCGACGGATACCCTCAGGTAATCACCTCAAAGTATCCAATCGAGTGTGTCTCAAGGATAGTCGGAGACGAAAATTTCGTCGTAGTGCACGGGGCGGGCTGGGCAAGAGTGAAGATTGCAGGCAAGACTCTCAACCTTGTTTCCCTCCATACATGGCCGCAGCAGTGTCATTTCAACTGCAAGGGAGCCGCTCCGGAGGTCCAGAAGGAGAGTGCCGGGAGGGGAGAAGGTGATATGTACCGTGCAGAGGAACTCAGATGGATATGTGAACATACGATACTCACCGACCCTCAGGCCAAGGATAATCTATGGCTCATGGCGGGTGATTTCAATGCAGTATCACCTAAGGACAATTGGGTATATGGTCTCCCGGAGGAATCAACCAAACTCCTGACCCACAAATACATACTTGAAAACACTCCGTACATCGATGCCATCTGGCAGCGCCATCCGAGAAATTTCTATACGACCACATTCGAGAAGAAACGCATCGACTTCATCTACTGCTCGCCGGCGCTTTATGAGACGATGGCAGATGCTCAGATAGTCGAAGATGAATATACAAGACCGGTAAGGTCTGAAAAGGTGAAAGGCTGGCAGTATCCGTCCGACCATCTTCCGATAATAGCAATATTTAAATTTTAACCTATATCATGAAAGTAAAATTCTCAACACTGATTCTCCTTGCGGCTACGGTGGCGGTTTCCTGCTCGAAGCAGGATGCAAATGCACCTCGTAAGGATATCTTTGAGGTCTATGCTACATCTGATTGCAGCGGTGAGCCTCTTGAAGCCTTCTGTGTCGATGTCAGGGAGAATACTTCCGAACTCTTCCTGAAAACGAATGTGTCGGATTTTGAAGTTTTCTGGCAGGACGCTCTGCTTGAGCCTTGGGCCAAGGTTGTTTCATGTGAAAATGTTTCATCCGGCATCTATAAGGTAACGCTCTCATACGATGCTCTTTCAGATGCGGTGACCTACACCCGCAGGAGTGGAACACTTGCATTTTCAAAGCCTGCAATCAATTATGGACTTTTCTTTCCTGTTCATCAGGGTGCGGTCGAGAGGACATTCTCTGATTTCTCTGACATAAAGTATGGCTCATGGCTCCCGACCGATGCGGAAGGAGAGACGGAGTACGGCGGATGGAGCAGCGTGCTCAAGGGCAAGGGCTATGTTACCGAGAAAGTCAACAATGCCGACACAAGTGCATTATACGGCAAATTCGGTATGGTCAAACTCGGAGATGCTGAAGGCAGAAAGGGTGCGCTCATCACTCCTGTCAATGCAAATCATCGTTATGACTCCCTCCTTATGGTAACCTTCAAGGCAGCCGCTTATAAGGGTGATCTCAAGAAATTCTGTGTCGAGGTCATCGGTGGCGGAGTGTTCAAGGACGAACTTGCATCATCAGGCAAGAAGATGGTTCTCGAGGCTCCGTATATCAATGAAGACGCCGTGACTCAGGAGGAACTCTGGCCTGCCGAGGGACATTTCGTTCTTTTCATCAACAGCACCCAGGCGAGCCCTCTGGGCGTCAACACCCAGTTCAGGTTCACATCAGGTGCCGAAGGACAAGGCAATGCCAGACTGTTCATCGATGATTTCCGCGTCTATAAACTTGTGGACGGCATCGACCTGGACTATTATACTCTTAACCAGGGTAGTGGCACGGATAAAATTCTTGTGAAACAATAAAACATGACTATAATGGGACTAAACAAACCAATCAGACTGCTGCTGGCCGTA
Source organism: uncultured Bacteroidales bacterium (assembly GCA_947367315.1). GTDB lineage: Bacteria > Bacteroidota > Bacteroidia > Bacteroidales > UBA932 > Cryptobacteroides. The sequence goes on along the minus strand of CANBDX010000005.1, from coordinate 50,318 downwards.
CTCCTGACCATGTCAGGCACATCTGCCTTTGCTCAGACTCAGGTCAGCGGACATGTCTATGACTCATTCGGAGAACCGCTCATCGGTGCCTCCGTCATGATCAAAGGCACAATGACAGGTTCTATTACTGACCTTGACGGAGCCTACTCCATTTCGGCGAAATCTACGGATGTCCTTGTTGCAGAGTATCTGGGATTCAGTCCGATAGAGGAGACTGTGGGATCAAGAAAGGTGATTGATTTCAAGTTGTCGGAGGATAAGAACGTCCTTGACGAAGTTGTGGTCATCGCTTATGGTGCCGCAAAGAAATCAGACCTCACCGGTTCGGTTGCAAATGTAAAGATGGGAGACATCAAGGACGCTCCTACACTTTCCATTGACAATGCCTTGCAGGGACGCATCGCAGGTGCGGACTTTATGTCCACTGACGGTGCTCCGGGTGCGACTACATCTATCCGTATCCGTGGTACACGTTCAATCTCCGCTTCCAACGAGCCTCTGTTCATCGTTGACGGCATCATGGACGCTATTCACGACCTCAACGACATCAACTCGGACGATATCGCCAGCATCTCTGTCCTGAAGGACGCTTCTTCAACTGCGATCTACGGTTCGCGCGGTGCCAACGGTGTCATCATCATCACCACGAAGAAGGGAACCAAGTCGGACAAGGTCAGCATCTCGTTCAAGGCGGACTTCGGACTCTCGCAACTTCCCAAGTCGCTTGACATCATGAATGCGACAGAGTTCGTGCAGTATCGTAACGACTTTGCATATTTCGGTAAGGACGCATCTCACTCGAACGTGAATGCCAACACTCCGCTTTCAGGATCCGTATATGCCGACCCATACAGTTATGGCGAGGGAACAGACTGGATCGGAAACATCACAAGAAATGCCTTCTCCCAGAATTATGCTCTCTCCATCAACGGCGGTAGCGAAAAGGGATCCTATTATTTCTCAGTGGCTTACAACGATACAGAGGGTATCATCGACGGCAGCGGCCAGAGTCGTTTCACCGGTCGATTCAAGGGCGAAAGACAGTTCTTCAAATGGTTGAAGGCCTCATATAACGGTTCATATACCTATCGTAACCAGGATGTGAATAAGGCAACCATCGGAGGTACAAGTTGGTGGAACGGAGCACAGTACCTTTCCCCACTCCTTAAGGTGACAGACTCTGAGAACCCGCTCTACAATCTCGGTCAGAAGGTCAACACCCCTCGTGCGATGATCGACCTCAATACCAATATCCAGAAGCGCAACTCCACCAACCATGCAGTCAGCGTTGACATAACCCCGGTGGAGAATCTCGTGATTGCCAGCGTGCTTTCATATTATCTGTATGACCGCCAGACCTATCGTTACTATCCTGGATCACTCCCTGCAAAGACTGCAAACGAGGGCGGACAGGCATATAGGGCCAACTACACCGAGAACTCGCTTTCAAGTGAGACCACCGTCCGCTATAAACTCGAGAAGGATGGTCACACTTTCCAGCCTCTGATTGGTTTCTCGGCCTACCGTTTCGGTGCAGAGAACTTCACCCTTGAAGGAAAGGGATATATGGACGACGAGGTCATGTGGAACAACATGAACGCAGTGCTTGACAAGGAGACCTATTCTGCCGGCACTTCATGCAGCAGCACCAAGAAGATGTCTGCATTTGCCCGTGTCGATTATAACTGGAAATCACGCTATTACATCACTGCGACAGGACGTTACGACGGCGCTTCCAACTTCGCGGCCAACAACAAGTGGGCGTTCTTCCCGTCAGCGGCTCTCAGATGGAACATTTCGAACGAGGCGTTCATGAGCAATGTCGCATGGATCGATGACCTTTCACTGCGTTTCAGTGCAGGTCTCACCGGTAACGACGCCATCAGCGCATACAAGTCCCTCGCAATGCTCAGCAGCACCACAGGCGGCTATCTCTTCGACGGATCACAGCCGGTGGCCTTCTACAGAAGCCGTCTTGCGGAGCCTGGTCTGACATGGGAGAAGACAGCCTCATATAACCTCGCTCTGGACTGGACACTCCTCAAAGGCAGACTGACCATGACAGCAGAGGCTTATCTTTCACGTACCACCGACCTTCTCCTTGAAGTGCAGGTTGCCGACCAGACCGGATACAATTCACGTCTGACCAACCTCGGTGAGATATCCAACAAGGGTCTTGAACTTTCGCTCGAGTCACGTAATATTGAGAAGAAGAATTTCCAGTGGACGACATCGTTCACCATCTCTCACAATACCCAGAAGGTCATCGACATCGGATCTGAGGACTTTGTGCCTCAACTTAACTGTCCGGGTAACAACAAGTACATGATGTATGGTTATGTGGAGGGCTATCCGCTCAACTCTCTCTGGGGCTTCAAGTACGGCGGACTCTGGAAATCGGACGAAGACCGCGAGAGGAATAGGCAGACAAAGGCCTATGCAAGTGAGAACACCAAATGGGAGGACGGTACGCCTCGTTACTATGACATCAACCATGACGGCGTGCTCAACCAGAAGGATCTTGTCTATCAGGGCTCTGCCGACCCTATAATCTACGGAGGTCTCCAGAACACCTTCTATTACAGGAACTTCAAACTGGGGGTTTATTTCGCATACTCGCTCGGCGGCAAGATCTACAACTACGGTGAATTCTATCAGGCCGGCGGTATGTACACCAACCAGTACCGCTATATGCTCGACTCATGGCATCCTGAAAGAAACCCTGAGTCGAATATCCCACGTGCCGGCTATACAGATGTGGCCCTTCCGAGCGACTTCATGATCCATGATGCTTCATATATAAGACTCAAGAACATCAGCCTCGGCTATACACTCGATATCTCGAAATATTGGAAGAACGGCATCAGGGACATCACCTTCACTTTTTCAGGCGAGAATCTCTATCTGTGGAAGAACTACAACGGATTTGATCCGGATGTGTCGACAGAGAGCGACAATGCGGCCCTTCGTCGTGTCGATTTAGGTGCATATCCTAAGCCTCGTACATTTACATTCAGTATTCAGGTAAGATATTAAATGATGAGCAATATGAAACTAATAAAGAAATTTTATACTATGGCGGCTGTGGCCGTCCTGGCTATGATCGGGACATCTTGCTCACTGGAGGAGGATACCTCATCAATCTCCACCCCTGACAACTTCTTCCGCAACTATACGGAGTGTCAGTCAGTGGTGAACGGATGCTACATTCCGATAAAGTCTATCTACACTTATCAGTATTTTCTTGCTGTAGAGTGTGTTACAGATATCATGTACTGTCCGTCAGGAACACTTGACGCACAGTTGGACATAAGCCCTGTGAAGCCCCGTTTCGGCGAGACCATGTGGAAACAGTGCTATCTCGGAGTGCAGCGAAGCAATTTCGCCATCGCCGGCATCGAGAAATGCACCAATCTTTCCGAGGCTGAAAAGAATCAACTCCTCTGTGAAGCGAAGTGCCTCAGAGCCCTGTACTACTGGCATCTGACCTGCTTCTTCGGTGATGTCCCTTTCTATATGGACGATGTGGAGAATACTGCCAAACTGCTTGAGGTGGCACAGTTGGGACGTATGGATGCAGATGCAACCCGTACTGCTCTTATCAATGACCTTAAATCCGTGGCGGGACTTGTGCCTCAACTCAAGACCAACCCTTTCACCAACGACAAGGGTGATGTGAACAGGCAGCAGCGTTTCGGAGCAGCCATGGCATGGATGCTCATAGCCAAGTTTGCCGCATGGAACAAGGATTGGGAAGAGGTTGTGGATGCTGTGAGCCATCTTGAAAAAATCTATGGCAACCTTGATCAGTATAGTCTTGATGATATTCTTTTCAGATACAAGAATACTCCGGAGAGCATCTTTGAGGTGCAGCATTCATATACTGAAGGCGGTCTGACATACGTGTCGAACCTTGCCTGCATCATGACCCCGCCGAGGTCGAAGGACGACATCTATGACGGAGTGCAGATTCCTGAACTCGGCGACCAGGCAAAGACATGGCAGTCCGCATATCCTGTTGTGGATTTCTGTCAGAACCTTATGCCAAGAAGGGGACTTGACCTCAGAAAGTCATATACATACGCATGGGAGTATAACGGGAAGGCTTTCTCGAAACTTGTCTCACGTCCTTATCCCGGTCCAAAGTTCTGGTGCCCTAACATGAAGGACGGAAACGACGACAACAATTACAAGGTCTTCCGCTATGCCGATGCTCTTCTGCTCAAAGCCGAGGCTCTCTGCGAACTCAAACAGGAGACGGAGTCAATAAGGTATCTCAACATGACCAGAAACCGTGCAGGACTTCCTGATTATGAGTTTCGTACATACGTGCGTCTTGCCAAGGAAATCCGCGACGAAAGGGCACGTGAACTTTTCGGAGAGTTCCAGCGCAAGTATGACCTCGTAAGATGGGACATCTGGTATGATTCGGTAAATGACCTTAATGACTACCAGACTATCCTTGACAACATCAAGCCATGCCACAGATACTATCCTATACCGGATACCCAGGTGGTTTACTCCAAGTACAATCTTGACAATAAGGAATATGCCCAGTACGGCATGTAAACAGAATCCGTATGAAAAAGATACTATTGATATTTTCATTATTTGCGCTTCTCGCATCATGCGACAAGCCATTTGAAATGGACCTTCCTCTGTCGGTGGCTCAAAGAAACATATCGCTGACCAAGGACGCAGGTTCCACCCATGTGCTCGTCTATGCGGATGGCGACTGGACAGCGACATTTACAGAACCGATATCCTGGGCCAGCCTCAACAAGGTTTCCGGTAGCGGCAACAGCGACCTTGTGTTCACATACAGCGCAAACTACGGCATCAACCGTAAGGTGGGCATAGTCCTACAGAAGGATAATCTGCGCGACACTGTGTGGATGAACCAGACAGGAGCGATCAGCCAGCCTATCTACAATCCGGAGGTGTCCCAGGTGCCTCTGCTGAAATATGCGGGAAAGGCTACTGTCTTTGCTTCGGGCAATGTGTATTATTGCGCTGACGCCATTTATGCGACAGCCATCTATCCTAAGGCGGACGGCACTGAAGAGGAAGTGCTCATAGACGGAAATGACAGTGACCCAGCCCATTGGATCACGTCGTTTGAAGCGCTTTACGACCGTTTCTCTTTCGGCACTGCTGCAAATGCGACCGGAGCGGAAAGAACAGCCAAGGTGAAGGTTACAATCAACAACCTCGGAGGTCTGACTTTCAACAAGTATATCACTGTCGCACAGGGTAATGCAGAGCCGGAGATACAGTTGGCTAAGACTACTGAATATTTCGAGGCCGAGGGCGGAGAGCAGGTTGTTGCACTGACCAAAAACAATGTGTGGCCATATATGAGCGCATTGACCGTTTCTGCTCCTAACGGTGAGTGGATCAAGGATATCAGGCTCTCTCATGAAGGCCTTGTGTTCAATCTTGAGAAGAATACGACAAACAAACTCCGTTCATGCACAATGGAACTGACTGTATCTCTGCTCGGCGGCGATCCGGTCAAGGTGTCTGTTAAGGTTTATCAGAAAATCTAATTTATTATATGAATATGTTCAATATATTATTCAAAAGGTTGGCGGCAGCCCTTGCGGTTACAGCCACAGTCCTCTCATGCTCGCTGGACGAGACAGCAGACATCAGGCTTGTGGAACTTGGTACTGCCTTGGAGGATAATGTCTGCCTGATAGAGGCGGCAGGTGGTCCGTATGAACTGTCCATATACTCCAATGGAGATTATCATATAGAGATGCTTTCCGAGGCTTCATGGCTTACCATGAGTGCTCTTGAAGGCAACGGAGACGGAGTCCTGAAACTTACTGCGACCCAGAACCCGGATTTCAAGCGTATGGTGACCTTCGTTCTGTGCAGTAATGTGGATTCAAGAAGAGACACTGTCTATGTAAAGCAGAAAGGCTCCATCGAAGCAAATCTTTCTGTTGATAACACCTCGATCGTCCTGAATGGAGCAGGAGGTCAGTCAGCAATCGCGATCAACACGAATATTCCTGCTGACAGGTTTGATATAAAGGTGGATTATGACCTAAACGATACTGACGGGGTGGTTTCCACAGGCTGGCTTGAAACAAGCATGGAGAATACATCCCTTAATCTCACCTCTATTAAAAATGACCACGCAGAGGCTGTGCGTACGGCATCTGTACTCCTGTCATTTGTTGACGGATGGGGTGACAAGGTCGCTTTGGAACTCAATGTCCTTCAGAAGAACTCCAACGAGATGCTTGGAGTCATCAAGTCCTTCAAGGAGGTAAGGGATATGGTCGTCGGTACGGATGCTGTTGTGGAATATGAGGTGGAAGATGACATCATCCTCGAAGGAGTGGTAGTCAGCAACCCTCTCTATGGCAATGCCGGAGAAAATGAGCAGACCAACAACACCTCCATCGACTACACAGGCACCCAACGCACCATCTATCTCCAGTCTCTTGATGGAAAATATGGTTTTGCGATTATGGCCGCTTCTGCCGAGGATAATGTATTCAATCAGTTTGACAAGGTGCAGGTGCTGCTCAAGGGAACGAAGATCACTAAGTATTCTTCCCCTGAGAGATATGTGATATCAGGATTCGTAAAGAGAATGAAGGCTTCACAGGTTCCTGCTACTGAGTCGGAGATTGTAAAGGAAGATAAGTATTTCAAGGATCTGACCCCTGAGGATATCTACACCTACAAGACTCTCATGGATGTGGAGTTCCCTGTCAGAAAGGGTTCGCTCACTCCTATCAATGAGGGATATGCAATCGGCGGCAAGTCCGACCGTATCTCGAAATATCCGCTTCTTGTGCGTGATGTCAATGGCGACAGTTTCTATATGTACACCAACACAATGTGTACTTACAGATATGACGGAGAACGTCTTCCACAGGGTTCAGGTAAACTTTCAGGAGTGATTGTACACGAGAGATTCTCACGTTTCGAGTGGGAGAACGGCAAGGACCTTCTTGATATGGAGATTTTCCCTGAACTTGGAAACATCGGTACATACCAGATCCGTCACCAGCAGAAGTCTGATATAACAGACGGTATGGCTATGGACTACAAGGACAGTTTCTCTGAACTTCTTCTTGAGTACCGCTACTGGAATCCTGACACAGAAAATGGCGTCATGAGACCTTCGTATGGCGAAAACGGCTGGTTCACACATACTTATCAGCAGAAATACACCGGCTCTGCATCTCTTGACTACACGGCCGAAAATCATTACAACCAGCACCTTATGCCAGAGGTAAGTTTCTCATATCTGGGAAAGGTCGGCATCAGCGGAAACGAGTTCTTCGAGCCTGCAACAGGAAATGTGAACGGCTTCGGTATCGTCCTGGACTCTGAGAAAGACCGGTATAACATTGAGATGTCTGACTGGGTCGGCGAGCACAATGGCAAGAACGAGTGGATGGCTCCGATCGTGACTGATGAGGAAAATGGAATCAGAGCGGCCAACGGTGGAAGCCAGGGCGGAAAGGGCCAGTGTCCTGCAGACTGCTATTGCTCGTTCAGAAACGTATATTGGTGGGATTTCGAGGCAGGACGCGGCTATGCGTGGATGCTCAATTTCTCCACTAAGAATGTATCGAAGAGCCTCTCTCTCCAATTCACTGCACTTAATACATCGCAGTTGTTCTATTCTCCACGTTTCTGGAAGATAGAGTGGTCTGAAGTGGATTCGATGGCTGCATCTGACGATGACAAATGGCATCTTATCACAGAATATACTGTTCCTGACATCTCGCAGTGGACAGGAACTCTCTACTCTTCATGTGTGGGCTACAAGGCCATGGATGTCAGACTTCCTGATGAACTTCTTGGAAAGGATAATGTATATATCCGCTTCATGCCGACAAGTGTTGCCTGCTCAAGCGGTGCCGACTACACTGACACCGTCCTTGACGACGATGCACACTATGAAAGCGGAAAGCACTCAAGTTCAATCGACTACATTTCTATTAGATATAATAAGTAATGATTTGTCATTCTGAACGAAGTGAAGAATCTATAACCATTAAATAAAACATTATGAACAAAAAACTTTTTATTCTTGCTACAGCGGCCCTCCTTTCAGTATTTGCCGGCTGTAAGAAGGTAGAGGATCCTAAAGATGATTCATCTACAGGTGGAAATGGAGCGGCTGCTCCTGAGATCACTGCCATCGCTCCGCAGTCAGGTCCTGTGGGAATAGCAGTTGTCATTTCAGGAAAGAACTTCTCTGCTACCGACACAAAGGTGCTTTTTGGCACAGCAGAGGCTGTGATTTCAGACGCAACAGCCACAACTCTGTCGGTTGTCGCTCCTCAGAACGAACTCGGACAGGTGACAGTGAAGGTTACTGTGGAAGGTAAAAGTGCGACTACAGCATTTACCTACACCGAAGCGGAAGTTCTTGCTCCGACTGTCTCTGATCAGAGCGCTGCTGAGGGTAAGGCAGGTTCTACACTGATCTTTACAGGTGAGAATCTTGGAACTGAGGCAGCGGCATACGTTGTCAAATTCAACGATATTATAGCAGAAATCACAGATGTCACAGCAGATGCCATATCTGTCAAGGTGCCTGCATCTGACGGTACTTCAAGCGCCATCGTTACAGTTACTCCTGTTGACAGTACAACTCCTCTTTATGAGGGTATGTTTACATGGACATTTTCACGCACAGTTGCTCTCGGAGCCATCACAGGTGAGATTTTCGAGGCTAACAAGACCCTTGCAATCCCTGTCACCATCACAGCCGACGAGGATGCCGAGGAACTTACAGCAGATGATGTGACTGTTACATTCATTGATGTAAATGACCCTTCCAAGACTTATGTCGCAACAGAGGTGACTGTTGAGGACAACGGTTTCACACCTATCATCCCTGACAAACTCAAAGGTGAGTTCAAGGTGAAGGTTGAGGTTGCAGAGGCTCTTCCGGTTGAGAGTGTGACTACATTTGTTGTTTATTATCTGCCTCAGTATCAGGTAAAGGCATTTGCAGGATATTATGGTAGAACATGGATCAAGGATGGAAACCTGTCTCTGACAGGAGTAAAGGATGCCGACGCTGCCTGTGCAGGACCTGAGGGACTTGGATGGGATAGGAATGGTAATCTTTGGCTCACTACTCGTTCCGGTACAGGAACAAATGAAGCGAGCAAGCATACAATCATGTGTATGAATATGAGCGACAATACTTTGAAGATGGTATATAAGATCCCTTCTGCTGTTTATCCGTATGATATAGCATTTGACTCCAAGGGTGTTGCTCATGTCGCTTTGAAGCAGGGTAAGACAGATATCTGTACCATCGGAAAATGGAATGGTACAGAATGGACTACTTATGATGTTACCGGATGGGTTACAGGTTCTCGCAGTTCCAAGGTTCAGGAAATGGATCTCCTGGTTGATGACAATGACAACCTTTACCTTGCGGATCGTGATGCATGCCGTATTGTAGTGATCAGCAATGGCGCTTACGTCAAGGAGTACTCAACAGTATGGGAGGGCAATAATATTCAGGTAGCCTCTATCGCGTGGGATCAGAAGAAGGAAAATATCTTTGTCGGTGCCGATAATGACCGTGTGATCCTTAAACTTAACGTTGCGACAGGTGCTCTTACTCACATCGCAGGTCAGTATGGTGTCTGCTCCATAACTTATGGTACGAATACCAACAACACAATCAATACAGCTGAGATCAAGGAGAATAAGTTTACTGATGGTACAGTCGGCAACCCATTGACTGCAACAATCGGTAATATTTCCGGACTTGTATGTGGTCCTGACGGATACCTTTATTTCAATGACACCCATTCGGCTGCTGTTCGCGTTCTCATTCCGGGAAAGAACGGTGATTACACAAAGGGCGTAGTGAAGACCATTCTTGGACAGCCGGGAATTATGTGCCTTACCAATATGGATGGAGGCACTGTCAATAACTATTGGTATTACTATGACGGCGATATCACTAAGGCATTCTTCTCTCAGAGAGGAAAACTTGAGATGGATTCAAACGGTTATTTGTACACAACAGGTTATAATGCAAATACCGTCCGTCGTATCACTCCGATCGCAGAGTAATTCGTATGAAGATAAGATCATTTATGGCGACCGCGCTGGCAATTGTCATTGCCGGCGTCGGTTGTACTCCAAAGAAGGCCGTTTTCGACCATCCGTTTGCCGTGACGCAGGAACATCGTGACCGTGCCGCGGCTTTGGTGGAGCAGATGACCTTGGAGGAGAAATGCGCATATATCGGAGGCTCAAAGGACGGATTCTACATACGTCCGATCGAGCGTCTGGGGATTCCTCTGATCCGTATGGCAGACGGTCCTCAGGGTGTGCGCAACAACACAAAGAGTACGCTTTTTGCCTGTGGAGTGGCTGCGGCCGCTGCATGGAACGAAGATGTGGTATATGAGATGGGTGTGGCTCTCGGACAGGATTCGCGTGCGCGTGGTGTGCATATCCTCCTTGGTCCGGGCGTGAATATCTATCGCAGCCCTCTCTGTGGCCGAAATTTCGAGTATATGGGTGAGGACCCCCTCCTTGCTGCAAAGACATCTTCGCAGTATATCAAGGGGGTGCAGTCTCAGGGCGTGATGGCCTCTGTAAAGCATTTTGCACTCAATAATCAGGAGACCGACCGCCACCATATCAGCTCGGATGCGGATGAGCGTACGATCAATGAGATCTATTTTCCTGCGTTCAAGGCTGCTGTCGATGCCGGTGTGGCAACTGTGATGAGCAGTTACAACCTTGTGAACAATGTCCATGCTGCCGAAAACGAGTGGCTTCTGAAAGAGACTCTCAAAGGCAGATGGGGCTTCGAGGGCTTTGTGATGTCTGACTGGACTTCCACATATTCGACTCTCGGCTGTGTCCGCAGCGGTCTCGACCTTGAAATGCCTCAGGGATTCTGCATGAATTATGAGAACATCAAGCCTCTCATCGACAACGGTGTCGTGCGTGAGGCGGATATTGACGACAAGGTGCAGACCATCCTTGAAAACCTTATTGCATACGGCTTTCTTGACCGTCCGCAGTTGGATACCACCATCAAGGAGGATAATCCATATTCACGTGAGGTCGCTTACAAACTTTCGTGCGAGTCTGCTGTGCTTCTCAAAAATGAAGGTGCGCTTCCGCTTGCAAAGGGCGGCAATGTGGTCCTGATGGGCCCGCGTGCAGATGTCATACCTTGCGGAGGCGGCTCAGGTGCGGTTGATCCTCTCTATTCGATCTCGCTCTATGAGGGTATGAAGCAACTTGGCGAGGATTTTCCTGTGACGCTTGTGGATGATAACTATAAGTCTCAGTCTCAGGCCTTGAAAGATGCTTCTGCTATTGTGGTTTCTGTCGGCTTTGACAAGCATACGGAGAAGGAGGATCACGACAGGACTTTCGCTCTTCCTGAGGGACAGGATGATATGATAGAATACGCCTGCAGCCTCAATGACAAAGTCATCGTTGTAGTATATAGCGGTGGTGCAATTGATATGAGCCGTTGGCATGACAAGGTTTCCGCCGTGATCATGGGCTGGTACCCGGGTCAGGAAGGAGGTCTTGCTATTGCGCGTATGATCGCCGGTGAGATTTCTCCATGCGGACGTCTTCCTATCAGCATAGAGGCTAAGGCAGAGGACAACCCTTGTGCGGCTACCTACTATGTGGGCAACCCTATGACCAAGAGAGGCTTCTCTACCAGGTACGTGACATATTCGGAGGGTGTGTTCGTGGGTTATCGTGGTTATGACCGTTCGCAGGTCAAGCCACTTTATCCGTTCGGACATGGTCTCACTTACACTACATTTGAATATTCAGACCTTAGGGTCACACCAGCCAAAGGTGGATGTGACGTGCAGATCACGTTGACCAATACAGGCACTTACGACGCTTCTGAGGTCGTTCAGGTGTATGTGGGAGAGGTAAATCCGTCTGTGCCGCGCCCGGTAAAGGAACTCAAAGCCTTCAAGAAGGCCCATCTTGCGGCAGGGGAGTCGCAGGTGCTCAACTTCCGTCTTGACAACGAGGCCTTCGCATTCTATGATGTCGAGTCTCATGACTGGAAGGTAAATTCCGGGCAGTTCAATGTCTATGTCGGCGCATCGGCAGGTGATGTGAGACTGAATGAATTTGTAAATATCAGATAAATGCAAATATTATGAAACTAACTACCAAAAACTCAGGGCCTTATCAGACCCCAGAAATCCATCAGTGGATGATACAGAATGAAGGAGTCCTCTGCGAAAGCGGCAATCATGAAGCCTACGTTGGTGAGGACGGAGACAATTATCTTGAACTCTTTTAATCTATGACGAATATGAAGAAATATACATTTATTGCTGTTGCCTTTGCAGCATTGGCGGCAGTTTCATGCGTCAAGGATAATATGGGTGGCGCAGAAGGTGTGGTTTATGATGCCACTTTCTCAGAAGCAGTCGATGCTAAGGCTACTATAACAGTAGGTGGAGAGCAGAGCCTTGTTTCATGGGAGACCACAGACCGCGTGGGCATCATGTACGGCGATTCAAACGTAGAGTACAAGGCGGATCAGGCCGGTGCACGCACAATGCTCTCTCCGGTTTCGGCTTCGGCTGACGCTTCCGAGGTGTGGGCTGTGTTGCCATATGATGCTTCTGCAACTCTTGCCGGTGGCGTGATCTCGACCACAGTTCCTGCCGAGCAGCCTGCACTTGAAGGTGGCGCGTTCCACCATCTTGCGGTGGCACATTCCACAAACGGTACATTGGCGTTCAGGAATGTCTGCGGACTGGTAAGGGTGAGGGTTACCACTGAAGGTATCACAAAGGTTGTGTTCGCAGGAAAGGCATCAGAGAAGGTGGCAGGTGATGTTGCCATTACTGTTGCTGCCGAGCCTGCTGTATCGACCGGTACATCGGAAACAGTTGCCCTCGTACCTGCATCAGACCAGACTGCCATTGCTGTGGGCGACTATTTCCTTGCAGTCCTTCCACAGAATTTTGCCAGCGGCTTCACGGTGACTGCCTACAAGGGCGAGACTGCTGTCGTGACCAAGGATGTCGCAGGTCAGGTTGAACTTGTCCGCTGCGGCGTCTTCGCAGGAACAATCCGTGAGGTGACCATCAGCGCGATTTCCACAAATATCGCTACGGTAGGCGAAACTGTCAAGATCACCGGAACTGGTTTCTCAGAAGTGGCAGCCGATAATACAGTCTCTATTGGAAATATTGCATGCACCGTTACTGCGGCATCTGCAACCGAACTTTCAGTCACAGTACCAGCAGGTCTTTCCAAGTCAACTGATTACAAGTTCGCAGTGACTGTCCGTGGCGCTAATGCAGTCGAGTCACCAGCATTCCGTTATTACTATGTGCCTGCATATACTTCAACTTCTCGATCGTTGGGATATAAACCGGAAGGACTCGCGCTGACAACAGATGGATATCTGTGGGTGACAGACAGGAACAGTTCTCCACATAAGTTGGTTAAATATAAATTGTCAGATTTTTCTTCAACAAGTGTGAATGCGAACAACTATCCGTTCGGATGTGATGTCAACAGTAAGAATGAAATCTATGTGGCAGCCAAGAATGCAAAGGCGGTAGGATATATTGATTCTGAGGGCAAATGGGCTTATACTCAATATGCTGAATATCTTAATAATCCGATGGACCTTGTGTTCGACAGTAGTGACAATATGTATGTGGCGTCACGTGACAACCATTCGATTGTCCAGTTTAAGAATAATGAGTATGTCAAGTCGTTCGCTAACACACATAGGGCAAATGCGCTGACATTGGATGTCACAGAAGAGAATATTTTCTATGGAGTGGGCGCAACAGGTTCAAGTTCAAATGACTGGAAATTCTATAAATTGAATCTTGCCACAGGCAACATAACAGTTATTGCCGGTTCCGGAACGAAGCCTGCCGCAGGTGTCTATTCAAATGGTTCAGCAGGCAATACTCTCACAGCAGTAATAGGAAATATAACAGGTCTGGTCTGCACATCAGACGGATATGTATATTTTGTTGACAGCACCCATGCTCTTCGTGTCCTCGTTCCGGGAGTCGGTGGTGATCATACAAAAGGTCTGATTAAGGTAGTTGCCGGTATCATGGGAACAGCAGGTAACGTTCAGATTGGAGATTCATCCGCCCCTCTTGGAAAATTACATACTCCGGACGGAATGGAGATTGATTCAAATGGTGTCATCTATATTGCGGAAAACGGAAACAGCGCAATCAGAGTATTGACGCCTGTCAATTGATTGATATAGCCATTGATTAGTTCCTGGAACTAATATTTATTTTAGGGTTGTTATCTGTGGGTGTCAAGGTGTGTTACCTGACACCCACATTTGTAAACTTTCTTACCTTTGCAGAAGTGATGTTGTAAAGCAATCAAACGATAAGATATGAAACACAGATTGACAGTACTGCTTGTGGCCCTGACATGTATGGCTGCCTCAGCACAAACTAAGTGGCATGACGCCGCAGATCTTACGGTCATCGGAAAGCCGATACCGACAGCGAAGCCTTTTGCACGCATAGATACCGCTGTCTATAAGTTCAACGACAAGACCATAGACCGCTATGCGAACTATTCCACCGGTCTTGCTGTCATGTTCGAGACTGACAGCCGCAGCATTAAGGCAAAATGGACAACCGGTGGAGAAAATTCCGGAGCGAACATGGCTGCGATAGGCCAGAAGGGTCTTGACCTGTATATAATGAGGGATGGCAAATGGATATTCGCAGGAACAGGCTCGCCTAAGATGGGCAAGGCTCCGTTCAATCAGCACGAGGGCACGATCGTCGCTGATATGGCAGAGGGTGCAAAGCAGTGTCTGCTCTATCTTCCGCTTTTCGATAGAGTAGATGCTTTGGAAATAGGTCTTGATGAAGGCGCGTCTCTGAAACCTATTGACAATCCGTTTCGCTACAATATCATCGTACACGGTTCCAGCATCACCCACGGTGCCTCAGCGAGCCGTCCTGGCATGACCTATGCGGCGCGCTTTGGCCGTGACAACGGACTGTACTGCATGAATCTCGGTTTCAGCGGAATGTGTAAACTTCAGAAGGAATATGCCCGCTACCTTGCAGACATAAAGGATGTTGACGCCTTCATCTTCGACGCCTTCTCAAATCCGCTTGCCGACGTCATATATGCAAACTTCAACGAGTTTGTCGATATAGTGCGCGCTGCCCATCCGGGGGTTCCTATGATATTCCTCCAGACAGAGCGTCGTGAGGTGCGCAATTTCAGCCTCAAGAGAGAGGAGACAGAGGCCGCAAAGCAGAAGGCGGCAAAGGAGGTCATCGCTGCACGCATGAAAACCGACAAGCACGTCTATTTCATTGACTCGGAAGGCTTCCTCGGTGACGAGCACATCGCCACAGCCGACGGCACTCACCCCACAGACCTCGGCTTCACCTACATGCTCGAAGTCATCTCCCCAAAAATCAAGAAAATCCTCAAAAAATACGGCATCAGATAGCATTTTTAGCCTGCCAGAGGAGGTGCTGATGGAGGTTGCCGTTGAGAGAGAGTTCTCTGGCGGGGATGGGGAGTACGGTGTATTTGGCATCTACTCCCACTGTTGAGGTGTATTTTCCTGTCCTTACAAGGTCGTACCATCGGAAACCCTCTCCGAAGAGTTCCAGACGGCGCTCCTGGAGTACTGCATCCAGAAAGGCCTCTTCGTCAGAGGGGTTCACGTCTTCAAGACCTCTGAACCTGCGGAGTTCGTTCAGCCTTTCCAGTCCGCCGCCTTCTAGACCGAGACACTCAGCGCTGATGAGATACATTTCAGCCAGACGCACGATGTAGATGGGGTCTCTTCCAGCATCACCGCCGCAATACTTGTTCAGCACAGGATTGCTGCCCTGCATGGCTACAGATACTTCCTTGCGCATGTCGCTCTCGGAATACATATTCATAGCCTCGGCTGTAGGCATGAAATTGTACGCTCCGCCCACGCCGGAATCCTTAGTGTAATAATATGAACTCAGATTGACACTGCTCTCCTGTATGAGATTGGCAAAGGTAAATATCTCCTCGGCATTGGTCTTTCCCCTGAATATGCTGCTGAAATCTGCCAATGAAAACAGCTGCCCATCTATAAGCCCTTCGGCAAGTGCAGCGGCATCTCCCTTGCGTCCCATTGCAAGATAAGTCCTTGCAAGAAGCGCAGATGCGGCCTCCTTTGATACATAATTCTTAGATGAAAAGTCAGCCGACAGAAGATATGATTTCCTGAACTCTTCTGCAACAAATTCCCAGACAGACGCCTCTTCGGCCTGCACCTGATTTTCCCCTCCGGGCCCCTTGATAATCGGCACGTTCCTCCATCTTGTAACCAAGTTGTAGTAATACAATCCCCGAAAGAAATGGCATGTGCCGAGCATTTCCTTCCTGCGCTGTGAATCCGGCATGGACTCGATGATCTCCAATACGCTGTTGATCTGATAAAGCCCTGCAAAATAACCGTTCCATGGAGTTGTGACGATACTCTTGTCAGGGTCGATAGCCCCCTCTACCATGAGTCTGGCAGTGTTCACGTTGGTCGCTCCTGTGCGTATTATGTCTCCGCCAATGAGGTCGAACAGGGCCCATCCATTGAATGTCGGCTTGTATTGGGCGATATTGTACATGCCAGTCACCAGAAGTTCGGCATCCTCCATGGTGATATTCTCACGGGGGACTCCGTTATGCGGATACTTCTCAAGATACTTCCCGCAACCGGCGGAAAGCATCACGATGCACAATATGAGAAGCGGCCTCTTCATTTTCAGAACCGCGCTTTTATACCGAATGAAAACGTCCTTGGCTCAGGCAGCCACATGCAGTCAGTGCCATATTTCGTGGCATTCAGTGATGTAGTCACCTCCGGGTCTATATATCTGTATGGAGACAGAATGAAGAGGTTGTCCGCACTGAAATAGACCTTCAATTCATTGAATCCGATTCTTCTGACAGCATACGATGGCAGGGTATAGCCCAATGAAAGACTTCTGCATCTAAGGTAAGAGCCGTCATGCAGATAGCGTGTCGAGATGAATTTGGTGGAGTTCCATGTCATGCCATATATAGCCCTCGGCACAGAGTTGCTTGTACCCGGTCCTGTCCACCTTGCAAGAGCCTCGGACTCCTGGGACGGCCACAGACCGTTTCCGAGCCGCAGTCCGCCTGTCCATGTCTGATATATCTTGTTGCCGTACGAGAAGGAAAGAAGAAAACTCAGGTCAAAACCCTTCCATGTGAATCTGCTGCTCAGACCTCCTGTAAAGAGGGGATTAGCCGAGCCGACGAACTGGCTGTCATTAACGGTGTCTATATCCCCGTCTCCGTTCACATCCTCGTACTTGACATCTCCCGCACGCACGCCCTGGGCATATTGTTCTGCCGGCACTTCATCGTCTGACTGATATATGCCAAGCATCTTTATCATATAGAAACTGCCCACCTCCTCTCCAACTTTCAGTGCGTGATATGAGCCTGTGGTCAGCACCTCGTCAGCGATGAGCGCAGTCAGTCTGTTACTGATGAATGAAATGTTGAATCCTCCCTGCCATCTGAATTCCCCTGAGGAAATGTTGCTGCCGAGAGTCAATTCGATGCCGTCATTGCGCATCGCTCCGATATTGCATATCTCATTTGTAAATCCGGAGGTTGCGCTTATCGGCTTGTTGTACAGCAGGTCCCTGGTGTCCTTTCTGAAAAGTTCCACGGTAGTGGTGAATCTGCCTTCGAAAAACGAAGCGTCAACGCCGAGGTTGTACTGTGTGGCCTTTTCCCATTTCAGTTTCTTGTTTCCCTTAGTCATGAAGGCAATTCCGCTTTCATTCAGATAGTTATATCCTCCGTTGGCAAGCGGCATCCATGCATAGGCTCCGATGCCTCCCTGATTGCCTGTGCTGCCGACGCTGGCCCTTATTTTCATCTCTGTTCGTGAATCCTTCCAGAAAGGTTCCTGAGATATGATCCAACCACCTGAAACAGAAGGGAAGAATCCGTATCTGTTCTTAGACGCGAACTTGGAAGTGCCGTCAGCTCGTGCAGACACAGTAAGCAGATAGCGTCCGTTATATTTGAGGGTTGTCCTGAAAATGAAAGACTGCATTGACCAACTGGTGCGTCCGCTTGTAACATCTATGTATTCCGCAGCCACGGAGTTGACATTGAAATCATCGGAAGGAAAGCCCTGTCCTGTCTGGGAGGCCGTTGAGGAGGCATCCGTAGATAACGAATGTCCGATCATTGCGTCAAGATCGAGTCTGCATTTCCACGATTTGCGGTAACTCAGCACATTGTCTGTAACTATGGATGTATAGGCTTTGCGGGCATCAGTGAGTTTGCCGACAGAATTGCCGTACATATGCTTCGAACCATAATATACATAGTCCTCCGAATAGATGAAGTCGCCCCCTACGCTTGAACGCAGCGAAAGACCGTCGATGAAGTTTATCTGTACGAAGGCGTTTCCTATCGCACGGTAATTCCTGTTGAAGGCCTCCTGCTCATAAAGGGCTTGGAGCAGATTGTAGTGCAGCAGGTCCACATCCTTTATCGTATAGGTTCCGTCTTCCCTGTATGGCCTGTCCCACGGACGATGTTCAAGAGAGTGCGTGAGCATGGATGTGCCCATGTTGCCATTCGGCACATGGTGGGTGTAATTATAGTTCGCGTTTATGTTGACTCCGACTGAAAGCCATCTCTTTATATTGGCCTCTACATTTGCCCTCACGCCGTATTTTTCGGCCTTGCTGCCGATTATGACTCCCTGGTTGTTGCGGGCGTTGGCGGAAATGTAATATCTGACCTTATCTGTTCCACCCGAAACAGATGCGCTGGCTTTCCATGAGACGGCGGTCCTGAGCACAAGGTCAGTCCAACTGAAATAGCCCCGCTCCGGATATGGGTTGACAATATGTGCTACGGATTCACCGGTCTGCCTGTTGTAATTGTCGATGGCCTCGTTCTGGACCTTGAGATACAGGTCTGCATCAGCGACCTTCAGTTTGTGAAGACTTGGGATATATGAAAGGCTGCACTTCGCGTCAAGATTGACTCGTGGGGCCCCTCTTAACCCCTTTTTTGTCGTGATGAGCACAACGCCGTTAGTCGCCCTTGAACCGTAGATTGCGGCTGAAGCGGCATCCTTGAGTATCTGCACTGACTCTATGTCATCCGGGTTTATATCGCTCAGAGCATTGAGCTGTTCGCCGTCCCAGCCTCCTGCATCAGCCGTCGTGTTGCTGATAGGAATCCCGTCCACCACATACAGAGGCTCGTTTCCTGCGGTCAATGAGCCTATGCCCCTTATGCTCACCCTGCTTCTGCTGCCTACGCTTCCTGATGATGAACGCACATTGACTCCGGCCATACGGCCCTGCATCACCATTTCGACACTCTGCGAAGCCCCTCCTCTGATTTCCTCAGGGCGGAATACCTCCACGGCGGAGCTTATATCCTTACGATTCATGCTTCCATAACCCACAATGACGGACTCTTCTATCATATTGTGCGTATGATACCATGGCAGCACATCTTCTGCATCCCGGTTCACAGGTACTATCAGGACCATCCTGTCCGATATCTGGGCTTCCATTCCTGTGCCCTTCAACAGGCTTTTGAAGATGTCCTCTATGTTTTTCTCCTTGGGTGGGGCAACCTTCCTATTGATGTTGATGAGTTCCTCGTTGTATGCAACAGCATAACCGCCCTGCTCCTCGATAAGGTCAAAAGCGGTTATAAGTCTCATCCTCTTCTGAGGAAATGTGATGATGTTTTCCTGGGCTGCCAGTCCTGATGATAAAAGTGTCAGAGTCAGGAGGCAGAAACACAAGGTCAGTCTTTTCATCAGTTTGCAGTTGCAGAATTACTGTATATATATATCTTTGTCTTCAATCGTATATTTCATTCCCGGTACAAGTCTGCATAGGGTATCCATCATCTGTTCGAGGCTTTCGTCATTGACGAATTTGACGGTAAGCACCGCGCCGCTGTATCTGTCAGTCGTCAGATGTATGTTGACGTCAAACTTTCTCTCTACCCTTTTCAGTACCTGTTCAAGCGGCATGGACTTGATTCTCATCTGTCCGTCTTTCCATGTCATGGATTCGTCCGCCCCTGTGTTCATGACTATGGTCGTTCCGGTTTCCTTCGTGTAGGCCAGCACCTGATTCTTGCTGAGCACGATGGCGTCTGCATTCGAGTCTGTCCGGCTTACGCTGATTGCCCCGCTGCACAAGGCTGCACATACCGACAGGTCGGTGGGGTAGTTGCATACGTTGAATACGGTTCCGTATGCGGTCACTTCTATGTTGTCTGTGCAGACAATGAACGGAGATATCCTGCTTGCCGATACAAAGAAGGCTGCCTCTCCGGACAGGTTCACCCTTCTTTCCTTTCCGAACTTCTCCGGATATGTAAGGGTCGAGCCTGCATTAAGGATGATCCTCGATCCGTCTGACAGCACAATCTCCTTTGTCTGACCGTTGGATACAGTGCACAAGGCCATCTGCTGTTGACTGTCTTGGCTTTCAAAGAGCAGATATGCAGCAACTGGCGACACTATAAGCAGAACGACGGCTGCCGCAATTGCCACAGCCCTCCTGATTCTGCGTGCCCTTCTCCTGATCAGCATGCTTATGTATTCCGTCTCGATGGTCTTTGCCTGTTCCATCACAAGCGAGAACGATCTGTCGATTTCCTCAGCACTCACTGCTGAACCGTCGATGTTTTTCCAACCGTTAAATTCCTTGAATGACATATGGTGTTCGATTACTACCTTATTTGACGAATCAACAGCGATGTGCCCCCAAGAATATTTTAAATGCTTCTCTCCTAAAAGAATATGGCGATGCACTTTGTAATCTTTCTCAATTCCTTCAACGCGAGATTGATGTGATTCTCCACTGTCTTCCTGCTTATGCCCAGTAGTTCGGCAATTTCGGCGTAACTCTTTCCTTCAAGTCTGGAGAGGATGAATACCTTCCGGCGTTTTGACGGCATCAGTTTTATCATGTGCGCCACCTGAGCCTCTATCTCTTTTGCGTAGAACTCGCTTTCACTCTCATAGCCGCCCTTCCTGTTGAAGTCAACCTCTGTGAGCGGTATCTTTATCTTGTGTGTCCTGCCGTAGTCGATGGCAGCATTGCGCGTCATGGTGTAGAGAAATGCCCCGAAGGAACGTATCTCTGTGAGATTCGTCCTTTGCAGCCATATCTTTATGAAGATATTCTGAGCAAGGTCCATCGCATCGTCCTGACTGGATATGAACTGCTCGAGGAACATCTTAACTTTCGGGTAATAATGCTCGAAGATGTCCTTGAATGCAGCCTCGTCACCGGAGGCGGTCAATGCTATTTTCTCTTTTTCCTTTTCCATTGCCTGTGACTGGATTATTTCTGCTTCGGTTTTTCAGAAATCCTCGTGCTGCTGCCTGAAAATAATGCTTCTGTAATTTTCAGATCGGGGCATAAAGATAGAAAATCTTTTTCACAATTTATTAATAAATTGGGGTTGTATTGGAAGGATTTTTATTCTAAATTAGTCTCGGTAGTTTGACACTTTCTTGAAAAATAAAATTTTGTAAATATTTGATAGACTTTCTGTTGAAAGTCTTTTTTTGTCAAATTTAATTCTCTGTAATGTATATGTAATTTATAGTACTTAGAGTATTGAACTGGGGCAAAGAGCCCATTTACTACGTTCAGAAATCATATCGTAAGGAGAACGGAAAGCCAGCAACTAAAAAATGTTGAGCGTCTTGGTACATTAGAGGATCTGAAATATCGTTTTGGTGATAAGGATCCGATTGGTGAGGCAAAGAAATATGTTGCAGAGCTAACTGCTGCAGAAAAAGAGGCTAATAAAAAAGTCATTGTTGAGTACTCTCCAACAACTTTTATTCAGAAAAACGAGCAACGCAGCTACAATGGCGGTTATTTGTTCTTGCAGAAGATCTATCATGAACTGGGTCTTGACTATATCTGCAAGAAGATCGAGAAGAAGCATAAGAACAAGTATGACCTGAGTGAAATCTTGTCAATGCTTCTGTACACTCGCGTCCTCTATCCTGGTTCAAAGCTATCTTCTCTTGAGGATGCCAAAAGACTTATAGAACAGCCTTCTGCTGATATACATCAGGTATACCATGCCCTTAGTCTGCTTGCAACTGAGTTCAATGAGGTGCAGGCAGATGTCTATAAGCGCAGTCTGAAGTTAGGCAAAAGGGATACTCGCGTCGTGTACTACGACCTGACTAACTACTTCTTTGAATGGGAGGAGGAGCAGGGTTTGATTCAGTATGGCCACAGCAAAGAAGGGCGTCCACTGCCTATTGTTCAGATGGGTCTGTTCATGGATAAGGATGGCTTCCCGTTGGCGATGTGCATAGAGCCGGGCAACACAGCTGAGACTACCACGCTCAAGCCGATGGAAGAACTTCTAAAGGAAAAGTTCGGACTATCTAAACTCGTTGTATGCACAGACGGTGGTCTATCATCTTATGAGAATAGGAAAAATGACAGTGTTGGAGACAGGGCCTTCATCACCGTTCAATCTCTAAAGAAAATCAAGAAGCCGCTTCAAGACTGGGCACTGGAGGCCACTGGGTGGCACATGAGTGGTTCGAATGAAGAGTATGACATCAGCCAGTTGAATCCTGACGAATACTATAATGTAACCTTCTGTAAGGAGAGATGGGAGCCTATAAATATGTCTACAGGTGAGGTTCTAGAACAGCGTCTTATTGTTACCTTCTCGTTCAAGTATAGAGAATATCTTTCCTATGTACGTAACCGTCAGATATCAAGAGCGCAGGCACTGATAGAAAACTTCTCTCTCAATCAGGATATAATCGATCAGGAATCTCGTTTCGATGGCTTCTATGGCATATGTACAGACCTAGAGGGTTCAGCGCCTGAAATCATAGGTACCCTAAGGGACATGAACTTCCTGAGCGTCAATGGAGAGGGCTATGTCCCGACATACACAAGGATCGACCTGACGAACAATCTGCATGGCTCTGCTGGCTTCAGAACGTCTTATAGACTACATATCCAGAAAAATATTGAGGCTACAAATCGACATTACAGCGGTCTGTAGCCTCGAAATATATCAAATTGCACTAAATGCAAGTGCTATAGACAGGGAAATAAAGTTATATCAACGCTAATTACTTGATAAAGATATGCTTTGCGTAATTATATCCGAGGGCTTCATAAATTCTCACCATAGCACCCATCTTCTCCAGAAAGCGTCCGTAATCCTTTCCTGTCGGACTACACCATTGTATTTCACTGAGCGCAGACAAGCGCGGAAGAATCATATATTCCAGATAATCATTTGACGTTATGTACTCCGTCCACATATTAGCCTGAATACCGAGAATACGAGCTTTTTCTGCATCTGTCATTTCATCGGTGTATGGCTCATACGAATACACCTTCTCAACAGACACATGACCTCCGATAGTCAACGGTTCTTTAGAACTGTCTTTAATCTGACAATAATCAAAATACAAGGATCCCTTATTTACCATGATTACGTCATGACCACGCTTGATAGCCTCAAGCCCATGCTCATTTCCCCTCCAAGACATCACTGTGACATTTTTAGAAATCTCTCCCTCAAGAATTTCATCCCATCCGATAATCTTCTTACCTTTTGTCGCCAGAAATTCCTCCATCTGCCGAGTAATGTAACTCTGAAGATAATACTCCGCCGAGTATTTCTCATTACCAACAAGACAGAGCTCCTTGATTTTCGCCTGACAATGAGGACATTCCTTCCATTTGTCCTTCGGGCATTCATCTCCACCGATGTGGATATACTCTGAAGGGAACAGTTCGCATACCTCCGAAAGCACATTTTTCAGGAACTCAATTGTGCTTTCCTTACCCACACAAAGCACATCCTTTGTGATACCCCATGTGCGCCATACTTCATATGGTCCTCCTGTACAGCCGAGCTCGGGATAAGCAGCCAGAGCAGCAACCATGTGACCAGGCAAATCAATTTCCGGAATCACGGTAATACCCTTTGACGCGGCATAAGCTACAACCTCCTTAATCTGATCCTGAGTATACCACATTCCTTCTCCATATGGAGTTCCGTCAAACTCCTTACTTCTCCTAAAATGGCCCTTAAGAGTTTCTTTGCGGATTGATCCAACCTCAGTAAGAAGCGGATATTTCTTGATTTCAATTCTCCAACCCTGATCATCAGTCAGATGCCAATGAAAGGTATTGAGTTTATGAATTGCCATTATATCAAGATACTTCTTGACCTGATCAATATCAAAGAAATGGCGCGCTACATCAAGATGTAGACCTCTATAAGCGAAGCGTGGATGATCTTCGATTCTCATATATGGCAAAGTCCAATCACCACCATCGCAAGGCTTTTTCGTATATATTTCAACAGGAAGCATCTGTTTGATAGTCTCAATAGCATATAGAACTCCATTGAAATCAGATGCCTTGACATAGACCTTATTATTTGATACCTCAATAGCGTATCCTTCCTTTACGATGTCGTTAGACAACTCAAAGACCAATACAGCCTTGCCGCGACCATTTTTCTTTCCTGAAGCAAGCTTAAGTGACTCTGCAAAACCATTTACTGCAGCAATCGTCTCTTTTGAAAACTTCTTATCAATTCTGAATGTCGCTCCAGCAATATTGCATTCTCCGTCAAAAACTTGAACCGAAGATGGCTGAGGAATAACATTAATCGAATTCGCCAATGAAGCAAAAGAGCACCAGAAAAGCATCACAGCAACGGCTGCAAGCGCAAAAATGTGATTAGTGATTTTCATTTGGATTGGTATTATATATTATTAGTGATGCGTTAACCGACGCATCTACGGTTGTAAATAATTAAAAATTAATATATTATATAAGTTCTTTGATAACCTCGATTTGAAATGAGTTCGTAATTTTGTGGGTTAACCACAGTGATTATGAACGAAGGTAAGTATGTTTTTACTCAAGTCACCAGTCTCATTCCGCGTCAGATCTTCCAACGACTTGTAAAGAAGTATAACGGAGATCATCGAGTGCGAGAGTTCAATTGTACCAATCAGCTGAAGTATATGCTTTTCGGTCAATTGACTGCTTGTGAAAGACATCCGCTTATGCCTTAGCGTACATTGAGATATCCTTTATGGACTTGGATTGGCACTCATCAATATTGTCCGTCCATTGTACTCTAAAATGAGACTTGACTACATCGCTCCGCAGGACCACGAGATATTTGCACTTGACTCAACAACCATATCATGCAGCCTCAAACTGATGAGCTGGGCACAGGGTAAGTATAGCAAAGGTGCAGTCAAAATGCACACACTCATAGACTTAAGAGGCAGCATACCTACTTTCATACATATCACTGATGGTCGTTGTCACGATAGCAATGTACTGGACCTGCTGAACATTGTTCCTGGTGCCATCTATACGATGGACAAGGCTTACGTCGACTTTGAAGCACTAAACCGGATTGACTCCAGATGTGCATTCTTCGTGACAAGAGCCAAGGACAATATGAAGTACGAGATTGTATCTATCAACTTCAATATTGATCAATCAATAGGATTGAAGGAGGACCACATTATACGTCTTACTGGCTACAAGTCTCAGAAGCTTTATCCAAGGAACTTCGCCTAATAAAGTTCTGCGACCCAGAGACTGGAGAACTGCTTACATTTATCTCAAACCTCACAAATGAGTTATAGTTCAATGGGTTAGAGATAGCAAACATATATCACCATAGATGGGATATAGAATCTTTCTTCAAACTCATAAAGCAGAACCTTACAGTCAAGCATCTGTTAGGATGTTCAGAGAATGCAGTGAAAATGCACTTGTGAATCGCTATCGGTTCATACCTTCTGCTTGCTAGAATCAAAGCTATGTGTGATAGTCCTTACTCAATAACAGAGATTGGAACGCTCGTACGAGTCTTCGCCTTGGTCAAAATGGACCTAAAAGCGCTGGCAACAGAGCCGCAACCACTCATTCAAAATCAAGATGTCAAAGAACCTACATTATTTTAAGTTAAAAGTTAACGCATCAGTACTATTATCCGTTTAAAATTTGGAAAATGGAAACAAACTCGGGTTACATGAGAGTACATCCCTCGGCTTAAGAGTCTTTAAAAAGAAAAGGCATTCATTAGGGATCTGAACGCCTTAACTTTATTTCAATTTCAGCCTTACGGCTAATCCTTTTACCATGGCGCAAATATACGCGCTTTTTTGATATCTGCAAACGAATGAAATAAATTGTCAATGAAATGTATTCTTCGTAAACCGTAAGCAATAATGTTAGTTCGAGGACCAAATTATGGACCAAATTTTTCTTATATCAAGTAGGATATGTTAGAGACTCTACAAATCTTTTGACAGAAATAAGTTATTGATAATAATCTATTTAAGACTCTATTTTAATAATAGTCTTTATCCCTCACTCTCCGCAGAAAAGAGGAAGTTACAACAAAAGTAACTTCCTCTTTTTCAATATATTATGTTGATAAAGTTTTGAGTTGTAAAACATTGCACTCCAGAACTTGTCTAATCACGAAGTCGCTTGACTTATGGTCTTTGCATAGCATCGCTACATAAAACCGGCATTTCGTGTAGCGATGATGCCCGAAACGCTAAACCCGATGCCGCGACGCAAAGAAATCATATGAAAACCCTGCGTCGTGGACAGAGAACGGCTTTGTAGAGAACATCCTTCCATATTATGACGATATGCTGTAGGTTCCGGATGTGCTGATGTCAGCGAAGATACACAGGTTTTTGCAGGTGAGCCGATTTCCATGCGTTGCATCGCCCACCGATAAGGCAATGCAGAATTTATCTGATTTTTCTGCAAAATATGATATGTTTCTCCTGAATGACAAGCCTTACAGGTATCTATGTAGCTGATTTCTGTAAATAAGCATGTAAAATTTCTGTACATGGATAACCCTTCCGAACTTTGCGGCAAAACCGTATTGAAATGAAGTTGAAAGAACTTTGCAAAGATGAAATGCCGCGCGAAAAGATGATTGCCAAAGGAGCGGATGCTCTGACTGATATAGAACTTCTGGCCTTGCTTCTGAGAATAGGAAGAGATGGGATGAATGTGCTTGATTTATCCAGGGAACTTCTCAGGGCGGCCGGTGGAAAACTCGGGTCCTTGTCCCGTATGACACTTGAAGACCTATGCAGGATTAAAGGTATTGGCCGTAGCAAAGCCGTAGCCGTAGCTGCGGCATTCGAGCTGGGAAGAAGAGCTGCCGTGGAGGAGGGATTCCGCTCCAGAGCTTCGATGTCATCGCCCAAGGCTGTGTTCAGGTTGATGTACCCTTTAGTCAAGTCTATTGACCATGAAGAGTGCTGGGTACTTCTTCTGAGTAAGTCCAACAGGTTGATATCCAGGGAGCTGCTAAGCCGTGGAGGTCATGACTCCACCGTCATAGATAACAGGATGGTCATCCGCAGGGCCCTCGAAAAGAAGGCCACTGCAGTGATACTTGTCCACAACCACCCTTCCGGAGTGCCTGCCCCCAGCGCGGAAGACATACGCCAGACGCAGTCTCTGACCAAGGCACTCCGCACATGCGACCTCCACCTGCTGGACCATGTGGTGATCGGAGACAATGCCTATTACAGCTTTGCGGACGAGGAAATGGTAGATTTCTCCGGAGGAGATGTCAAATAAGGCCTCGTAAATTTTGCAGCAGAGGAAAAATAGGATATATTTGTGCTTCGAAAACCAACAATCCCACACATGAAAGTCATAAACCTCGGTGAGAAAAAATCCATTCTCAACAAATTTGTCTCGCAGATGCGTGACAAGAGCATCCAGAAGGATAGCATGCGTTTCCGTAGAAATCTTGAAAGACTCGGAGAAATTTTCGCTTATGAGATAAGCCAGACTTTGGAGCATTCGGAGAAACCTTTTGTCACTCCGCTCGGAATCGCCAACATACCTACTTATGATGCAAAAGTGGTCGTGGCTACAATCCTTCGTGCGGGACTACCTCTTCATCAGGGTATCCTCAACTACTTCGATGATGCGCAGAACGCATTCGTGGCGGCATACAGAAAGTACGACAAGGGAGAAGACTTCCATATCAATATAGAGTATGCAAGCACTCCTGACCTTGAAGGAAAGGTCCTTATCCTTGCAGATACGATGCTTGCTACAGGAGCTTCACTCGAGATTGCTTACAGAAGACTTTGTGAGGAGGGCGAACCTGCCCACACACATCTCGTATGCCCTATCTCAAGTGCCTATGCAGTGGAATATCTCAAAAAGAACATCTCCAGCGACAAGGTGACTCTCTGGGTCGCAGCCATCGATGAGGAGCTCACAAGCCACTCATACATAGTTCCAGGCCTTGGTGACGCAGGAGACCTTGCCTACGGAGAAAAGAAATAATCAGAAATCTTACAGCTCCTTGCGGAGACGAGCTTTTGGTATGCCGAGCTGATCGCGATATTTAGCGATAGTTCGGCGTGCTACTTTATAGCCCTTTGCAGTCATCTGCTCCACAAGTTCGTCATCGGTCAGAGGCTTGCGCTTGTTCTCGTTGTCCACACACTCCAGGAGAGCCTTCTTGAGCTCCCTGGTCGATACCTCTTCTCCGTCCTGGTTTTCCAGCCCTTCAGAGAAAAAATACTTAAGTGAGTAGATGCCGAAATGAGTCTCTATATACTTGCTGTTCACCACACGTGAAATGGTGGATATGTCGAATCCTGTCTTTTCCGCTATATCCTTGAGTACCATAGGCTTGAGGTTGGTCTCGTCTCCGTCGATGAAATACTCCCTCTGGTAGTCCACGATGGCCTGCATGGTGCTGGACAGGGTGTTGTGTCGCTGTTTGATCGCCTCCACGAACCATTTTGCCGAATCAAGTTTCTTCTTGACGAATGCTGCAGCCTCCTTCTTCTCCCTTTCCGATGAATTCGCAGCTTCCATGAGCAGGTCTGCATACTTCTTGTTTACCCTCAGCTCCGGCACCGAGAACCTCGGCATGGAGAGCCTGAGTTCTCCGTCTCTGTACTCGAGGAGAAAGTCCGGAATGATCTGCTGGGCCTGGTCCGTGTATGTGTCGTCGATCTGTCCGCCTGGAGAAGGATTGAGCTTCAGAATCTTTCCCATGGCCGCCTTCAGCTCGGCCTCGGTAAGGTTCATGCGGTTCATGATTTTCTGGAAGTGCTTGTTCGTGAACTCGTTGAAATGGTTTGTGAGAATCTTGATTGCATTGACCACTTCCGGAGTCTTCTTGAAATGACGGATCTGGAGAAGCAGGCATTCGCGCAGGTCCCTGGCTCCGACTCCAGCCGGGTCGAACTCCTGGATGATGCTAAGCATCTGCTGCACCTCTTCCTCGTCAGTCTCCACGTTCGCCCTGAACGAAAGGTCGTCCACGATGCTGTCGAGACTTCTTCTGAGATAACCGTCGTCATCAAGGCTTCCAATTATGAATGAAGCCACGGCATATTGGTGCTCTGTAAGGTTTCTGTAACCCAGCTGCTCCTGCAGGCTCTGGGTAAAACTCTCCTTCACGGAGAATGTGCTGTACTGAGGACGCTCGTCTCTTGAATTGTAATTGTCCGACCTCAGTCTGTAGCTTGGTATGGAATCGTCTTCCTTGTAGTCTGAAAGAGATACCTCGCGTGGAGCTTCGTCTGTCTCCTTCTCGCTCGGCTGCTCTTCGTCGAGTACGGGATTTTCCTCTATCTCCTTCCTGATCCTCTGCTCAAGCTCCTGGATGGGGAGTTCGATAAGCTTGATTGTCTGGATCTGGAGAGGGGACAGCTTCTGTGTCTGCTTAAGTTCTAATCCTTGCTTCAGCATATTTATATTGTTGTTATTCTGTTGCAATAGGTCTGAGCACTTTAACGGTGTCAATGACATATGCATGGTCCTTATCCACCACTGGGAAGCAAATATGCTCCTTCACGATGAATGCACTTGGGAAGAGCGGTTTGATACGGGTAAGCAGCTCCATCGCTTCCGACCTGTTCCTGAAGTCGCCGACCGTCACCTTGAAATACGGGTTTGCGTATGTACGATATGCCTTTACGTCGTGATACATGCTCTCGAAACGTTTCAAGGTCTCTTCTGACTCTGCTCGAGCGGTCTTCCTGTTGTCAAAAAATATTCTGACGCGGTAGCCATTTATGCTTCTTGAAGAATTGGCTTCTATATGCCTCTTGAGATTCACGGCAACGCTGTCCGACTGATAGATTTCCACGTCGGCCTTGTCTCCGTTCGCTTTTGACGGCATGATGGCAATGATGTCCCTGCCGACGAGAGTCGTATCCGTCCCTGGGGTGTGTATGAATACGACCGAATCGGCGAGTTCATATCCTTCAGGGATTTCCATCTCCTTGAGTTCCTGTGCCGATGCAGTCATTGCCGCAAGTAGCGATGCGGCCGCTATAAGGAATGCTTTATTTCTTGGTCTCATTATTTTCACTGTTCAGAAGTTTTTTCAATGGTATGTCCTTAAGTTCAATTGGTACGGACAATCCGCTTTTAAGCACGGGTCTCACCGAAATGTTCACCATGCATTCATAAAGTTTCTGAGGGTCGGCAAGCGTCATCAGGTCGCGTAGGGTGGCTTCCTGATCGAGACTTACGTTGGCCTTGAGGTGGTAGATTTCAGCGGATTTTCCATAGATTGTCACAGGGTCCATGGCTAGCCTACCAAGAACCTTGCCAGAATGTGTAAGCGAGCCGTTGATTTCTGTAAGTCCTATCTGGAATGCCGGGTTGTCAATGCCCACGGCAAGGTACACGTCAAGTCCGCGGAGGCCTGCAGGACTGATTTTTTCAATCATTAGGGATGTTACGCGTATCTCTTTGACTTTCTGAATGTTGGAGCATCCGGTAAGACACATTATCAGCGCCGTCACGACCGGGATGAGGATGTAGGAATGTCTTTTTTTCACGATTCTGGAAGTTGTTTCAATTACAAATATACGAACCTTTTAATTTTTTCGTCTCCAAACATCGTGAAATCCACATATTTTGTGTAAGTTTGTCACATAACATTTGTTACGACAATGGGACGTGAAATAAAATTTTCTCTTGTTTATAGAGACATGTGGCAGTCTTCGGGCCGATATGTGCCGACTGTCGCCCAGCTTAAGGAGGTCGCTCCGGCTATAATCGACATGGGATGCTTTGATCGCGTGGAGACAAACGGAGGCGCATTCGAACAGGTGAATCTGCTTTTCGGTGAGAATCCGAACAAGGCGGTCCGCGAGTGGACGGCGCCTTTCCATGAAGCCGGCATCCAGACCCATATGCTTGAACGTGGTCTCAATGCCCTCCGCATGAACCCTGTGCCGGCAGACGTGCGTGAGCTTATGTATAAGGTAAAGAAGGCTCAGGGCACGGACATTTCCCGCTCGTTCTGCGGACTGAACGATCATCGTAACCTCCGTCTCAGTGTCGAATATGCGAAGAAGGCAGGGATGATCTCCCAGGTGGCGCTTTCAATCACGAATTCACCTGTCCATACCGTTGATTATTATATGGGAGTGGTGGATAAAGTGGTTGAATACGGCTGCGACGAAATCTGCCTCAAGGATATGGCGGGTGTAGGCCGACCTACCTTCCTTGCCGAACTTACAGGCAGGATAAAGAAGAAATATCCTCATATTGCAGTACAGTATCATGGCCATTGCGGACCGGGCTTCTCGCCTGCTTCGATGCTTGAAGTGGCTCGTGCAGGGGCGGATTATCTGGATGTCGCTGTAGAGCCTTTGTCGTGGGGCAAGGTGCATCCGGATGTGATCACTATCCGCGAGATGCTCAAGGCTGACGGATTCAAGGTGAAGGATCTCAATATGAATGCCTATATGGACGTGCGTGCGCTTACCCAGAAATTCATAGATGAGTTCCTCGGCTATTGGATAGATCCGAACAACTCGCATATGAGTTCTCTGCTTGTAGGCTGCGGGCTTCCGGGAGGAATGATGGGCTCGATGATGGCGGATCTTAAGGGTTTCCATGGTGCGATAAATGCCTCCCTGCGTGCTCAGGGCAAGGCAGAACTGTCTCTTGACCAGCTTATGGTGATGCTCTTCCAGGAGGTTGAATACGTATGGCCACGTCTGGGTTATCCGCCTCTCGTGACTCCGTTCAGCCAGTATGTGAAGAACACCGCCCTGATGAACCTAATGAACACTCTCAAGGGCCAGCCTCGCTGGACTACTATAGATAAGGATACGTGGAACATGATTCTCGGCAAGATGGGTACTCTCCCTGGACCTCTCGCTCCGGAGATTGTGGAACTGGCTAAGCAGAAGGGACTTGAGTTCTATGCCGGTACTCCTCAGGAGGCATTCCCGGACGAACTTGAGAAGTTCCGCCGGATGATGAAGGAAGAAGGATGGGATGTAGGCCAGGATGAAGAGGAACTCTTTGAGTTCGCTATGCACGAACGTCAGTACCGCGATTATAAGAGCGGCCTGGCGAAGGAGCGCTTCCATGCGGATCTGGAGGCGGCTAAGGCGAAAGCCGGTGCGCCGATAGTTGTGGAACGTCCGGTTGTGGAGATGCCTAAGTTCGATGTGGATGAAATCGTGAAGAAATATCCTGCGGCGGTGCCGGTACAGGCCCCTGTCAAGGGACAGCTGATGTGGCAGTTCGATGTGGATGATTCTTCTTCTGCTCCTGTGGCCGGTTCTGAAGTCGAAGCCGGCAAGCCGATGAGCTACATCCAGACCTACTACGGATTCGAGGATGTGACTCCGGCAGTATCAGGCCGCATAGTTGCAGTCTGTGCCGGCCAGGGTGACATGGTAGTCAAAGGCGAAATCCTCGCTTTCGTCCAGCCGTAATATGGATATCAGATATTATGAAGCGGAAAGGCCTGCCGGGATATTGTCCTGACAGGCCTTTCTTCTGAGCTTGTATTATATCAGTTTATGCTGGCTATATTTCGTCTTACTGCTTTTGAGGATGGAGTGTGCTGAAAACCGGTGGCTTTCCAGCCTACTATACCTTTATAGTCCTTGAGTTCATCCGAGTCTGCTCCCTCCTGTGCGTACCATTTCCACTTGAGCGTGATTTCCGCTTCGTTTTCCTTGATCAGTTCCGTAAGCGGGAAGCTGACATACGCTCCGGCAAGCAGCATTCGTGAATTTGCTTCCGAAAGCACTTCTCCGTAGGCATTGTGCCTGAGGGTGAAGGAATATTTTCCATCTTCGGATACGCTTTCGTCCCTTATCAGATTAATGAAATGAGCAGTCTCGCTTTCCTGCTTTACATAGAATACGATATACATGTTTAGATAACCTCCTGCACACCAGGCGTCATAAATCTCGACAGGGTCTTCAACCAGCATTTCCTCGGTGGCTTCGGACTGTGGTACCGATGGCTTGGTGAGCACTTTCTCGATCCTGTGGAGACGGATGTCGTAGATGTTTTCCCCGGCCTGCTGGAGAACATCGCAGATGATGAGCGATCTCTCATGCTCGGAAAGGTCTCCGGCGCATGTCTGCTCCACTACGTTGAAGACATTTCCCTGATCGCTTGTGAATGTGCCCTCGGAAATGTTTCCCATTGTCACATTGCCGTATCTGAGTGTTGTGTCCTCCTCGCAGGAAACAGCGATAGTCAAGGCAGCTATGGCTGCCAGAAGAGTGGTTATTTTAAAAATTCTCATGTTTGTCTTTTGTTTAGCGGGATATAAGATGCACAAATCATCATATTCGTTGCATTTCCCGATAAAACAAGATAAATTTGCGCAAACTAACTTGTAATGATAACTTTTATAGTATCTGTACTCCTGCTCGTTGCAGGCTATTTCCTTTATGGAAAGTTCGTGGACCGTTTCTTCGGTTCCGATCCGTCTCGAAAGACTCCGGCTTATGAACTTCAGGACGGGGTGGACTATCAGCCGATGTCCACATGGAGGGTCTTTGTGATCCAGTTCCTCAACATCGCAGGTCTGGGCCCGATCTTCGGCGCCATCATGGGAGCCGCATATGGACCGGCGGCATATATCTGGATTGTTGTCGGATGCATATTCGCGGGAGCGGTGCATGACTTCTTCGCCGGCATGATGTCATTGAGAAATTCCGGAGCCAATATGCCGGACATTACTGCAAGGTATCTCGGAAAGGGCATGAAGACGGTCATGAATGTGGTAGTCGGCTTCCTGCTTCTGGCTGTTGGCGTGTCGTTCGTGACCGGTCCTGCAGACCTGATGCAGAATCTTACCGGATTGAACAAGGAGGTATGGCTCTACATCATCTTCGCCTATTATCTTCTGGCAACCCTTCTTCCTATCGATAAGATCATCGGAACTATATACCCTTTCATGGGAGCTGCGCTGCTGTTCATGGCAGTGGGTGTAGGCGTCATGCTCATAGCCGGAGACATCACCGGGGCACATGAGATGATCGAACTGACTCCCGCTACGTTGAAGAACTGGCATTTCGACCCGGCAGACAACATCCTCGTGCCGATGCTCTTCATTGTGGTTTCATGTGGAGCCATTTCCGGATTCCACTCGACACAGTCTCCTCTGATGGCTCGCTGCCTCAAGAATGAGAAGCATGCACGCCCTGTGTTCTACGGAGCCATGATTGCTGAAGGAATCGTGGCTATGGTATGGGCTACTGCTGCGATAGCATACTTCGGAGGACCGGAGGGACTGAACGATGCAATGCAGAACCATGGCCTCACTCCTGCAATAGCAGTGGATCAGATATGCAAAAGCTGGCTTGGACAGGTCGGTGCCGTGATTGCTGTTGTCGGAGTTGTCGTATGTCCGATCACTTCCGGAGACACCGCATTCCGCAGTCTCCGTCTTACGCTTGCGGATTTCTTCAAGAGCGATCAGAAGCCTATCGCAAAGCGTCTGATGATCAGCATCCCGATCTTTATCGTCGCGTTCTTCTGCTGCAAGATGAATTTCTCTACGGTGTGGAATTATGTGGGCATAGGTAACCAGCTTCTTGCTACATTGGTGCTGTGGACAGGTGCCGCATATCTGATCACCAGAAGCAAGCCTCACTGGATGTGCTCGATACCTGCCACATTCCTGACATTTGTGTGTGTGAGCTATTTCCTGATGGCTCCTTTCAAGAACGGAGGGCTCCATCTTGAACCGGTAATCGCCTACGCAGCAGGAATATCTGTGGCTTTGGCTCTGCTTGTGTTCTGCATCATAAAGGCAGGAAAGAAATCCCTGTAGGGAACCGCACAGTCCATATATGAAAAATACCTGATCGCTCAGATCAGGTATTTTTTTCTTGACGGCTTTCCGATCAGCTGGATGTCGAATCCTTCAATCTTGTAGCCCTTGACTCTCTTGCGGCTCAGGTGAGACTCTATCAGACGCACCAGCTCGTCGTCTATCACGTCCCTGAACGTGTGGTTCTCATGGTCGTAGAAGTGGATATGCTTGAATGTATTCACATCGAAATACATCTTGTTGTTGGCGCTCATCCTGTAATGGTAGACGCCAAGCATAGCCATGTGCGTAAGTATGTTATATACCGATGCTACGGTCACTTTCGCATGGCCTTTCTCCTTGATCGCTTCAGTGACCATGTCTGCGCATGCGTGTCCGAGAGACATCATTGCCTCATGGACAGCCAGCCTTTGTGGGGTGGCCTTCAGAGAGTGCTTGTGCAGGATTTCCTTGAATTCTTCAAGGTTCGGACATTTGTGCGTGTTGTTCATATGTCTTTAATTATCTGGTGCAAAGATATGCATTTGCCTCCAACCCTCCAAATAAATTTGAAATTTTCTAAATTAAATATGATTGTCCGCAATCCGTGCAGTATATATGCTGCGGCCGGAGCATGTGGCTCGTTCCGCTGGGAGCATGGGTTATGCTTCACTTGCTCACATGCCCCGGCCGTATAACACTTTACCGCTTGGGTCTGAAATGGCGAAAGCCGCATAAGCTGTCACCAAAACAGCAGTATTTATAAGATTTGCAGCACAAGCGGTAAGCAAATAGCAGGCTTGATAAAAAAATATAATTTCAAATATCGTTTTAATGTGGTAATTTTGCGCCCGTTTTGAAAAGTTGCACACACATGAAGAAAAACAGGTTCAAAGGATTCGAAAGATATGCCCTTGTCACAGGTGCCGCATCCGGCATGGGACGCATATATTGCCAGAGACTCGCACAGATGGGATACAATATTGTAGGAATTGATATCAACCGGGCCGGCCTCGATGAAACTATGCGTATCGTAAATGATCAGGTGGCTGCATCGGAAAGCATCCCGGAAGCGTCCAAGTCACTCTTCAGGGCCATCCCTATGGTGCAGGACCTGTCGTTGAAGGAAGCTGCCGATACGCTGTATGACAAGGTGACTGAAGAAGGATGTGAGGTGGAAGTATTGGTGAATAATGCCGGAATCATGTATTGTCAGGGAATTGCCGAGACTTCCGAACGCATGCTTCATCTGATTATGGCCGTCCATATGACAACTCCGCTGATGCTCTGCAGGAAGTTTGTAGGAGGAATGAAGGAAAGAGGGTGTGGCTATGTCCTTAACATATCGTCGCTCGCATCGTGGATGATGTGGCCGGGTATCGGAATGTACGGTGCAACCAAACGCTTTGTGAAGGATTATTCACGTGAACTCAGAATCGAGTGCCAGAAGACAGGGGTAAGCGTGACCAATGCATATTTCGGAGCGGTGGACACGCCTCTTATTCCACTTAAGGATAGCTTAAGAAAGCTTGCCCGCGCACTTGCCGTGATGATACGTCCGGAGAAGGCGGTGGACAAGGCGCTGAAAGCTACATTCAGAAGGCGCAGGGGAGTGATGCCCGGTCTGCTCAACAAGATATTCAAGCCGCTCTGCGTGATCATGCCGGACTGCCTTCTTGGCTGGATTTACAGAAAGGCGAAGCCTTATCTGATGAAAGTCTGATAATTCCGGGAAAATGATTATATTTGCGGGTTGATGAAAATATAACGGATTATGGAAACAGTAAAATGTCTTATAGTCGGAGGCGGTCCTGCCGGATATACCGCTGCAATCTATGCTTCAAGAGCGGATATCGCTCCTGTGCTTTATGAGGGTGTGCAGCCGGGCGGACAGCTTACGACTACAACAGATATAGAGAATTATCCTGGCTTCGAGAACGGAATCAATGGCCAGGAGCTCATGTCCACAATGAGGGCACAGGCCGCTCGTCTTGGGGCCGACCTGCGCAACGGTGCGGTTACTTCGGCCGACCTGTCGCAGCGTCCTTTCAGGATTATGATTGACGGAGAGAAGGAAATAGAGGCCGAGACACTGATTATTGCAACAGGAGCTACGGCAAAGTACCTGGGACTCCCTTCTGAGATCAAGTACAGAGGTCTGGGAGTCTCTGCCTGCGCTACATGCGACGGCTTCTTCTACAGGAAGAAGACTGTGGCAGTGGTAGGAGGCGGTGATACCGCATGTGAGGAGGCTACATATCTTGCAGGTCTCTGCAGGAAGGTATATATGATCGTGCGTCGCGACGTACTCAGGGCTTCAGAGGCGATGCAGGAGCGTGTAAGGGCTACAGAGAACATCGAGATTCTCTGGAACTGCAACACACAGGAGGTACTCGGCGACGAGTATGGAGTCACCGGAGCAAGACTCGTGAGAAAGGATGGCGAGGTTTTTGATATCGCGGTGGACGGATTTTTCCTGGCGATAGGACATCACCCGAATTCCGAACTGTTCAGCCAGTGGGTAAACGTGGATAAGGAAGGCTATATCATCACAGACGGCCGTACCTCAAAGACAAATGTGGAGGGTGTGTTTGCAGCAGGAGATGTACAGGATCCTCTCTACAGGCAGGCTATTACGGCAGCGGCATCAGGATGCCGTGCTGCACTTGATGCCGAGAAATTCTTGAAAATGAAGTAAGAACTATGAAATTAAGGAACTTTATTCTGTCGATGATGGCCTTGATGGCTGTGTGCTCATGCAAGACCGAGTACGAGGCCCTGCTCAACAGCAATGATGCGGACGCCAAGTATGAGGCTGCGTTCAAATATTTCAATGACAACAAGTTCTCTAAGTCAGCTGCTTTGTTCGAGTCGCTTTCTGTCCTTACTGACGGTACTGAACGTGACGACACGGTGAAGTATTACTGGGGACTGAGCAACTATAAGTTCAAGGATTACTACACTGCGGAGACCAACTTCGAGAGATTCCTTGAAAGTTATCCGAGAAGTCCGTTTGCTTCTGAGGCGCGATATCTTCGCATTGACTGCCTCTACCGTCAGACCCTCCGTTATGAGCTTGACCAGACTCCTACCTACAAGGCGATGAACGAGATTTCGGAATATATCCTTGAGTTCCCTAACACGACACATATGCAGGAATGCCGTGACATGCTTGTGGATCTGGGCGGACGTCTGGACAGGAAGGCTTATGAAGGCGCTCTTCTTTATTATAAGATGGAAGACTACCTTGCTTCGCGTGTGGCGTTCCGCAACGTTCTGAAGGATGATGCTGAGAATGTGTACCGAGAGGATATCCTTTATTATATAGCGATGTCTTCATATAATTATGCAAGACTCAGTGTTTCTGCGAAGCAGAAGGAAAGATATCTTGTGTTTGTGGATGACTACCTGAACTTTATAGGTGAGATTCCAGAATCCCACTACAGGAAGGAACTGGATACGGTCTATCGAAAGGCTCAGAAGGCTCTCGGAAAGAATGTCGTGGAGACTGAAGATGAAGAGATGACCGAGAAGGAATTCGCAAAGGAGAGGAAAAAGCTCCAGAAAGATTCTAAAAAGTAGAAAAATTTTTGAAACCCTGTCCTGATACGGGGGTATAATAAAATGGAGGGGATTGTTTCCCGCACCATATAGTTATTAGAAACTTAACTTTCGCAAGCCGTATAAATCTTGGGATTATCAACAACTTAGAACTTGCGAAACTTGAATTAGAAAGAAAATGGCAAACAAGAAAACACCGGTAAACACACAGACCAGAGACCTCAATGATCTCGCAGCTCCTACAGGAAACATTTATGAGACAGTGGTGATCCTCGCAAAGAGGGCCAACCAGATCGCTATCGCAGAGAAGAAGGAACTTACAAGAAAGCTTGAGGACTTCAAGAACGACCGCGACACCATGGAGGAGGTATTCGAGAACCGCGAGCAGATCGAGATTTCAAAATATTACGAAAGGCAGCCTAAGCCAAGCCTCGTGGCTATCGAGGAGTTCAAGGAAGGCGGCATTTCATACAGAATGGCAAAGCAGGACGAGGAATAGCATATGCTTAGCCGGCTTCTGGTAAGGAACTTTGTATTGATAGACTCTCTGGAGATTGATTTTCCGGAGGGTCTGATTATTATTACCGGACAGACCGGTGCCGGAAAGTCCATACTACTTGGCGCATTATCGCTTGTGATGGGCTCCAAGGCAGATGCTTCGATGGTTTCGGAGAATGCAGACAATTGCGTCGTTGAGGCGGAATTCGAGATGGATCCCTCAGATGCTGATCTTCGGAACATGCTTGAGGGAAATGATGTGGAATGGGATGAGGGCCACCTTATCGTAAGGCGCGTCGTAAACCGTTCAGGCCGTTCAAGGGCTTTTATGAATGACTCTCCTGTGCCTTTGTCTGTGCTTCAGGATGTGGCTGACCGTCTGGTGGACATCCACTCCCAGCATCAGACAATGATGCTTTCGGACCGTGGTTTCCAGCTTGAGACCCTGGACCATTATGCAGGATGCATTTCTCTCAGACAGGAATGTGCGGATCTTTACCGCAGGCTTGCATCGCTTCGCTCGGAACTCAGGTCTCTTGATGAGAACATCGCAAGGATAGCTGCCGAAAAGGACTATAATGAAGCGCAGTTCCGTCAGCTTGATGCGGCTGCCCTGCGGGATGGGGAACTTGCCGAACTCGAGGAAGAACAGAAGCAGCTTGCGAATGCAGAGGAAATCAAGAACTCGCTTTCTGCTGCAGAGGAATATTTTACTGCAGCTTCATCGCAGGGAGAGATCCTTTCCATAGATTCGGCTCTCAAGGAGGCCGGCAGATCCTTGACAAAAGTTGCACGTTACGTTCCTGCTGCATCAGAACTTGCTGACAGAGTGGACTCATGCAGGCGGGAACTGGATGATGTCCTGTGCGAGATCGCTTCGATGAATTCCCGTACGGATCTTTCTGAAGAACGCCTTGAGACTGTAGAGAACAGGATGTCCTTGCTCTACGGGCTTATGCAGAAGCATGCATGCCTGAATGAGGCAGAGCTTATCGCCCTTCGTGACAGGCTCTCCGAGGCTCTTTTTGATTCTACCAGACTTGAGGAAAGACGCGATTCTCTCAAAGCTGAGATCGCTTCAGTGTCGGAGGATCTTGACCGTGCAGCCGACAAGCTGCACGAGTTCCGCTCATCTGCTGCCCTGAACTTTGCTTCCGCCATGACAGAGTCAATACGCGGGCTTGAACTTCCGTATGCTGTCTTTGAGGTAGAGCTGACTTCTGTCCCGGTGTCTGCATCAGGCAAGGATTCCGTGACATTCCGTTTCTCTGCATCGGGCCGGAATGCCGTGGAAGTGGCTAAGTGCGCTTCCGGAGGAGAACTTTCCCGAATCATGCTTGCCCTTAAGGCCATGAGGGCTAAGTATACCAATATGCCTACGATGATATTCGACGAAATAGATACGGGTGTCTCAGGCAGCGTGGCCGACAGGATGGGTTCTATGATATGCGATATGGGAGCATATATGCAGGTATTCGCCATTACCCATCTTCCGCAGGTAGCCGCCAAGGGTTCTGCGCATTATATGGTTTCAAAGGAGATCGATCCTGTTTCCTCAAAGGCAGTATCTACAATAAAAAGACTCTCCCGCCAGGAGAGAGTCCTTGAGATTGCGCGTATGCTGAGCGGTTCCACACTTACGGATGCCGCTATTGCCAATGCTCAGTCACTTCTATCTGATCTTTGATACCGAATATCCGTTTTCAAATACGATTCTTCTTGTAGCGGTATTTATGTATCCGCCTTCTCCGTCCTTGACGAAACGGAATGTGCCCTGCAACATTTCCTTCCCTGATGTTTCAAGCATCTCAGGCCAGTCGCTTCCATACTTCTGGCAAAGGCTGATGAAATACGATGTCACGTCATATCCCTGGAATGCAAAGGAGTCCGGTTCGGTATTGTAAAGGGCGCGGTATTTCTTTATGAATTCCTTGACTTCAGGAGAGTTATAGTCGATATAATCCGCGATGCTCAGATGCATGTATGCCTTGTGGAAGTGGTCCACTTCGATGGTCTCGAAGCTCCGTGTCTTTCCGGGAGCATATATTACAAGAGGAATATTGTTGTATATCAGGAGATTGATGTTTCTTACAACGTCATTTACAAAGGCTTCGCTGTCCGAGGCGATAAGCACCCTGGTGGTTCCTTCCATTGTGGTGAGTGCCGTGAGCGGTTCGGTTATGTCTCTGCCTTCAAGGATGTTGTATGAGAATGTATTGTATCCGATACCTGCAGAGTCAAGAGCGGCCTTCATCTGGATGGCTATATCGTTGATTCTGCCGCTTGTCTCGCTGATGAGTATGATGCTGTCCTGTGGGGACATGTCCTCAGCGACCCAATTCACCAGGTCGATATACTGATATTTCGTCGGCGTGCGGGTCTGGGTCAGGTTGGGATTGCTGCTGACAAGAGTCTCAGCCCTCATGTCGAGCGGGGATACTATCTTTATGTTACCTGCTTCTGCAAGAAGTCTGCTTATGTCTCCGGTCGATATAGGGCCTATTACCACGTCGCTTCCTTTCACCATGTCTCCGCTTATGCCTGCAGCAGTGATGTCATGTACTGTTAGTTCTGTATTTATACCTCCATCACCAAGGTCACGCACTGCCAGCAGTGCACCGCAGTAAAAGTTCATTCCGATCTTGCTCGGATTTCCTTCGGCAGTTGTCAGCGGAAGGAGCATGGATGCCTTTACCTTGCTCTTAGGGAACAGAAACCGCGGCTTCTTCTCCTCTTCCTTCTGAGATGTTGCGGTTATCTGAATACTGTCCTTCTGGGGTTCTGCTACCGGCTCCGGAACTTCCTCCGGCTGGATTTCCTCAATTACCGGTATGATGAGCTTCTGCCTTCTTTTCAGCTTCCGGGTCTTGAGGCCATTGGCTTTCATCAGGGCTTCAACTGTGACTCCGTACTTCTCGGCAATCGCATCGAGGTCCTCTGTCCATTTCCTTACGTGGATGATAGGCTCCCGTATGGTTTCCTTTGGCTGTCCTGCAGTTACGGTCACCTCTTCCTTGATAGGACCGGTTATTGCCGTTTTCTCTTCCGGAAGAACCACCTCTTGCGTAACCGTCTCCTGCTGAGGAGTTTCTGCCATCGGGACAAGTATAATCACATTTTTC
Organism: uncultured Bacteroidales bacterium; assembly: GCA_947367315.1. GTDB lineage: Bacteria > Bacteroidota > Bacteroidia > Bacteroidales > UBA932 > Cryptobacteroides. The sequence continues at coordinate 7,944 of CANBDX010000005.1, read as the reverse complement.
TTGAGTCCGCTTTCCTCGAGTCTCGGATTATATTTATAGATGTCTTCAATAGTGACATTATATGCCTTGCTGATTGAGTAGAGGGTCTGCCTTTCACGTACGATATGCGAGTAGCATACCGTGCCGTCCGCGGCCTTCACTTTCTCTGTAGATATGGTCACCGGAACAGGTGCGTACTCCTGTGAATATGTCGGGATATATAATCCAAGCGAAAGCATTATGGAGAGCAGTGCCGGTATTATGTTTCTTTTCATGTCCTGTATATTTTTAAAGCTTTTCAATGAATCCGAGCAGTTTCTCGGCGAATCCTTTCCATGAAAGCCTGTCCTTTTCGATTCCGATGCATCTGATGCATTCCTGAGCTATTGCAGGGTCGCTGAAATAGCTCAGTATCTCCTTGCATATGGCTTCCGGAGTGCCCTCCGGAGCTACGAGACCGGTGCCGCGGTCTCCGATGGTCTCCTTTAGTCCTCCCACGTCTGTAACGACCATCGGTACTTCAAAGTGGTAGGAGACTGAACTTATGCCGCTCTGGGTCGCGCTTCTGTATGGAAGCACAGCCAGATCTGCGGCAGAGAAATAATCTGTGACCTCCGAGTCCTTAATATATCTGAGGTCCATGAATATCCGGTCCTTGCCCGGAAGTCTGTCTATTATCTGCTGATACTTGTCAAAAGAGCCGTAGGGCTCACCGGCAATAATCAGCTGGTAGTCGTCAGGAAGCATTCCGAAGGCTTCCAGAAGTATGTCAAGTCCTTTGTATGACCTTATGAGACCGAAGAAGAGCAGGTTCTTCTTTCCAGGTTTCAGTCCGAGTTTCGCCTCCGCTTCCTGTCTGGTCTTCTTTTCTCCGAAATGGGAGTACAGCGGGTGCTGTATCACAGTGAACACTGCGTCCTGCTTGATCTTGACCAGATCCTTTGAGACAGCTTCGCATAGGGTCACGGAGCCTGTGCTTCCTGTAAGGAAATATTTAGTCAGGGGAGTGTCGAAGAATCTCGGCTCATGTGGGATTACATTGTCAAGAATCGAGATGACCTTGCAATGCTTCTTCATCTTTCTTGTGATGTATCCAAGCGAAGGGCCGAAGTAAGACATCCAGTATCTGACTATCAGCACATCCGGCTTCCAGTCGCGGATTGCCCTGTAGGTGCTGATGTATGAAAAAGGATTGGCCGTATCCAGCAGAGATTCGCTCTCCACCGGTACGGCCTCATCGTCTGCTGTCACAAATTGTGTCTTTCCCGGGAAAAGGAATTCGGGGTACTGACGTCTGAAATTGAATGCCTTGACATCATGCGTCTTGCTCAGTTCACCGTAAAGGCATGCGTTAAACTGAGAAATACCTCCTCTGTAGGGATAGAAACAGGACAGTATCGCTATCTTCAATGATTCTTACTTTTTCTCGTTCTTTGTCTTGATGTATGCGTCGTTAAGACCAGCAAGCACATCTTCTGTGATGTTGAGAGCCTCGTCTGCAGTAATGACAGGAGCACCTCCGTTGTTGGTGATGATCATCGCATATTTCTTCTCTGCATTGTACTTGTCGAGGAAAGTCTTTATCGCGTCACCGAGCTGGTTCATCATCACTACCTGTTCCTCCTGGATCTCAGCCTGCTTCTGGGCTGCGTAGTTGTTGAACTCGGCTTCCTGCTGCTGGAGTTTCTGTCCCTGTACTTCAGCTACTGAACGCGTCATGAGACCCTTGTCTATCTTCTCCTGGAATGCCTTCACGTCATTCTCGAGCTTCTTGCCCCTTCTGGTAACCTCAGCCTGAATGTTCTGAACCTTGGTCTCCACTACCGACCTGAGGTCATTAGCCATGTCATACTCCATGAGGATTCTGTCGAGGTCGATGTAGACGATATCGCCCTTGCTGGCTGAAACTTCAGTCTGATCTCCGGCCTGTGGACCAGCTGCGCTCTTGCCGTCTTTGGTGAGGAATAGGATTCCGAATACAACTACAGCGATCAGTGATACGATGCTGAGTACAAGTGATGTGTTTTTCATTTTATTGTTCTGATTTTATTGTTTGTTTCGTACCGTATGTGCGGGATTTGCGCGCACAAAATGCAAATATAGTTAAAAAATCCTTACCTTGGACAAATACTCCTGTATTGTTTTCTCCAGTCCCATATAGAGTGAGTCGCATATTATCGCATGTCCGATGGAGACTTCGGCAGTCCAGGGAATGCATCTTATGAAGTATTCGAGATTTTCCAGATTGAGGTCATGCCCTGCGTTTACTTCAAGACCGCATGCCCTGGCAGCTTCAGCAGTCTGTATGAACGGTGCGATCGCATCCTCTCTGCCGTTGCGGTATCCTCTGGCGTATGACTCGGTATAAAGTTCTACCCTGTCGCATCCACATAGAGCGGCAGCTTCCGCCATTTCCGGTATCGGGTCAATGAATATGGATGTCCTTATGCCTTTCCTTTTGAACCGGGTGCACACTTCGGTCAGGAACTCCCTGTGGGCGATGGTGTTCCATCCGGCATCTGAAGTGATGGCGTCATGGGCGTCCGGTACGAGGGTGACCTGCGTCGGGACTGTTTCAAGAACGAGGTCCATGAATGATGGGATGGGATTGCCTTCGATATTGAACTCAGTGGTTATCAGTGGCTTGAGTTCGCGCACGTCAGAGTATCTTATATGTCTCTCGTCCGGTCTCGGGTGTACGGTGATGCCTTCTGCTCCGAATCTCTCGCATGCAATTGCGGCGGCTGTCACGTCCGGCATATTGCCGCCTCGGGCATTGCGTATGGTCGCTATCTTGTTTATATTGACACTTAATCTTGTCATTTACAAATATGTTTTGGTGTTTACAAGACACAAAAATAAACATTAAAGTTCAATTTTAAAGAATTAAGTGCTATTTTTGAAGTCTGTTTTGCTTGTCGTGTTATGAAGATAGCTGTATATATCGGAAAGGAGGAACTGAAGTCAGACCCTCGGATTCTCACTCTCTCGGAAGAGCTGCGTGAGGCCGGCTGCGACGTATATGGTCTTGTCTCCAGGGAGGATATGCTGAAGGATACTGATTTTGTGATGAGCGTTGGAGGTGACGGTACCTACCTCTCTGTTGCAATGCTTGTGGCGGACAGCGGCATACCTGTTGTCGGTGTCAATCTCGGAAGGATGGGCTTTCTTTCCGAAAACCGTCCTGAAGATGTGGCTGAGGCGCTTCTGAAGGGTGAATATGTCATAGAGGACAGGTCATTGCTTCATGCAGAAGTGTCTACAGGCAATCCGCTCATAGATGCCTATCCCTATGCTTTGAACGAGATGACTGTCAGACGTAGCGGCGCCGCCATGCTCGGGGTGGATGTCACATTGAACGGAGTTCTTTTACCTACTTACTGGGCTGACGGGCTGGTCATTTCCACAAGTTCTGGCTCTACTGCATATTCTCTTAGTGTCGGCGGACCGATAGTCCTTCCTGAATCCAGGGTGCTCATAATGTCTCCTATTGCTCCTCATAACCTCAATGTGCGTCCTCTTGTGGTGCCTGATTCTTCTGAAGTGTCGCTTAAGATGCATTCCAGGGACGGCAGATTCGAATTCTCGATAGACAACAGGACTGTGGAGGTCGGGGCGGATACCGAGGTAGTCATCCGTATGGCACAGTTTTCGCTTAAGCGCGTCAGGCTTGGCAGGTCGAATTTTATAAACGCCCTTACAGACAAGCTGTTCTGGGGCGAAGATGTCAGAAATATCAGATAATTATGGCTGCAGAACCTATGAATAACGTCCCTGTCCACGTGTCCATGATAATGGATGGTAACGGACGATGGGCAAGGGAAAGAGGAAAAGAGAGAGTTTATGGGCATTTCGAGGGGGTTGAAAGCGTAAGGGCTTGTGTTGAGGCGGCGGTTGAGAATGGGGTGAAATATCTCTCCATATATGCGTTTTCTGAGGAAAACTGGAATCGTCCCCAGGAGGAGGTAGATGCTCTTATGGCTCTGATGGTCAAGGCTATGGAGGCGGAAATGGATAAGCTTCACAGCAATGGAGTCCGCTTCATGGTGATTGGCAACAGGGCTCGTCTGGCTCCGGAACTTAATGAAGTCATTGATGCATGCATGGCACGCACTGCGGCCAATACGGCTCTGACGTTCATAATATTCCTGAGCTACAGCGGCAAATGGGATATACTTCAGGCAGCAAAGAAGATGGCTCTTGAAATCGCGGACCATCCCGAGCGCAGGGAAGAGATGATGTCCATGGGGGTGGAAGGATTTGAACGATATCTTGCGACTGCGGGTATTCCGGATCCGGACCTGATCGTGAGGACTTCGGGTGAAAACAGACTGAGCAACTATCTTCTGTGGCAGGGAGCGTATTCTGAATTTCTGTTTACCGACACCTTGTGGCCGGATTTCAGGAAGCCGGAGTTCAAGGCAGCCCTTGAAACTTATGCAAAACGCGACAGACGTTATGGAAAAGTCAAATAATTGCGTATATTTGCAGTTTTGAATAAAAGAACAGAAATGAGAGTTAGACGAATAATCCACCTTGTGCTTCTTATGCTGATCGGAGTTACCGTTTTTGCGCAGCAGAAGGGCAACGGAATAGAGGTCGATTACAATAATCCAAAGAAATATATTGTTGGAGGTGTAAGTATTGAAGGAAACCAATACTTCTCTTCTGAACAGATACTCCAGAATACCGGTCTGCAGAAAGGTATGGAAGTGACGGTTCCGAGTGAGGCGCTGTCATCTGTTGTGAACAGGCTTTGGCATCAGAGGTTCTTCGAGGATGTGGCTATGGTCATAGATTCCATCGCTCCTACCCGCGACACTGCGTTCTTCAAGATACGTATCATAGAGAGACCGCGTGTGTCCAGATGGACCTTCAGCGGAGTCAAGAACGGAGAGCAGAAGGACCTTCAGGAACGTCTTAACCTTCGTCGCGGAGGTGAATTCTCAGAATATGTTTCCAAGACATCCACAGACATCATCAAGCGCTACTTCAAGGAAAAGGGATTCCATAATGTGAAGGTGGATGTAAACACCAAGAGGGACACGATGATCAAGAGCGCCATACGTGTCCAGTTTGCCATAGATAAGGGCAAGAAGGTGAAAGTCAAGAAGATAACCTTCAAGGGAGCAGACAATGTCGAGGAATATAAGCTCGTCAAGGCCATGAAGAAGACCAAGGACTACCGTCTGCAGAACTTCTTCAATTCCAAGAAATTCATAGAAAGCGAATACGAGAATGACAAGCGTGCCCTCCTGACCGTCTTCAGCGAGGCAGGATACAGGGACGCTAGGATCGTGAAGGACACGATGTATTATGTCGAGGATAACAGGCTCCAGATCGATTTCGAGATTGACGAGGGCAAGAAATACTATTTCCGTGACATCAACTGGACAGGTAATTCGGTCTATAGCTCGGAAACCCTCAATGAAATCCTCAAGATCAACAAGGGCGATGTATATGACGTTGTGACGATGCAGAAGCGACTCTTCGGAGGCGGAAAGCAGACAGATTATGATGTTTCCAAGCTTTATCGTGACAACGGTTACCTGTTCTTCAATATCCAGCCTGTGGAACTCAATGTAGAGGGTGACTCGGTGGATGTGGAGATGCGGGTTGTGGAAGGCAAGCCTGCAACACTCAACAACATTGTCATCAACGGCAACGACCTCACCAACGAGAGGGTTGTAAGAAGGCAGCTCTTTACACGTCCAGGCTATCTGTTCAGCCAGTCGGATTTCGAACGCTCTATCCGAGAGATCGCTTCAATGGGACAGTTCGATCCGGAGGCCATCATGGGAGAGGGAGGATACTCGATTCTTCCGAATCCGCAGAACAACACTGTGGACCTTGTCTATAATGTTACGGAAAAGCCATCCAGCCAGCTGGAGCTTTCAGGAGGATGGGGTGGTAACACCTTTGTGGCTACTGTGGGTGTAAGCTTCAACAACTTCTCCACAAGGCGTCTCTTTGAAAAGGGTGCATGGAGACCGGTACCTCTCGGAGACGCACAGAATCTTTCGCTCCGATTCCAGACCAACGGTACATATTACACCAGTCTCTCGGCCAGCTTCTCGGAGCCTTGGCTCTTTGGAAAGAAGCCTACTTCCCTGAACATCTCGCTATACTATACCAGACAGACCAACTCGTACATATATTATAATATATTGAACAATGATGAGTTCATGGAGGTATATGGATTCGCTGCGGGATTGGGTAACCGCCTGAAGTGGCCTGACAACTATTTCGTGCTTTACAACCAGCTCAGCTGGCAGACATACAACCTTCAGAACTGGGCTTATCAGTTCCTCTTCAACACAGGTGTGTCGCACAACCTCAGCTATACCCTGAGTCTGTCACGAAACTCGACTGACCAGCAGATATATCCTCGTCAGGGTTCTGATTTCAGCTTCTCGCTCCAGCTGACTCCTCCTTACTCGCTTATGCGCAGAAAGAATCTCGGTGTGCTCGATACGGACGGAAATCCTACATATGCGAAGAGCTGGAAGGATATCGACTATAATCTTCAGAGCTCCGAGGACCGCTACAAATGGATAGAATATCATAAGTGGTCGTTCAAGGGAGCGGTATATACCAAGCTTGTCGGAGACCTTGTCCTGATGGCACGTGCGCAGTTCGGATATCTCGGCTACTATAACAGGAACTGGGGATATTCACCATTCGAAGGATTCCGTGTCGGTGGTGACGGCATGTCAGGATATGATACATATGGATCGGAGATCATATCTCTGCGAGGATATGAGAACTACTCTCTTACTCCTACCGCAATGTCGTCCTACAACTCTACCGGAAACTATTATGCCGGTAACGTATATGACAAATTTACCGTGGAGCTCCGCTACCCTGTGATTCTTCAGCCTCAGTCCACAATCTACGCATTGCTCTTCCTTGAGGGTGGTAACTGCTGGTCTGATATCCAGGATTTCAATCCGTTCCAGATCAAGCGTTCTGCCGGAGTCGGTGTGAGGGTGTTCCTGCCTATGATCGGTCTGCTCGGAGTCGATTGGGGATGGGGATTCGATGACCCTGTCAATGGAGGCAGCCAGTTCCACTTTGTGATCGGCCAGCAGTTCTAGTGAAATTATTAATTAAAGAACAATAAACAGATTATGAAAAGAATCATTCTTATCGCAGCAATGGCTGTAGCTTCAGTCGCTGCATCGGCACAGAACTTCACTTTCGGCTATGTGGATTTCACCGAGCTTATCCAGTTGATGCCTGAGGCAGATTCTGCCCGCGTTCAGACAGAGGCGGCAAGCCTTGAGGCTCAGGAGACATATCAGGCGATGGTAGAGGAGTATCAGACCAAGGCTCAGCAGTTCCAGCAGAAGTCTGCTTCTTGGAGTCAGGCTATCAAGGAGAGCAAGGCGGCAGAGCTCCAGCAGATAGAGTACCGCATCCAGGAGTTCCAGCAGGCTATCCAGCAGGAGCTTCAGCAGACTCAGCAGATGCTTCAGGCCCCTATATATGAGAAGGCTCAGAGTGTAGTGAACCAGATTGCAAAGGACAAGGGCCTTTCTGTCGTATTCGAGAAGAACTCACTTCTCTATTTCGATCCGGCTCAGGGCGTGGACCTTACTCCGGAGGCACGTGCAAAGCTCAATATTCCGGAGGGCAGGACTCTTGCCACTCTTCAGGCAGAGCTTCAGGCCAAGGCTCAGGCTGCACAGGGAATAGCTAAGTAACAAGGCTTTAACAGAATATATGGAACCGGCACCTCAGGGTGCCGGTTCTTCTTATGTAAAAAACTTAATATTTGTATCCTCTGTATTGGAAAATTACTTACATTTGTATGGTTAATCTGATTATTTGATTTAAAATCATAACACTAACTATGCAACACAAGGTAATTGATACTAAGGATGTTGTCATTAGATTTGCAGGAGATTCGGGAGATGGTATGCAGCTCACCGGGTCTCTTTTTGCAGATATGTCAGCCATCTT